>NZ_JBOHJB010000030.1:0-34971 GCF_050728395.1 Methyloceanibacter sp.
AGCGCGGCGTCACCCAAGCCGAGCTCGACCGCGCCCGCAGCGCCTTTCTTGCCGAGTTCGTCTATGCCAACGACAGCCAATCGCGCATGGCGCGCCACTATGGTTGGAGGCTCGCTACCGGGATGACCGTCGAGCAGGTCGAGAACTGGCCCGAGAGGGTGAAGCAGGTGACGGTCGACAACATCCGCGACGTGGCGCGGAAATATCTCGTCGACAAGAACTCGGTGACGGGGATCCTAGTGCCGGCGCCTGACAAGACGAGCCGCGGCGAGCAACCGGCCCATGCCCCAAGCCCCGGCAGGTCTTAGTCGCCATGGAGCAGACGGGGTTTTGCCGCCCCTTCGCGCGAGCCGGGTGCAGGCGCACCGCCGCGTTTGCGCTGCTTGCGGCGCTTGCCACAACCCCGGCTGACGCCATGGAGATCAAGCGCGTCACCAGTCCGGGCGGCATCGAGGCTTGGCTCGTCGAGAGCCACGCCAATCCCCTGATCGCCATGCGCTTCGCCTTCCGCGGCGGCGCCGCGCAAGACCCGCAAGACAAGCAGGGCCTCGCCTATTTCGTGTCAGGCATGATGGACGAAGGTGCTGGCGACCTCGACTCGGTGGCCTTTCAAGAGCGCTTGCAGTCGCTTGCCACGCGCATGGATTTCGATGCGAGCCGCGACGTGATGCTCGGCAATGTGCAGATGCTCGCTGCCAACAAGGACGAGTCGTTCGACCTGTTGCGCCTCGCCATGTCGAAGCCGCGCTTCGATGCAGACGCGATCGAGCGGGTGCGCGCCCAGATCATCGCCGGATTGAAGTTCGACGAGAACGACCCCGAGGAGGTCGCTTCGCTTGCCTGGGACCGTCTCGCCTTCCGCGACCACCCTTATGGGCGCCCCATCAAGGGCACCAAATCATCCATCGCCGCGATCGCCCGGGACGATTTGCAGGGCTATTTGCGTCGCGTGTTCGCCCGCGACAAGCTCGTGATTACCGTGGTTGGCGACATCGATGCCGAGACACTCGGCCGCGCGCTCGATCATGTGTTTGTCGCACTGCCGCAGCACTCGGTGCTGGCGCCGATCGCCGACGTCAAGCCGCCGCTCGGGCCAACCCGCGAGATCATCGAGATGGACGTGCCGCAATCGGTGGCGCAGTTCGGCCATCGCGCCTTTTCGCGCAAGGATGACGACTTCATGGCCGCCTATATCCTCAATTACATCATCGGCGGCGGCGGTTTCTCTTCGCGCCTGATGGAAGAGGTGCGCGAGAAGCGCGGGCTCGCCTATTCGGTGCATTCGAACCTTTTTCCCTACCAGCACGGCGCCGTGTTCGTCGGCAATGTGGCGACGCAGAATGAGAGGGTTGGCCAATCCTTGGAGGTGATCGAGAGTGAGCTCAGGCGCCTTGCCGAGGAGGGACCGAGTGCCGAGGAGCTCGCCGGCGCCAAGAGCTATCTCACCGGCGCCTATGCGCTGCGCTTTGAGTCCTCCAGCAGCATCGCCAACCAGCTTCTGTGGATTCAGATCGAAGATCTCGGCATCGACTATATCGGCCGGCGCAACCAGCTGATCGAGGCCGTGAGCCTCGACGACATCAAGCGCGTGGCGAGGCGCCTGATTGAGGCCGATCGCCTGATCACTACCATCGTCGGCAAGCCGGTTGAGGCAAGGCCGAAGGCGGCACCGGGCTAGGGCTGGCCCATGCCGCTGTCGCAATCCGTCGAAGGCTGCCTTGAGGCGAATATCGGCAAGGCTGGCCTCTCGCAGGCAGCGCTCGATCGCACCCTCGCTCGCCTGCAACCTCGCATCGAGTCCTTGCGCGATGACCATGCCTCAGGCGCGCTGCCCTTGCTCCGCGTGCCGGAGTGGCGCGATGACATCGATGCGGCTCGGTCCGCGCTTGCTGCGCTCACGAAGGAGGCAAGGACGCTCGTGTTCTTCGGCACCGGCGGTTCCAGCCTTGGCGGCCAGACGCTCGCTCAACTCGGCGGTTGGGGGATTCCCGGCGACGACGGCAATGGCGGCCAACGCGACCGTCCGCGCACCCGCTTCTACGACAACCTCGATCCTCGCACGCTTGAGCGGGCGCTCGCGAACCTGGACCTCGCCGCCACCCGCTTCGTGGTCACCTCCAAATCTGGCAACACGCCTGAGACCCTGGTGCAGGCCATCGCGGCAATAGAGGCCGTGCGCGCGGCTGGCCTTGGGCCGCGCATCCCCGAGCTCTTTCTCGGCCTCACCGAGCCGCGCAGCGGCGCGGCCACCAACGGCCTGCGCGACCTGTGCGAAGCCTTGTCGATCCCCACGCTTCCCCACGAGCCAAAGATCGGCGGCCGGTTCGCAGGCTTGACCAATGTCGGGCTCTTGCCGGCGCTCGCCCGCGGGCTCGATGTGGAGGCGCTGCGCGACGGCGCAAGGTCCGTCGTCAAGGCGCTGCTCGAGGCACGAGCGCCGCAGGACTTCGCGCCTGCGGTCGGCGCCGCCATCGCCATCGGCCTCGCCAAGGAGCGCGGCATCAAGGTGAGCGTGATGCTGCCCTACAGCGACCGGCTCGCGCGCTTCTCCGCCTGGTACGTCCAGCTCTGGGGCGAGAGCCTCGGCAAGAACGGCGAGGGGACGACGCCGGTCGCGGCACTCGGGCCGGTCGATCAGCATAGCCAGCTTCAGCTCTATCTCGACGGCGCGCCGCAACACTTCATCACCGTGGTGCGCGAGAATTGCGCCGGCAGCGGGCCGCGCGTGGCGGCCGATCTCGCCAAGGTCGCGCACGCCGAGTACCTCGCTGGCCGCGCCGCAGGCGATCTCGTGGCCGCGCAGCAGAAAGCGATCCCCGAGGCTTTGCTCGCCGCCGGCCGGCCGGTGCGCACCATCGACCTTGAACGGCTCGACGAGCGCTCGCTCGGCGCACTCTTGATGCATTTCATGTTGGAAACCATCCTCGCCGGCCACCTCTTGGGCGTCGACCCGTTCGACCAGCCCGCGGTAGAATCGGGTAAGATCATCACGCGCCGCTATTTGGGCGCGTGAAGCGCCGCGAGGGCCTTGGATGGCCATACGCCAGCTGCCGCCGAACCTCATCAATCGCATCGCCGCCGGCGAGGTGGTCGAGCGCCCGGCGAGCGTCGTCAAGGAGCTGGTCGAGAACGCTATCGATGCCGGCGCCAGCCGCATCGACGTGATGGCGAATGGCGGCGGCCTGAGCCTGATCCGCGTCTCCGACGATGGAAGCGGCATGGACCGCGACGATCTCGTCCTTGCTGTGGAGCGTCACGCCACCTCAAAGCTCAAAGGCGACGATCTCTCCCACATCCTCACCCTCGGCTTCCGCGGCGAGGCCCTGCCGTCCATTGCCGCCGTCGCCAGGCTCACCATCATGAGCCGCGCCCGCGGCGCCGATCGGGCTTACGAGATCGCAGTCGATGGCGGCCGCAAAGGTCAGCTCAAGCCTGCGGCGATCGGCGAGGGCACGCGCATCGAAGTGCGCGACCTGTTCTACGCGACGCCGGCACGGCTCAAATTCATGAAATCCGAGCGCGCCGAGACTGCTGCCATCGCCGATGTGGTGAAGCGCTTGGCGCTTGCCAACCCTGAGATCGCTTTCAGCCTCTCGACCGGAGACCGCGCGACTTTGCGGCTCGAGCCTTGCCCGTCGGGGCTGCTCGACCACGGACTTGCGCGGCTCGGCCGCATCCTCGGCGAGGAGTTCGTAACCGATGCGCTTGCCGTGCGCGCCGCACGCGGATCGCTTGCCGTCGAGGGTTTCGCCGGCCTCGCCACGCTGCATCGCCCCAACAGCCTCGGCCAGCATCTCGTGGTCAATGGCAGGCCGGTGCGCGACAAGCTGCTCGCTGGTGCCGTGCGCGGAGGCTATGGCGACCTCGTGCCCAACGGCCGGCACCCCATGCTCGCGCTCTTCCTCACGCTCCCTCCCGATGAGGTCGACGTGAACGTCCATCCTGCCAAGACCGAGCTCAGATTCCGCGACGCGCAAGCCGTGCGCGCCCTGATCGTCACCGCGCTTCACGAAGCTCTTGGCAGCGCGCAGCACCGCGCCACCGCGAGCCTGTCGCAGGAGGCGCTGTCCCGCATGACGCGGCCCGCGGGGGTCTCCATGCCCAGCCGTCAAGCTTTCGGCTTTGCCGACCGCGCCCAGGCGCCGCTCGCGCCCATGCCCGCGCCAAGCGCCGTCACCCATGTGGGCGCCGATGACGACAATGCTGTCGCCTATCCGCTCGGCGCGGCGCGGGCGCAGGTGCACGACACCTTCATCATCGCCGAGACGGAAAACTCGCTCGTCATCGTCGATCAGCACGCCGCCCACGAGCGCCTCGTCTATGAGCGCCTGAAGAACGCCTTCGCCAATGGCGGCCTCTCCCGCCAGATGCTGCTGATCCCCGAAGTGGTCGAGCTCGACGCCGAGGCTGCCGAGCGTCTCGCCGGAGCTGCAGAGGAGCTTGAGCGGCTCGGGCTCGTGGTCGAGGCTTTCGGTCCGTCAGCCGTGGTCGTGCGCGAGGTCCCCGCTCTGCTCGGCCTGGGCAATATCCAGGGCCTCGTCCGCGATCTCGCCGACGAGCTCGCCGAAGGCGAGGGGAGCCTCGTCGTCTCCGAGGGGCTCGACCACGTGCTCTCCACGATGGCCTGCCACGGCAGCGTGCGGGCCGGCCGCCGCCTCAATGCCACGGAGATGAACGCGCTTCTGCGCGACATGGAGGAAACGCCGTTCTCGGGCCAATGCAATCACGGGCGGCCGACCTACGTTGAGCTCAAGCTCTCCGACATCGAGAAGCTGTTTCAGCGCCGCTAGCGTCAGTTGCTACTTGAAGCTGCGCAGCACCGCGCCATGCAGGAAGGCGCTATCGGCATTGGCCACGTCGCCGGTGGCCTCGCCGAGATTGAGATGGGCGATCAGGATCAGATGGCCGCTCCCCGTCTTCACCAACGTGTAGTGGATCTCGACCGACTTTCCGGTGGAGCGGCAGGCGGTGTAGAGGCGCTTCACGCTCACCGACTCCGCCGGCTCGCTGATCTTCTTGCCTGAGGCGAACGTGCCTTTGCAGTTCCTGGCGTCGTCCACCATCACCTCGTTCGCCGCCTCGTCGAGATCGGCGGCGCCCATATCCTTGTAGCCGACCAGCGCCGCGACGATGCCGTTCGCGTATTTCCACACCACGTCGAAGCTCGGCATGGGGGTCTCTTGCGGATCCTCCATCTCATAATTGGTGATGCCGGCCGAGGCGAGCAGGTCCGAGGCGAACGCCGCTGCCTCGCTCGGGGTGAAGAGCTTGTTGCCGTTGTCTTCGCCTTCCTCCGGGGCCTTGGCCTCGATGCTGCCTGCCTTCTCCGCCGCCAGATTCTCGCTCACGCAATTGGCGAGAGCGGCGATCGCGTCGCGCGTACCGGAAAGCTTGAAGCTCACTTCGCCGGCCGGCGTGATGACGGCGAGCGTGTGGCCGTGGCGCATGGCTTCCACCACGGGATCGGCGTTGTCGAGCGGCACCAAAATGCCGTGCGCATCGACCACCTTGGCGGTGCCGGCAATTGGGTCGAGCTTGTCGACCGCAAGCGTCACTTCCTCCTCGCTTCCCACCTTTAGGGTCCATTTGTCGTCGGCGAGCACCAGCCCCCAGCCGAAGTCGCGGCTGATGATGAAGGCGAGCGTGATGCCGTTGGCATAGTCCGCGGTCATGGTGCAGTCGCGGAAGGTGCCGTCTTCGTCGTGATTGGCTTGTCCTTCCCAGCCGCCTGAGGTGAAGGCGTCGGCCGGCGCGACGAAAGCGATCGTCGCTGCGAGGAGAGAGGTAAGGCCCAGGACTTTGAACAGCTTCATGGCACCCTCGTCCCCGGAACAACTGTCATTCAACCACATCTGCCCGCTTCGGGCCACCGCGCCGAGCCGCGCCGAGTGCCGGAAAAGCCCGCATCACGACAATTTTAGTCTCTCCGTAGATACGCGCGTCGAGCTCTTGAAACGAGGCCGGAAGCGCAGCCTCAGCGTCGGCGCGATCCTCTAAAACCGCGATGGCGCCATCCCTGATCCATCCTCCGGCAGCGGCTGATTGAAGCGCTCTTGGCCCCAGGCCCTTGCCGTAAGGCGGATCGAGGAAGATGAGGTCGAAGGGCTGCATGGTGCCGGCCTCGCCGAGCTTGGTCGCGTCGCGCCGCCAGATCTTGGAGGCACCGGTCAGCGACAGCGCCTCGACGTTGCGGCGGATGGCAGCGCGCGCCTCGGCACTCTCCTCCACGAACAGGCAGAAGCGTGCGCCCCGCGACATCGCCTCGAGCCCGAGCGCGCCAGAGCCTGCGAACAGATCAAGCACGCGGGCGCCGGCGAAATCGAATTGCGGCGCGCCGTGTTCGAGCACGTTGAACAGCGCCTGGCGCACGCGGTCGGAGGTCGGCCGCGTGCCGAGCCCCTTCGGTGCCTCGATGCGTGTGCTTCTGAATTTGCCGGCGACGATCCGCATGGCCGCTCTCAGGACTTTCGCTGCCCGCGCGCCGCCCGCAGCCTTTGGTTCTCGCTGCTCAATCCCAATTCTGCGGTGAGCTTTGCGCCGAGCTGCTCCTTGAGCACGCGTTGCTTGACCTCGCTCACCTGGCCGGATGCCAAATCGCCGAGCGCGAACGGCCCGAAGGACACGCGGATCAGCCGGTTGACGGTGAGGCCGAGCGCTTCGGCGAGCCGCTTCACCTCGCGGTTCTTGCCTTCGCGAAGCCCAAGCGTGAGCCAGACATTGCCGCCTTGCGCCCGATCGATCCTCGCTTCCACCGGCCCGTAATGCACGCCGTCGATGGTCATGCCGCGGGCGAGCTTGTCGAGGTCGGCTTGGCCGATCCTGCCATGCGCCCGCACGCGATAGCGGCGCAGCCAGCCGGTGCTCGGCAGCTCCAAGTGCCTGGCAAGCGCGCCGTCGGTGGTGAGCAGCAACAGTCCCTCAGTGTTGAGGTCGAGCCGCCCGACCGAGATCACGCGCGGCAGCTCCTCAGGCAGCGCCTCGAACACCGTCTTCCGCCCTTGCGGGTCCTTGTGGCTGGTGACGAGCCCCTTCGGCTTATGATAGCGCCACAGCCGTGGCGCTTCCGTCTCAGGCAGCATCATGCCGTCGACGGTGACCTTGTCGCCTGGTTTGACCACGTGAGCAGGGGTGACGAGCACCGTGCCATTGACCGCCACGCGGCCCTGCTCGATCCATCTTTCGGCGTCGCGCCGCGAGCAGAGCCCGGCATGGGCGATGGCCTTGGCGATACGCATGGGCTCCGCCGCCTTTACCGGCGCCGGCTTGCCCCCTTGACCAGGCCTTCGCTTCGCGCCCACTTTCCCGCCCATGGATGAAAAGCTTGCAGATGTGACGAGCCCAAGCAAGCGGCCCATGGATCTCGCCCTCGCCGAGGCCGAGGCTGCCGGCCTTTCGGGCGAGGTGCCCGTCGGCGCCGTGGTGGTGAGCGCCACAGGCGAGGTGCTGGCAGGCGCCGGCAATCGGACGCTTCAGCTCCGCGATCCAACCGCCCATGCCGAGCTGCTCGCCATCAGGGAGGCCTGCGCCAAGCTCGGCAGCGAGCGGCTCATCGATTGCGATCTCTATGTGACCCTCGAGCCTTGCGCCATGTGCGCCGCCGCCATCTCCTTTGCCCGCATCCGCAGGCTCTATTTCGGCGCGCCCGATCCTAAGGGCGGCGCCGTCGAGCATGGCCCGCGCTTCTTTGCGAGCCCGACCTGCCACCACGCGCCGGAAGTCTATGGCGGCATCGACGAAGCGCGCGCCTCCGAGCTCCTAAAGCGCTTCTTCGCCGCCCGCCGCTAACCACTTGCGACATCCACGTTTTCATACCTCCCCCTTGCGGGGAGGTCCGACGACGTCCCTTCGGGCGGCGTCGGGGTGGGGGGTTTTTCAACGGCGGGACAATCACCCCACCCGCCGCGCTGTTCGAGCGCGACTCCCTCCCCGTCAAGGGGAGGGATGAAAAGCCGTGCTTGATTGCTTCGCCGGGCGAGCCCGCGAAGTCATGTCAAAGAGCGAGATGCGCTCAAGTAGCGCGAAGCGCGGTACGCCCGGGCGGATGGACCGGGAAATGCAAACTTGCTAGTAGGCAAAGATGTTTGAGAAACTACGCGAGCGCGGCTTCCAAGTCGAAACACTCTCTCACGCACAAGCAATTCTGAAGGGGGACTTCCCTGCGGCTGCAAAAGAACTCGAAGAAGTTCTGCTCAACGCTCAGGTGCCGATCGAAGAAATCATTGCCGGTGGCGGCGGCGAAGCAAAGGGAACGCAGCGACTTCGCAAGGGGCTTCAGAGTCGCGGTTGGGCCACAAAGACATTTACGGTGGTCAAGACGATCAATGGCCTCGAGCGGGAGGCCATCTCCCACAAGATGGATCACGTCAAGGGATTTCCCGACCCCGAGAGCGGAGAGGAACATGCGCTTGCTCTCGAAATCGAGTGGAACAACAAGGATCCCTTTTTTGACCGGGATCTTGAGAACTTCAAGCGACTCCATGCTGACGGCGCAATTTCAGCCGGCATGATTATCACGCGAGGTCGCGCGCTACACGACGGAATGAGGGCGATGGTCGGTCGCTTCGTCGAAGAGCGAAAGATTAAGAGTCTGGATGATCTATTGGAGTGGGGCTACGACCCCACGGCGAGACAGCGCAACGCGATCACGAAACGCGTCACACGCGCGCGAAGTCCGATCTCCTTCCGCGAATCCTTCGTGGCACAATTTGTAAGTGACAAATTTGGAGAAGCAACGACGCATTGGAAAAAGCTGGAAGATCGGGTTAGCCGTGGCGTGGGAAACCCCTGTCCGCTCGTGCTCATCGGCTTGCCAGACTCGATCGTCACGTTTGGCGAGGACGAGTCTACCGTAAGAGAGATTATTGCCGCAGCCCAGTCGGAAGAAAACGACGCTCAGACGAGTGCGAAATGATCCCTACTTTGCGAAGATGTCTTGGCTATCGATTGAATTGTAACCGTAGGTTGGCCACGACGGCCTGTAGGACTGGTCGGCTTCGTTTCCCCAGGCTGTCCAGTTTTTTCGAGAACCCCGGGCAAACAGTTCTAGGTAAGGCCCTGGAGAGCAAGCCTCGATAATTGGAAATAACTCATCGGGCTTGCGCGAGTGTTCGCGTTTCCGGGCCGCCACGAAATTGACCTGTCGACGTCCGGGGGCAAGAGTCCGCGCGTTCTTGCCGCGAACACCAAAGAGAATCAACTCGGTGACATTTCGAAAGTAGAATCCAACTCCGCGCCCATCGGATCCGCCATCCTTTCGGATCTTGTGCCAGACAATGTTGGATTTATAGGTGAAACCCCAGGCGGCCATAACCGTTAGCCCCTCATGCAGTAACGCATTCGGGACCCAAAGGTAGAGATGCGCTTTGGGAGCAGCAATTTCCGCAACTGGAAGGCTGACAATCTCTTTCAATGTGAGCGTCCCATAACGTGATAGGCGCCGATGCTCAGGCGCCACTTTTCCGGTGCGGTTGGTAAACTGCCAAGGCGGGTCAGCCAGGATCGTGCTGAAACGACGCGCGCCCACAAAGCGCGTGAGATCAAAAGACGGGTCAACCTGTTCTGCCGGCGCTAGCATCAGCCATCCCTCAACGTGGAAATGCAGAATGCGGTGATTCTCAAAGGCTAACTAGAGCCAGGGCACTGCGCCGAGGCTTACGAACAAATGTAGAACATTTGGCGGCAAGCGGCAACAACTGCTCTGTACATCATGTGGATAGTCTAACTCTGCTACTGCGGTGCCGGCGCGAGGAACTGGGCCTCGGCCAATTTGGCGAACACCCGACGCCGCGCCACCAGCTCATCGAAGCTGCCGCTCTCCACGATGCGGCCCTTGTCGAACACGAGGATGCGCGTGGCGTTGCGCACCGTGGCGAGCCGATGCGCGATGACGAAGGTGGTGCGGCCCTTCATCACCTCGGCAAGCGCCGCCGTCACCTTGGCTTCGGTTGCGGCGTCGAGCGCGCTCGTCGCCTCGTCGAGGATCAAAATAGGTGGGTCCTTCAGCAGCGCCCGCGCGATCGACAGCCTCTGGCGCTCGCCGCCGGAGAGCATGCGGCCGCGCTCGCCGACGGTCGCGTTCAGCCCATCGCCGTGACGCTCGATGAACTCGAGCGCCTCGGCCCGCTTGCAGGCGGCGAGTATTTCCGCATCGGTGGCGTCAGGATTTGCCGACGCGCAAATTCTCGGCGATCGAGCGGTTGAACAGCAGCGGCTCCTGGAAGATCACGCCGATATTGCGCCTGAGGCTCGTGAGCGTCACGCCACGGATGTCGCGGCCGTCGATGCTGATCTTCCCCGCTTGCGGATCGTAGACGCGATAGAGCAGCGCCAGCGCCGTCGATTTGCCGGCACCCGTGGCGCCGACCAGCGCGATGGTCTCGCCAGGCTCGGCCTTGAAGGTGAGGTCCTCGACGGCGGGGAGCTTGCCGTCATAGGAGAAGGTGACGCCGTCGAAGGACACCTCTCCGCGAACGTTCTTGAGGGTGACCGCGTTTTTGCGGTCCTTGACCGAAGTGGGGGTGTCGAGCACGCCGAAGAATTCCTCAAGCCTCGGCACGTTCATGAACACGGAATTGACGAAGCGCGCCGCCTGCTCGAGCCGCTGGATCAGCATTCCGGCGAAACTCATGAACATGACGATGCCGCCGATCGTGGTCTGTCCTTGCGCGAACAGGACGAGCCCGAGGATCAGGATGGCGAGCATTGTGAGCGTGGTCGATGCCTTGGTAATGGTGGAGACGACCGCCCACCAGGACAGCACGGGCATCTGCGCGCCGAGCAGACGGTCGACCACTGCGCGCAATTCGCGCACCTCATCCTCGACGCGGGTGAAGCTTTGCACCAGCGCCACATTGCCGAGCGTGTCCGAGGCGCGCTCGGCGAGGTCGGAGTAATAGCGCTCCACCGATTTCTGCATGGTCTCGGTCTTGCGCAGCACGAAAACGGTGAGCGCGAGGAAGATGAGCGAAAGCCCGATGAGCAGAAGGCCGAGCCGCCAATTGAGATAGAGCGACAGAGGCAACAGCACGGCGATGGACACGATGGCCGCGAGATGCTCGCGAAAGAAGCCGAGCCACAGCCACCACAGCGTGTCGGTGCCGGCGAGCATCACCTTCATCAGCCGCCCTGAATGGGTGGCGCTGTGGAAGCTCAGCGGAAGCTGCAGCACGTGCTCGAAATAATCCGACAGCACAACCTGGCGGCGTCTATGCGCAAGCTTGTCGGCGTAGAGCGCGACGAGCGCCCCGCAGACGATGAGGAACAGCGCAAAGCCGGCCCAGCCGGCGACAAGCGGGGTGAGCTTGGGCCAGTCAGGTGTGCCGCCTGAGCCTTGGGCGCTCGCCAAGGCATCGATGATGCGGCCGAACAGCACCGGCTCGGCGAGCCCAGCTGCGGCGAGCGCCACATTGGCGAGTGCCAGAACCCAGCCGAGCCGCATTTGCGGGCCGAGCAGGCCGAGCACGCGGGCGTAGAGGCGGAGCATGTGAGAGGGAGGTCAGAACCCCGATTGCGGCGTCCAGTATCGCATGCTGGGCGGGTAGTTCAGCTGCGGATAGACCCGCTGCAGCGCTTGGGTCTCGTAGTCGCCCTTGGCGTAAGGCACGAAGCCGAAATAGGTGCTCCAGCCTCCTGGGCGGCGCGGCGGCGAATACACATAGGGATAGATCGGCGGCCGGCCGCGCTTGAAGATCTGCGCGGGCACGACCATGGCGCCGGGGCGGTCGAGCCCTTGCGCCGTGAGAGGCGCGGCGCTTGCCGGCGCAATGCTAAGCGCGATTGCGACGGCGCCGGAAAGAAGGGCTGCGGTTTTTCTTGAGCCTTGCGCCATCAGGGTCTCCGATCTGCGTTCAGGTCCAGCATGAAAGGTAGGCGTGGCAGCCTGCCGCCGCAATGAGTTACTGCAGGGGCGCACCGCGCCCATCCTCTCCCCAGCGGGGAGAGGTCGCACTTTCGCGTGAGCGAAGGTGCGGGTGAGGGGGAACGAGCTTTCGGCGTTGGAGCCCCCTCACCCCGACCCTCTCCCTAAAGGGGAGCGGGGGACCGCTGAGCCAGCGGCTTCGCTCGACTCCGCCTCGCGCGCAACCGCCCGCCAGCCGATGTCGTGGCGGCAGAAGCCTTCCGGCCACTCGATCTTGTCCACTGCGGCATAGGCGCTTGCTTGCGCCTCGCGAATGTCGCGTCCCCGCGCCGTGACGCCGAGCACGCGCCCGCCATCGGCGAGGATGCGGTCTCCGTTGCGTTTGGTGCCGGCATGGAAGATCTGCACATCAGGATTGCGCGCCGCTGCATCGAGGCCCCTGATCTCGGTGCCCTTGGCGTAAGCGCCGGGATAGCCCTTGGCCGCCATGACCACGCAAAGTGCGGGATCGCCAGACCATTCGAGCTCGACACTGGCGAGGCGCCCCTCCGCAGTGGCGAGCAGAGCTGGCAGCAGGTCAGACTTGAGCCGCAGCATGAGCGCCTGACACTCCGGATCGCCGAAGCGGACGTTGTATTCGATGAGCTTCGGCGCCCCGTCCTCGATCATCAGCCCGGCATAGAGCACGCCCTTGAACGGGGTGCCGGCGTCGGCCATCGCCAGCACCGTGGGCTCGATGATCTCAAGCATGGTGCGCCGGCAAAGCTCGCCCGTCATGATCGGCGCCGGAGAATAGGCGCCCATGCCGCCGGTGTTCGGCCCCCGATCGCCGTCGTAAGCGCGCTTGTGGTCCTGCGCCGTGGCGAGCGGCAGCGCGCATCTGCCGTCGACCAGCGCGAAGAAGCTCGCCTCTTCGCCGCGCAGGAACTCCTCGATCACCAGCTCGGTGCCGGCATCCCCGAAGGCGCCGCCGAAGCAGGCATCGATCGCAGCTTCGGCCTCAGCTCTCGTCGCGGCGATGGTGACGCCCTTGCCGGCGGCGAGCCCGTCAGCCTTGATCACGATGGGAAGCTTCTGCGCCGCCAAATAGGCTTTGGCCGCGGCGGCGTCAGAGAAGCGGGCATAGGAAGCCGTCGGAATTCCGGCCCGCGCGCATAAATCTTTGGTGAAGCCCTTGGAGCCTTCGAGCTGTGCCGCTCCCTTGGAGGGCCCGAATACTTTGATGCCCTGAGCTTCGAGATCGTCCGTAAGTCCGGCGACGAGCGGCGCTTCGGGGCCGATGACCACGAGGCCGACCTGCTTATCCTTGCAGAAGCTGGCGACCGCGTCGTGATCGCCAACATCGAGCGCCACGCAATCGGCGATCTCGGCGATCCCGGCATTGCCAGGGGCGCAATAAAGCATATCTAGCAGTGGGCTTTGCTTGAGCTTCCAGGCGAGCGCGTGCTCGCGGCCGCCTCCACCTATCAACAGCACGTTCAATGGGGTAAAGCTCCTTTGACCGAGGCTGCCTGCCTAGCACGCTGGCGCCGGAAGCAAAATGGAACCGCGGATCAGAATGGCCGAAGCCACCACAAATCAGTCGACCAATCTCGTCGAATATACTGTCTCCGAGCTTTCCTTCGCGCTCAAGCGCACCGTGGAGGAGGCCTATGGGCTGGTGAAGCTCCGCGGCGAGATCTCCAACTTCAACGGCCAGCACGGCTCCGGCCACTGCTATTTCAAGCTCAAGGACGAGAACGCCGTCATCGACGCGCTGATCTGGCGGAGCACCTATCAGCGGTTAAAGTTCAAGCCTGAGCAGGGGCTCGAGGTCGTGGTCAAGGGCAGGGTCACCACCTATCCCAACAAATCGACCTATCAGATCGTCATCGACGATCTTGAGCCTGCCGGCATCGGCGCGCTCATGGCGCTGCTCGAGCAGAGAAAGCGCGCACTCGCCGCCGAAGGCCTGTTCGACTCAGGCCGCAAGCTGCCGCTGCCTTATCTGCCGCGCATCGTCGGCGTGGTCACCTCGCCGACCGGAGCGGTGATCCGCGATATCTTGCACAGACTCGCCGACCGCTTTCCTTGCCACGTGATGGTCTGGCCGGTGCGGGTGCAGGGCGAGACCTGCGCCGTGGAGGTCGCCGCAGCCATCCATGGCTTCAACGGGCTGATCGCCGGCGCTTCGGTGCCGCGGCCAGACCTGATCATTGTGGCGCGTGGCGGCGGTAGCCTCGAAGACCTGTGGGGCTTCAACGAGGAGATCGTGGCCCGCGCCGTGGCCGCCAGCACCATTCCGCTGATCTCGGCGGTCGGGCACGAGACCGACTGGACCATCATCGACCTCGTCGCCGATTTCCGTGCGCCGACCCCGACCGCAGCAGCCGAGCGTGCCGTGCCGGTGCGCGCCGATCTGCATATCCAGGTGACGGACTTCGGGCTGCGAATCCTCAGTCATCTGCGGCGGCTGGTCGAGGGGCAGCGCAATCTGCTTGCCGCGCTCGCCCGTGGCCTGCCGCGGCGAAGCGAGATTCTTGCGCTGCCGCGTCAGCGCTTCGACGGGGCGAGTGCCAGGCTCGGCCGCGCGCTTGGCGCCAATGCCCATGCCCATTGCGTCGCCTTGGCGCGCTCGGCCACAAGGCTCAGGCCGCATCTCGTGCGTAACGCGGTGCGGGGAGGGCGCGACCGACTTGACCGTCTCGACCGGTCTGGGCGGCGCGCACTCGGCGCCCTGGTGGCGCGCTCGCGCCAGCGCATCGATGCGCGCATCCAGCTCCTCAACTCGCTCGGTTATCACAATGTGCTTGCCCGCGGCTTCACGCTGACCCGCGACGCCGAGGGCCGCATGCTTCGCCGCGCCGCCGAGGTTCATCGCGGCGAGCGTCTGGACATCGAGTTCGCCGATGGCCATGTCCCTGCGCAAGCCGATGGTGGCGACCGCAAGGCGACAGCAAGTCCGAAGCGTGCACGCGCGCGCGACGAAAAGCAGGGCACATTGCTGTAAGCGGGCTGGCCACCGCCACGCGGCGCGGCTATGGTAACTGAGTGCAATTCGACATGAGGCGAGTGACACCGCCGTGATGAACCGCTTCGAACGCAACATTGGCTTCAAGGGCGAAGCCAAGCTCAAATATCTCGACGGAGAGGTGCAGGTGCTGACGCCTGGCGACTTCGTGCGCTGCGCCGTCACCGGCCGCACCATCCCGCTCGATGAGCTGCGCTATTGGAGCGTCGAGCTGCAGGAGGCCTATGTCGACGCCGTCGCCTCGCTGAAGCGCTACCGCGACACCCACGCCACGCCTGCTGCTTAACACCACGAGCGTTGCCGGTTCGCTCCCCCTCTCCCCTGTGGGGAGAGGGTAGGGTGAGGGGGATCAAGCGCAACAGAACTGACTCCGAAAAACCCCTCACCCGCGTCGAAGCCAAGAGCTTCGACGCGACCTCTCCCCGCGGGGGAGAGGATGGGCGCGGAGCGCCCCTATCGGAATCAGCCCTGCCGGCGCTTTTCGATCGCTTCGACCATAAGCCGCTTCACCCTGTTGCCCTCGCCGAACGCGATGGCGATGAGCAGCGGGCGCGAGCGGAACCTGAGCTCGCTCAAAGCCGTGCCGTCGTCCTCGGGCAGCCGCACCCAGTCCTTCTCGGTGGTGACCAGCATGGCGTTCCATTCCCGAGCCCACTTAAGCAGCCGCTCGGCCTGGCGCTCGGTATAGGGGTGATGGTCGGCAAAAGAGCGCGTACCCGTGAGCCGCGCGCCGTTCTGCGACAGCGTGGCGTAGAATTTCTTCGGGTTGGCGATGCCGGCAAAGCCGATGACCGGCAGCACGCCGAGCCAACGCGGATCGCCGCGCGGCACCATGCGCGCTTTCAGCACCGGCTTGTTGCCAGCTTCGAAGCTCTTGACGAGCAGCGCGGCCCTGCCGCCGTCGCCGATCAGCAGCAGCGTGTCGGCGCGGGGCATTTGCTTGTCGAGCGGCGCCCGCAAAGGACCCGCCGGCATCACCAGCCCATTGCCGAGCCCCACTTGAGAGTCGACCACGATCAGGCTGAAATCCTTGGCAAGCTGCGGGTTCTGAAAGCCGTCATCCATGACGATGACGGTGGCGTCGGTGCCCTCGATCAATTTCGCGCCCGCCGCGCGATCCGCCGACACCACGGCCGGGGCGTGGGCCAGCAACAGCAGCGTCTCGTCGCCGATCTCGGCCGCGCTTTGCTCCTTGGCCGCGAGCACCGGGCCTTGCACCTTGCCGCCATAGCCTCTGGTGAGAAAGCAAGGCTTTTCGCCCGCTTCCTTAAGTACTTCGGCCACGGCAATCGCCGTCGGCGTCTTGCCGCCGCCGCCAGCGGTGAAATTGCCGATGCAGATCACCGGAAGGCGCGAGCGGTAGGGCTTGACCTCGGCCGCCTTGCGCTCGGCCATGCGCCCATAGAGTGCGCCGAGCGGCGAAAGCGCCGAGGCGAGCACGCCGGCGCGCCGGTACCACCAGAATGGCGCTCTAAGAAGCATGTTGCAGGGTCGCCTTTGACGGCAGGAATTGCTCAAGCTCGCTGATGGTACGCGGCAGCGCGCCGCCCATGCGCGCGATGGCACTTTCGGCGCGGGACATGATGCGCCCGCGCGCCTGCGCATCCTCGAGCAGGAGCAGCGTCGCCGTGGCGAGATCCTTCGCATCGCTCACTTGCACCGCGCCGCCTGCGCGCAACAGCTCGTCATAGGCGTCGGCGAAGTTCCGCCAATGCGGTCCGGTGACCACGGCGGCGCCGAGCTTGATCGCCTCGATCGGGTTCTGCCCGCCATGCGGCACGAGCGAGCCGCCGACAAAGGCCACCGGCACGAGACTGTAAAACAGCCCAAGCTCGCCGATCGTGTCGGCGATGTAGATATCGGTGGCTGCGTCCGGGAGCTTTCCTTCCGAGCGGAGCGCCACCTTGAGATTGGCGCCCTCCAGCAGCTTAGCGATGAATGGGCCGCGCTCGGGATGCCGCGGCACGATGATGGTGAGGAGATCGGGCCGCGCGCCTTTCATGGCGAGATGGGCGACGGCGGCGATGTCGTCCTCGCCCGGATGGGTGCTTGCCGCAAGCCACACCGTGCGTCCCGCAAGTGCTGCGGAGAGGGTCTTGTGCCCGGCCAAATCGACCGGCGGCGGCGGCGCGTCGATCTTGAGATTGCCGACCGGTACGCTGCGCGGAGTGCCGAGCGCGGTGAAACGCTGGGCGAAGCGATCGTTCTGCGCGAGCGCCAGACCGAACGCCGAAAATAGTGGACGGCTCAAGCCGGGACGCTTGCGCCAGCGGCGGAAGGAGCGGAACGACATGCGGCCGTTGACGAGCACGAGCGGGATGTGAAGCGCGCTCGTCTCGAGCACGAGGTTCGGCCAGATCTCGGATTCGACGAACACGGCGAGGTCAGGCCGCCAATGCTCAAGGAAGCGCCGCACGTAATCCTGATTGTCGAGCGGAACATATTGATGCACGGCGCCCTTGGGCAGCCGGGCGCGGGCAAGCTTCGCCGAGGTGACGGTGCCGGTAGTGAGCAAGAGGTTGATCTCCGGATGCGCGGCGACGATCGCCTCGATCACCGGCAGCACCGCATTGGTCTCGCCGACGCTCGCGGCATGGAACCACACGAGATAGCCTGGGGGGCGCGCCACGCTCGCCTCGCCGTAGCGCTCCAGGCGGCGGGCCGGCTCCTCCTTGCCGATGCGCGTGCGCCAGGCAAGCATCAGCGGCGCGAGCGGCGCGGCATAGCGCGTCAGCGCGCGATAGGCGCGAATGGCGAAGGCCGGCTTGGCGGCCTTGATTTGAGCTTGAGGCGACAAGGGATCGATACCCCCGGCAAGGTCGTAGGCGCGCGCGGTCGCTTGATTGAGGCCACGTTCGACGGCGATGCGGGCGGCCTCGACCGCGGCCGAATCGGCGTCAGGCGGCACCCTTACCGGATCGCCGACAACGATGCCAAGCTTGGAGAAGGGCAGGTTGATGGTGTAGGCGCTCCAACTATTGAGGGTAATGAACCGGCTCGTGGCCATGGCGCAAGGAACCACCGGCCGCCCCGAAAGCCGCGCCAGCATGACGATGCCGTTTCCGGCCTTGCGCGCGGGGCCCGGCGCAATGTCCGCGGTCATGGCCACGGTCGTGCCTTGCTTAAGCGCTTTGAGCGCTTCCCTGAGAGCGGCTGCCCCGCCGCGGTTTCCGCGCCGGTAGCCCGCGCCCGCGCCTCTGATCAGCCGCACCCCGAAGCGCTTGAGCACACCCGCGATCATTTCGGCGTCGCCATGCCGCGCGACCATGGCTGCGACCGCGGCTGGGCGGTCTGGCTTGATCTTCGGCAGCAGGCCGAACTGCCCGTGCCACATGGCGAAGATCTGTGGATGCTCGGCGAACAACTTGGCGTCGGTGTCGGGCGGATCGCGCCGCACTTCGCTCGTATTGTACACGAACCGGATATAGGCCGCGCCGAGAGCGCTGCCGAAATCGACCAATGGGCCCGAGGAGAGCAACCGCTTCGCCATGCTCTAGAGCGCTTGCCTAGCTTCCGACCACGGCGACGGCGTCTTCGTCGTCGGCATCGCCTACGCTTGCGCCCTCGAGACGAACGTCTTCGGCGCTGCCGTCAGTGGCCTTGCCGTTTTCGCTTTCGGCCACGTGGCCGCCGGCGATGCCGAACTGGGTTCCGTGCAGGCGCGTATAGAGGCCGCCTTTGGCGACCAGCTCTTCGTGACGCCCGACCTCGACGATGCGCCCCTGATCGAGCACGCAGATGAGATCGGCCTTCTTCACCGTGGACAGGCGATGGGCGATCATCAGCACGGTGCGCCCGCGCATCAATCCTTCGAGCGCGGTTTGCACCTTGGCCTCGGCCTCGCTGTCGAGCGAGCTCGTCGGCTCATCGAGCAGCAGGATCGGCGCATCCTTGTAGACCGCCCGGGCGATGGCGATGCGCTGGCGCTCGCCGCCGGAGAGCGACGAGCCTGCTTCGCCGACGCGCGTGTCGTAGCCCTTGGGCAGGCCCATGATGAAATCATGGGCCGCGGCGGCTTTTGCCGCGGCGACGACTTGGGCCTCGTCCTCCGGCTTGGTGCCATAAGCGATATTGGCGCGGATGGTGTCGTCGAACAGCACCGGGTCCTGGGTGACGAGGCCGATGGCGTCGCGGAGCGAGCCGACGGTGACCTGGGCGATGTCCTGCCCATCGATGACCACCTTGCCGCTTTCAGGATCGAAGAAGCGCAAACAGAGGTTGACCAGCGTACTCTTGCCGGAGCCGGAGGGGCCGACCAGGGCCACGGTGCGGCCGGAAGGAACGGTCAGGCTCACGCCTTTCAGCACCGGGTTGTTCGGCTCATAGGCGAAGGAGATCTTGTCGAATTCGATCTGGCCGCGCTTCAAAACGAGCGGCTTGGCGTCGGCCGCTTCGACGAGCTTCGTCTCGCGGTCGACAATACCGAACACCCGGCTCGCCGCAGCCACGCCTTCCTGCAGACTGGTTTGCAGCGTGGCGGCGCTTTTCAGCGGGCCGTAGATCAGGAGGGCCGAGGTCATGAAGCCCATGAACTGGCCGAGCGAGAGATCGCCGCGCACACCCTTGGTGCCGGCGAAATAGATGGCAAGACCAAAGCCCAGGCCGGTGAGGAGTTCGACCGAAGGGCTCGACAGCGCCCGGGCCCGTGTGCCGCGCATGGTGAATTCGAGCGCCCGGTTGATGGTATGCGCGGCGCGGGCTTCTTCCCGCGGTTCCTGGCGATAGGCGCGCACCACGCGCATGCCGCGCAAGGTCTGGGTGATCAGCGCCGAGAGGTCGCCGGTCTCCTGCAGGGACTTGGTGGTCGACTTCCGCATCTTGCGGCGCTGACGTCCGAGCAGGAACCAGGCAAACGGCATGAACAGCAGGATGAGGAAGGCAAAGCGCGCATCCATGTAGAACATGGTGGCGACCAGGATGACGACCTTGAGATAGTTCTCGCCGAGCGTGACGATCGAGCGGCTTGCCGTCTGCCTGATGAGATTGGCATCGTTGAGGAAGCCCGCGAGCAGCCTGCCTGAATGCACCGTCTGGATGAAAGAGAGGTCGGCGCTGGCAAGCTTGGCGAACATCTCGATGCGGAGATCGGCGATGAAGCGGTGGCCGAGATAGGCGACGGTGACGTCGGCCACGTATTCGGAAATCGCCTTGACGATGGTCACGACCACGATGGCCGCGGTGACCCAGTAGACCATCTGCTGGTTCTTGGCCACGAACACGTCGTCGGCGGTCTTCTGGATGATGAACGGGATGGCGCCGGTGGTCGCCGCCGTGAGCAGCATGGCGGCGCTCGCGAGCAAGAGCAGCCCGAGGCGCGGGCGCAAATGCTCCCGCCAGATGCGCATGACAATCTCGCCCGTAGTGTAATGGTGGGTCTGGAGCTCGTCAGCGCTCCGCGTGACCGTTCTCGCGTCGCTGAACAGTTGATCTTTCAAGCGCTTCCCCGATTCCACCGGTTTGGGCTTTCCGGCCACGCCCCCGGCGGAGCCTTTCTAGCATGCCCGGCAAGCTCCCTTTAAGGCGAAAAACCTAAGGCGCCCCGGGCCTGTGGAGCCAAGATTCGACGCATTTTCATACCTCCCCCTCGCGGGGAGGTCCGACGACGCCTTTTGGCGGCGTCGGGGTGGGGGCATCGCGCTCAAGCAGCGAAGCGGTAGCGCGTACTTTGGCCCCTCACCCCACCCGGCGATCCGGCTAGAAGCCGGCTCGCCACCCTCCCCGTCAAGGGGAGGGATGAAAAAGATCTCGCGCCTGTCACCTACCTAACGCTAGGAGCGCGGACCGGTTTCCGTCTCGGGATCGAGCAGCCGGTGCAGATGCACGATGAAATAGCGCATATGGGCGTCGTCCACGCTCCGCTGCGCCGCGTCGCGCCATGCCGCGAAGGCCTCGGCGTAGTTCGGGTAGATGCCGACGATATCGAGCGCCATCAGGTCGGAGAACTCGATTCCGTCGAGCGTGGTGAGCTCGCCGCCGAAGACGAGATGGAGGAGCTGCCGTGTGCCAGCCTTTGTCCCCTGCTTTGCCGCCATGATGTGTCCCAAGCTTCTTGATCCCGGGCCGACTTTGCCGAAAAGCGCGTCACAGGTCTACGCGGCTCGTGCGTTCGATCAGCTTGGCGTGGAGCAATGGCGGGGCGGCGACGAGGCTGGGGAAGCGGGGATTGGGCAGATTGAAGCGGAAGGCGTGGCCGTGATGATCGGTCACCACCCCGCCGGCCTCCTCGACCAGCAGCACGCCGGCCGCGAGGTCCCAATCGCATTTGGCGGAGAGCGACACGGTCGCATCGGCGCTGCCGGCGGCGACGAGCGCGAGCCGATAGGCGACGGAATTGACCCAGCGCGATTCGACGCCGGGCCAAGGCTCCTTCCAGATGCGCTTCTTGAACAAGCCGCCGCTGGCGATGAACAGAGCCCCTTCGAGATCGCTCCTCCCGCTCACTTTGATGGGGGCGTCGTTGAGAAAGGCGCCGCCGTCGCGAATGGCATGGAAGAACTCAGCCGTGGCGGGGTTGTACACCGCGCCAAGCACCGGCTTGCCCTCCTGCACCAGCGCCGCCGATATGGTCCACTCGGGTACGTGGCGGAGAAAGGCATTGGTCCCGTCGATGGGATCGACCATCCACACCAAGCGGTGCTCGAGCCGGTCGGGGTCGTCCTCGGTTTCCTCCGAGAGCCAGCCGTAATTCGGCCTGTCGCCGAGAAGCGCTCCCTTGAGAGCGTCGTCGACGGCCAAATCGGCCTCGCTCACCTCGGTGCCGTCGTGCTTCCTCCGCACCGCGAGGTCCTGCCGGAAATAGCTGAGCGCGAGCTTGCCTGCATCCTCGACCGCGGTCTTGAGCAGGCGGAAGTCCTCCTCGAGCGAGTGAGGAGCAGGGGCACTAGCGTGTGACAGCACGGTCATCTTGGTCTCGAAAACACTCTCTAAACCATATCGGCAGGAAGTGCCGGATACCGGACATTAACGACGTCTATTAAGCGGTTCGGATAAGTTCTATGGCAGGATCGTGGCAATAAAGGCTCTCCAAAGCAGCCTCAAGGAAGCTAACAGCAAGGCGTCATCGGGCCCCAGGGCGTGCATCCCTGGGGCCCGGTTCATTTAGGCGCTCTAGAACCGCGAAGCGAGAACCAGATCGAGCACGATGGCCGCGAACACGATCAATCCGAAATCGCGGTTCGACCTGAAGCGCTGCAGGCAATTGTCCGGATCGTCGATATCGAGGGTGGCCACTTGCCAGAAGAGATGGGCGCCCGCAGCGGCCATGCCAAGCAGGAACACGATCTCGGCGCCGGCCAGCAGCCCGGCAGTAGTGATTCCAAGCCAGGCAAACGCGTAGAACCCTGAAAGCCAAAACTTGGTCGACCGCCCGAATTTGAGCGCGGTCGATTTGAGCCCGAGCAGCTCATCGTCGTCGCGGTCCTGATGGGCGTAGATGGTGTCGTAGCCGATGGTCCAGGCGATGGCTCCGGCATAGAGGACGACCGCCGGTAATTCGAGGCGCCCGAGCACGGCGGAATAGCCGAGCAGAGCGCCCCAGTTGAAGGCGAGTCCAAGCACGGCCTGCGGCCAATGACTGAAGCGCTTGACCAGGGGATAGAGCGCGACGAGCGGCGCGACGGCAAGCCCGAGCCAGACGGTGGCGGCGTTGAAGGAGAGCAGCACCGCAACACCGATCAGGCAAAGCACCAGCATGAAAATGGTGGCGGATTTCGCGCTGACCTCGCCGCTCGGCAGCGGGCGGCCTTGCGTGCGGGCAACCTTGGCGTCGATATCCTTGTCGATGATGTCGTTATAGGTGCAGCCGGCGGCGCGCATCACCACGGCGCCGATGGCGAAGAGCACGAGCAGCCAGGCGTCAGGGTAATCGGCACCGATGCTGCGCGAGGCGAGCGCCACCGACCAAAAGCAGGGGATGGCGAGCAGCCAGAAGCCGGTCGGCCGGTCGACGCGGGCGAGCCGCAAATAGGGAAGTAGCGCCGCCGGCGCCAGCCGGTCGACGAGATTCGTCGCCTGCGCGTCGGCCACCCTGCTCGCTTTGCCTTGGGCAACAGGACGTGGCATGTCTGCGATCCCGTTTTCCTTTTGCCCTGAACTGGATGAGGTTTCCAGCAGAATGCCCTCCAAGCCTCAGCGGCTCTTCGTCAAGTCCCGACTTGGCCCCGGCGTCACGATCGAGCTTGAGCCCCCACAGGCGCACTATCTCATCAACGTGCTCCGATGCAAGGCCGGGGACGAGATCCTCCTCTTTAATGGCGAGGACGGCGAGTGGCGCGGGCAGTTGAGCGGGGCGACGAAACGCCGCGTAAGCATCACCCTTAACGAGCAGACCCGCCGGCAGATTTCGGGGCCTGACCTGCATTATCTGTTCGCCCCGCTGAAACGCGCCCGCCTCGATTATATGGCGCAGAAGGCGACCGAGATGGGGGCGGCCCTGCTCAAGCCGGTGATCACCCGCCGCACGACGCCTGAGCGCGTCAATAAAGCGCGGCTCCTCGCCAACGCCGTCGAGGCCGCCGAGCAATGCGGCATCCTGTGGGTGCCTGAGGTGGTCGAGCCCGAGCCGCTCTCCTCGGTTCTCGAGCATTGGGATGAAAAGCGGCTGCTGGTGTTCGCCGATGAAGCTGCTCCCGCAGCCTCGCCGCTTGCGGCGCTCGCAAGCAAGACCGCGGGACCGCTTGCCGTGCTGATCGGCCCTGAGGGCGGGTTCGAGGAGGAGGAGAGGGCGCTGCTGTTGGCTCGGCCCTTTGTTCTGCCGATCTCGCTCGGGCCCCGCGTGATGCGCGCCGATACCGCGGCCGTCGCGGCACTCGCTCTTGTCAATGCCACGATCGGAGACTGGCGGTCCTGACCCTGCCATATTCGCGACGGGGCAAACGTGCTAGGAGCGGCACAGTTCGCCCCGCAAACCCAAGTCGTGCAATCGAGCTAGTCTTCCCATGTCGACACGCGTAGCTGGGCCGCAAGGCCCGACCATCGAGTCGCGGGACGAGCTCGTCGCTTATCTCGAAGCCGGCTCCAAGCCGATGGCCGATTGGCGTATCGGCACCGAGCACGAGAAGTTCGGCTTCTACCGGCAGGATCACACGCCGGTTCCTTACGACGGCGAACGCGGCATCCGCGCTTTGCTCGAAGGCATGAAGCATCGTTTCTGCTGGGACAGCGTCGTGGAGCGCGGCAACATCATCGCGCTGCAGCGACCTGATTGCCCCAAAGGCGGCGTCGTCAGCCTCGAGCCCGGCGGTCAGTTGGAGCTTTCCGGCTCGCCGCTCCCCACCTTGCACGAGACCGACGAGGAGCTCCGCCACCATCTCTCCGAGGTGACGGAGATCGGGAGTGAGCTCGGCATCGGATTTTTGGGCATCGGCTTTTCGCCGAAATGGACGCTCGCCGAGACCCCGGTCATGCCCAAGGCGCGCTACGGCATCATGCAGCGCTATATGCCGACGAAAGGGCGGCTCGGTCTCGACATGATGTTCCGCACCGCGACGGTTCAGGTCAATCTCGACTTCTCAGACGAGGCAAACATGGTGGCGAAGATGCGCGTCGGGTTGGCGCTGCAGCCGATCGCCACTGCGCTCTTCGCCAATTCGCCGTTCACCGACGGCAGGCCGAACGGTTTCCAGTCCTATCGCGCCGAAGTCTGGCGCGACACCGACCCGGACCGCACCGGCAATCTTCCTTTCGCGTTCGAGCCAGGCATGGGATTTGAGCGCTATGTGGACTACGCCCTCGATGTTCCCATGTATTTCGTCTACCGCGGGGGCCGCTATATCGACGCCGCGGGGGCGTCGTTCAGGGACTTTCTCGCCGGCCACCTCAGCGAGCTTCCAGGCGAGCGTCCGACCTTCGACGATTGGGCCGACCATCTCACCACGCTGTTCCCCGATGTTCGGCTCAAGCGGTTCCTCGAGATGCGCGGCGCCGACGCTGGCCCGTTCGCCGAGCTGATGGCCCTTCCGGCATTCTGGGTCGGGCTCCTCTATGACCCGGCCTCGCTTGCCGAAGCTTCGGCGCTGATCGCCGACTGGAGCCCGAGCCAACGCCGGCACCTGCGCGACCAGGTTCCTCGCCTTGGGCTCAAGACGCCGTTTCGGGGGTTCACCGCGGGCGATGTCGCGCGCGAAGCCGTCGCCATCGCCGAGAGGGGGTTACAGCGCCGCGCCATTGCCGACAAGACCGGCGATGATGAGCGCAAGCATCTTGCTTCATTGGTCGAGACCGCGGCTGCAGGACGTTCGCCGGCCGATCGGCTGCTCGCCGAATACGCTGACGATTGGCATGGCGACATCGAGAAGCTGTTCGACGCCCACGCCTTCTGACCGCAGTGACTGACCCCACTCCCAACCCTTCGCGCATCCGATCTTGGTCAGCACGAGATGTGTTGACGGCAGCTTCCCTGTTCCTCGGCCTTGCCGCGCTCTTCGCCTTCACGCGCTCGCATTGGCTCGACGATTGGGACTCGGTGAACTTTGCCTTCGGCCTCGACGACTTCGACGTCACCAAGCATTGGCCGCATCCGCCAGGTTTTCCCGTCTATATCGCGGCGGGAAAGCTCGTCTATCGCGTCATTGCCGATCATGCGGCGGCACTCACTCTCGTTTCGGCCCTGTCCGGGGGCGCCGTCGCTTCGATGTTCTACGTCTTGGAACGGCGGCACTCAGATTGGCCCATCGCCTTGTGCGCCACCCTCATCATGGCGCTGTCGCCGCTGTTCTGGCTCCAGTCGGGGCTCGCGCTCACCGACATGTTCGGCATGGTGTTCGTGGTCGCTTTCTTGCTGGTCGAGGGAACGACGACGACCACGCCTCGCGGCGCGCTTGCAAGGCGCGTCGCCTGCGGCCTCATCGCCGGGTTGTCGCTCGGCGCGCGACCGCACATCACCCTCCTGATCGTCCTCTATTGGTGCTTCCGCGCGAGTGGCCACGTCGACGAGAGGCATGTCCTGAGCGCGGTGCTTGCCTTCGCCGCGGGCATCGCCGCATGGCTGATACCGGCATGCCTCGCCACCGGCGGCGCGCAGATCTATTGGACCGCCACTGTCGGCCAATTCGAATGGAGGTTCGGCCGGCCTGGCGTGTCGGTGCTCGGCACGCCCATCACCGGCCAATATTTGTTCGCCCGGGCTCTCGCCCTGATCGGCTCACTTGGGCAAGCCTTCGCGCCGATGCATCTCACCACGAGCCACATCGCGCGGCGCGCGGCGCTCGGGCTTCTCATCGTCGTGCCCTATGTCGTCTTTGCCTGGCGCGGTGCATCGAAGTCGATAGCCAGGCCCTACCTGATCGCATCGGCGGTCTACCTGCTGATGCTGTTCATCCTGCTGCCGGTGCGGCACTTGCGTTATTTCCTGCCGCTCAGTCTCGTCGTCGGCTGGTCGGTGTCAGGCTACCTGGCGTTATTCCACCGGCCCATGGTTCGTGCTCTTGCACTCGCGGCGCTCGCCGCGGTCACGGTGCTGCCGTCCTTCTTTCTGGTCGGAGGCCTTGGCAAAGTCCCGCCGCCGGTTGCCGGTCTCGCCTGGGTCAAAGCAAACCATCCGGCCGCTATGCTCTATTCGGATTCGTTGCGGCGGCACGCCGACTTCTATTGGCCCGAGGGCGAGACGGTGTCGGAGCCCAAGACCGAGGCCGACTGCGACCAGTTCCGCAAGAGCCTCGCATCAGGCCGCCCGGTGCTTTCGACCAATTCCAAGCTCTGCGGAATCGACGGCACGAAGCTCGTGGAGTTCAAGCGCGACGCGCGCATTCACGACAAGCACCACACCATCCCCATCTTCGAGTATGGCAAAAGCGCTGGCCACGCGGGTTGAAAGCCAATCGGCGAACAACTAGCTCCCGGGGCAAGTCGCCGTCTCGTCCGCACAACCCTGCACGGGCGAGGCGCGAGTCCGTCCCCCGACGGATGCTTGGTCGACGGTACATCCTGCCGTCGACCCTTTTTTTGCCTATTTCAGATTCGCCAGCGCGTCGCCGAAGCCTTGCAAGCTGACCGGGATGCCGATGCCGGCCTCAGGCGTGTCGAAGATGATGAACATGGCGGTGCCTCCGCCCATCATCTTCTTGATCACCTCGTCTTGCAGCACCACCTCGGCGATGCAGCCCTTCTTGCTGCATTTGAGGAACGGCGCGTTGCCGATGTCCTGGTTGTCGATCTTGAGCCCAAGTCCGGTGGGCAGGAGCACGCCGAGCGGCACCACGACGCGCAACAGCTTCTTGTCCTCGCCGATTGCTTTATAGAACACCACGGTCAGCCCGACATTGGGCCGGTCCTCGGCGGTGACGCTTTGCACCAGCGCGCATTTCTCCTCCTTGGCGCCGGGCGGCGTGCGGCAGCTCACCTGCCAGGCGCCGTAGGTTTGCTTCACCACGCTGCCGGCGCCGGTCACCTGCGTGTCTGCGTCTTGCGCACTCGCGGGGAGCGCGCCGATAAGCGCAGCGGCAAATACAGCGGCAAGCACCGTGGAGGAAGGGCGGCTTGGGTCTGACAAAGAGGCTTCAGTCGCTTGCGGCATGGGGGCAGCGCGCGCTTACGCGGGTGCTCCCTCGATCGATGACAAGGCGTGCTTCCCAGGTGCCGGCCATGGCGACCTTATGCGGAATGCTGTCTCAACCGGTCAAGCCGGAACTATGCACGCCTTCGCCGAGCATTGGGGCCAATTTTCGACGCTTCTTGCCGAAGCCGCGTTCTTCTTGTCAAAAACTGGTATCGAGCGTGCATATGCCGCAATCACCCCAAATCTTGAGTGTTGCCAAGCAATAGTCTTTATGATTTGAAAACGGGAACAAAGCTCTAAGGGGCCTGCATCCTCGCGCGGCCCTCCCGGGCGACAACAAAGCTGGGGGCGACGCCGTTCACCGCGAACATTTTTCCGCGCCGCCCTGCCTTTCGCCAACTGGCGTGGGGTTTGAGATGCCGTCCACGTCGTTGGCACGTCGGTCGCTGTCAGCCCTTCACAGGCCGGCGGGCGCGGACGTATACAGGTTTGGGCTTTGGGAGTGACGGAATGGCGATTTTCAATCGGATGCTGATGTTGATGAATGGCGCCGCGATCCTCGCGGGCGCAGGTCCGGCACTGGCCGGCGAGGGTCAGCCGTCACCTTGGCAGATGACCTTTCAAAACGCCGCCACGCCGGTCATGGAGCAGATCACCTCGTTCCATACCTTCGTCACCATAATCATTACCCTGATCGCGCTCTTTGTGATGGGCCTGTTGATCTATGTCATGGTCCGCTTCAACGAGCAGCGCCATCCCCAGTCCTCGCGCACCACCCACAACACGACGATCGAGATCGCTTGGACGGTGATTCCGGTTTTGATTTTGGTCGCTATCGCCATTCCCTCGTTCCGCCTGCTGTTCGCCCAATACGATTTCCCCAAGGCCGATCTCACCGTCACCGCCACCGCCAGTCAGTGGTATTGGACCTACGAATATCCGGATCAGGGCATCACCTTCGCCTCGATCATCGTGCCCGATGCCGATTTGAAGCCCGATCAGCCGCGGCTCCTCACCGTCGACCACGAGTTGGTGGTGCCGGTGAACAAGAACGTCATCGTGCAGGTGAAAGCAACCGACGTGATCCATGATTTTGCGGTGCCGTCCTTCGGCATCAAGCTCGACGCGGTGCCCGGCAGATTGCAGCGGACTTGGTTCAGGGCCGAGCGCACCGGCATGTTCTACGGACAGTGCTCGGAGCTCTGCGGCCGCAATCATGCCTTCATGCCGATCGCGGTCCACGTCGTGTCGGATGAGGAGTTCGCCGATTGGCTCAACAAGCAGAAGTCAAGCGCCTCGGGCGACGAGGCCGGCAAGGTGGCCACGGCCGAGAAATAGAGGAGCCGCTCTGGCTCGAGCGGCGCGGAGCGTCGCTTGCGACCGAGCAAATGACGGAAAAGAACCCGAGGAAGACTAAGATGGCAGCACAAAGCGTCCACGCCGAAGTCGCAGCCCATGACGAGCATCCAACCGGATGGCGGCGCTGGGTGTTTTCGACCAATCACAAAGACATCGGCACGATGTATCTCACTCTTGCCTTGGTTGGCGGCGTTATCGGCGGTGTCCTCTCCATGGGCATGCGCGCCGAGCTGATGGAACCTGGCATGCAGATTTTCGGCGACCCGGAAGTCTTCAACGTGTTCGTCACCGCGCACGGCCTGATCATGGTGTTCTTCATGGTCATGCCGTCGACCATGGGCGGCTTCGGCAACTGGATGGTGCCGCTGATGATCGGCGCGCCTGACATGGCCTTTCCGCGCATGAACAACATTTCCTTCTGGCTGCTGCCTGCCTCCTTCTCGCTGCTCATCCTTTCTTTGTTCATGCCCGGACCTCCCGGCGGCCACGGCGTCGGCGGCGGCTGGACCATCTATGCGCCGCTCTCGACCAGCGGCACACCCGGCGTGGCCATGGACTTCGCCATCCTGTCGCTGCATCTCGCCGGCGCCTCATCGATTCTCGGCGCCATCAATTTCATCACCACCATCTTCAACATGCGCGCGCCTGGCATGACGCTGCATAAGATGCCGCTATTCGTCTGGTCGGTGCTGGTGACTGGTTTCCTGCTGCTGCTGTCGCTGCCGGTGCTCGCCGGCGCCATCACCATGCTGTTGACCGACCGCAATTTCGGCACGGCGTTCTTCGATAGCGCCCATGGCGGCGATCCGCTGCTCTGGCAGCATCTCTTCTGGTTCTTCGGTCACCCAGAGGTCTATATCCTGATCCTGCCCGGCTTCGGCATCGTCAGCCAGATCGTCTCGACCTTCTCCAAGAAGCCGATCTTCGGCTATCTCGGCATGGCCTATGCCATGGTCGCCATCGGTGTGATCGGCTTCGTGGTGTGGGCGCATCACATGTATGCGGCCGGCATCAGCGTCAACACGCAGGCCTATTTCGTATTCGCCACCATGGTGATCGCGGTGCCGACCGGCATCAAGATATTCTCCTGGATCGCCACCATGTGGGGCGGGTCGCTTTCCTTCCGCGCCCCCATGCTGTGGGCGCTCGGCTTCATCTTCCTGTTCACCATCGGCGGCGTTACCGGTGTGGTGCTGGCCAATGCCGGCGTCGACCGCTCCTTCCACGACACCTATTACGTCGTGGCCCACTTCCACTACGTGCTGTCGCTCGGCGCCGTGTTCTCCATCTTCGGCGCTTGGTATTATTGGTTCCCGAAGATGTCGGGCTACATGTACAACGAGACGGCAGCCAAGCTGCATTTCTGGCTGATGTTCATCGGCGCCAATCTGACCTTCTTCCCGCAGCACTTCCTCGGCCTCGCCGGCATGCCGCGCCGCTATGCCGACTATCCCGACGCGTTTGCGGGCTGGAACTTCGTCTCCTCGATCGGCTCCTACATGGCCTTCGCCGGCTTCCTAGTATTCCTGTTCGGCATCGCTCAGGCCTTTGCCCGCAAGGTGCACGCACCGGCCAATCCCTGGGGGGTGGGCGCCACCACGCTCGAATGGACGCTGCCCTCGCCGCCGCCCTTCCACAGCTATGAGACGCTACCGCGCATCAAGTGACGAAGGCGGGGAACCGCAACGATATTGGCACGGTCGCGAGCGCCAAGCTGGGCTCGCGGCCTTCGCCGTTCTTGAGTGGGTGATTGAGGCATGGCCGAAGCCGGTTTGAACGCAGGCGCAGAAGCGCTCGTCACCGCCGAGGGTGGCGGCGACGTCGCCGAATATTTCGCGCTGATGAAGCCGAGGGTGATGTTCCTCGTGGTGTTCACCGCGCTGGTCGGGCTCGTGGCGGCGCCAGGTCACATGCACCCGGTGCTGGCGGTCGCGGCACTCGTTTGCATCGCCGTAGGCGCCGGTGCCGCTGGCGCGCTGAACATGTGGTACGACGCCGATATCGACGCCCGCATGGCGCGGACCTCGGCGCGGCCCATTCCGAGAGGCAGGATCACCGCCGACGAGGCTCGCGCCTTCGGCACGGTGCTTGCCGTGGGCTCGGTGATTTGCCTTGGCCTGATGCTGAACTGGGTGGCTGCCGGCTTGCTCGCGCTCACCATCGGCTTCTACGTCTTCGTCTACACCATGTGGCTCAAGCGCATCACACCGCAGAACATCGTGATCGGCGGGGCCGCCGGCGCCGTGCCGCCGATGATCGGCTGGGCCGCGGCCACCGGTACGGTGAGCCTCGAAAGCTTTGTTCTGTTCCTCATCATCTTCATGTGGACGCCGCCGCATTTCTGGGCGCTGGCGATTCTGCGCGTGCGCGACTACGAGCGCGCCGGCGTGCCCATGCTGCCGGTGGTGAAAGGCGAGGACGAGACGCGCCGGCAGATCCTCATCTACAGCCTGATCCTCGCCCCGCTCGGCTGCGTGCCGGCGATCGTCGGTCTCGGCGGAGGGCTCTACACCGTTGCCGCTGGGTTCCTCGGCGCCTTCTTCGTGATGTTCGCCTATGCCTGCTACAGCGAGCGGGTGGGACCTGACGCCGAGCGGGCGGCCAAGAATCTGTTCGCCTATTCGGTGTTGTACCTGTTCCTGTTGTTCGCGGTGCTCCTGGTGGAGCAGGGCTTCGGCCTCGGCCGGAGCTCCATCCCGCTCTTCTGGACCTCGTGATGACCGATGAAGAAGACGAGCGCCAACGTCGCCAACGCACGCGGTCCCTCGCCATCGCCTGGGCACTCGCCGCGCTCGCCATCCTGTTCTTCGTCGTCACCATGGTCAGGCTCGGCGCCAATGTCGCTCATCCTCTCGTCAAGTGAGCCATCATGAGCAAAGACACCGATCCTAAGCGCCGGCACTCCATCTTGGCGCTGTCCCTTGTCGGCCTCGTCGCCGGCATGGTCGGCTTGTCGTTCGCCTCGGTGCCGCTCTACCGCATGTTCTGCCAGGTGACCGGCTATGGCGGCGTCCCCCAGCGCGCCGAGAAGGCTCCCGGCGAGGTGCTCGACCGCACCGTCACTATCCGCTTCGACGGCAATGTGGATCGCGCGCTACCCTGGACGTTCGGCCCGGTCCAGCAGACCCTGGACGTGAAGATCGGCGAGACGGCGCTTGCCTTCTTCAAGGCAAGCAACAACAGCGCCGTTCCGGTGACCGGCAGGGCGATCTTCAACGTGTCGCCGGAGCTCGCCGGCCGCTATTTCACGAAGATCGAATGCTTCTGCTTCAAGCAGCAGACCCTTGCCGCCGGGGAGACGGTCGAGATGCCGGTGACCTTCTTCGTCGATCCCAAATTCGTCGAGGACGAGGACACCAAGGACATCACCGAGATCACGCTGTCCTATACTTTTTATCGCAGCGATGAACCCAATTCACCGGCCGCCGCGGCGCCTGAGGGCGATGGGTCGAAATCGTAACAGAGGAACGTAGAGGCGCTTGGCGCCTTGAGCGAAGGGAAGCGAACGGGAGAAACTGATGGCCGAAGCGCACGCCAAGCACCACGACTACCATCTCGTCAATCCAAGCCCGTGGCCCATCGTCGGCGCCGTCGGCGCCTTCACGCTGGCGATCGGCGCCATCATGTACTTCGTCTCGAAGAAGGCCGGCACGCCCCATCTCTGGTACGCGCTCCCCGGCCTCTCGATCGTCATCTTCACCATGTTTGGCTGGTGGCGCGACGTCATCAAGGAGGCGCAAGAGGGCTACGAGACGCCGGTGGTGCAGATGCACCTGCGCTACGGGATGATCCTGTTCATCGCCTCCGAGGTGATGTTCTTCGTCGCCTGGTTCTGGGCCTATTTCGACGCGGCGCTCTATCCCGACGACGCCATCACCTATGCGCGGACCGCGGTGCTCGGCGGGCAGTGGCCGCCGGTGCCGAGCGCCGACACCGATGTCGCCGGGCTTGGCTGGTTCGCCCACACCTTCAATCCCTGGGGTCTGCCTTTCGTCAACACCCTGATCCTGCTCACCTCGGGCACCACGGTGACCTGGGCGCATCATTCGCTGCTCGAGGGTAATCGGCGCGGTCTCGTGCTCGGCCTGCTCTGCACCGTGATCCTCGGCATCCTGTTCACCGTCTGCCAGGCCTATGAGTACATTCATGCGGGCTTCGGCTTCGCCAATCACATCTACGGCTCGACTTTCTTCATGGCGACCGGCTTCCACGGGTTCCACGTCATCGTCGGCACCATCTTCCTGACGGTGTGCCTGGTCAGGGCCATGCGCGGGGCGTTCACGCCGAAGCTTCATTTCGGCTTCGAGGCTGCGGCCTGGTACTGGCACTTCGTCGACGTGGTGTGGCTGTTCCTGTTCACCTGCATCTATGTGTGGGGGTCGGGAGCCAACTATCCGCCCGGCTAAGGTTTGACGCGCTGAGTTTGCGGGGGGCGGCGAGCGGCCGCCCCCTTTTTCGTTTGGAGAATCGGGAGCAAGAGGCAAAGTTGCCGGCCATGACCACGCATGACGCGCCATCGCTCGCCTCGACCATCATCGCCGGGCTGACCGGCCGCTGTCCGGCCTGCGGGCGAGGCAAGATGTTTGCCGGTTATCTCACGCTCGCCCCTCGCTGCAACTTTTGCGGCCTCGATTACAGCTTCGCCGATTCGGGCGACGGTCCCGCCGTGTTCGTCATTCTGGTGACCGGATTCATCGTGGTCGGCGCGGCCCTCTACGTGGAGATGGTCTACGCGCCGCCTTACTGGCTGCACGCGGCACTGTGGGGCCCTCTTGCCATTCTGCTGCCCTTGCTCCTGCTCAGGTCGTTCAAGGGCGTGCTCATCGCGCTGCAATACAAGAACAAGGCGCAAGAAGGCCGGCTCGCCTCGGAGTGAGCGAAGCCATGCAAGCGCGCGGTCTCCTTCTCCTCAGCGCATGTTCGGCAGCGGCGCTTGCCGTTCTGATCGGGCTTGGGCTGTGGCAATTGCAGCGTCTGCAATGGAAAGAGGGCCTCATCGCGCAGATCGAAGCGCGCGTGAAGGCGGAGCCGGTCTCTCTGAAAGAGGCCGTGGCGCGCGCCGGCGCGGGCGAGGATGTCAGCTATTTGCGCGTTCGCACCGAGGGCCTCTTCGACAACGCCAAGGAGCGTTATCTCTTTGCCGTGTCGGACGGAACGCCGGGCTGGCACGTGATCGCGCCGCTTCGAACGGCGGACGGAGAGGTGGTCCTGGTCGACCGCGGCTTCGTGCCCGACGCGCTCAAGGATCCGGCTGCAAGGCCGCAAGGCGAGCCAAGAGGTGCCGTCTTGGTGACCGCCTTGGCCCGGCCTGCCGAGCCCCAAGGGCTGTTCGTGCCCGACAACGAGGTCGAGCGGAACCACTGGTTCTGGCGCGATCTCAAGGCCATGACCAGGTCCATGTTGGGAGGGGACGCCAAAGAGGTGGCGCCCTTCTTCCTGGAGGCCGAGAAGAGCGACGTCCCCGGCGGCTGGCCGCGGGGCGGAGAGACGAGGCTCGATCTTCCCAACAACCACCTGCAATACGCGCTAACCTGGTTTGCCCTCGCCCTTTGCCTTGTGGTCATCTATGTCGTCTATGTGCGAACGAGGCTCAAGGCGGCGTGATCCGTCCCCTTCGGCCAGGCGCTTGAAATCCTTTAGAGGTCTGTTTTGCGGTATGTGAGCACCAGGGGCAAAGCTTTAGCGCTTCCCTTCGAAGGCGCGCTGCTTGCGGGCCTTGCCAGGGACGGCGGGCTCTATATGCCGGAGGCTTGGCCGCGCCTTTCCGCTGCCGAGATCGAGAGCCTGGCCGGGCTCGACTATGAAGAAGCTGCCTATCGCATCATGCGCCCCTATCTTGAGGGCGATCCGAGCCTCTCCGATCTCGAAGCCGTGCTCGACGAAGCCTATGGCGGCTTCCATCACCCGGCCATCGCGCCGCTTCGCCAGATCGGGCCTGCGAGCTGGCTGCTCGAGTTGTTTCACGGGCCGACGCTCGCCTTCAAGGACCTCGCCATGCAGGTGGTGGCGAGGCTGATGAACCGGGCGCTCGAGCGGCGCGGCTCTCGCGCCACCGTGGTCGGCGCCACCTCTGGCGACACTGGTGCCGCGGCGATCGAAGCCTTTCGCGGCCTCGACATGGTCGACATCTTCATCCTGCACCCGAAGGGGCGGGTGACCGAAGTGCAGCGCCGGCAGATGACGAGCGCGCATGAGCCGAACGTGCACAACATCGCGGTTGAAGGCACCTTCGACGACTGCCAAGGGATTCTA
>NZ_JBOHJB010000031.1:0-34306 GCF_050728395.1 Methyloceanibacter sp.
GACCATTGGCTTCCAGCTCGCCGATCCCGTATATCGCACCGGTGTGATCGGCGTGGCGATCTGGTACGCGCTTGCCATCCTCTATTTCGCGGCCTATGGACGGAAGACGCTCGTCTTGTCGCCGGAGGAGGAGTTCGCGGTGAAGCACCGCGAGGGCGCGGCCCCGGTGTAGCCGACGCAGAAACCGGATTGCAACGAAGCCGGCTCGCGTTTGCGGGCCGGCGCTTCTTGTCGAGGCACCATGTCAGGTAACGTGAAAATCATCTCCCCCATCGATGGCTCGGTCTATGCCGAGCGGCCGATCGCAAGCGACGCCGAGATCGGCGCCGCGGTGTCAGCGGCGCGCGCGGTACTGCCCGAGTGGCGGAGGGTTGCGGTGGCCGAGCGCGGGCGCTACATGCTGGCCTTTCTCGACGCGCTGCTCGCCATGAACGACGACGTGACGGTGGAGCTTGCCTGGCAGATGGGGAGGCCGGTTCGCTATGGCGGCGAGAAGGGGGCGCTGGAAGAGCGTATCCGTGCCATGGCGGCGCTGGCGGAGGAGGCGCTCAAGCCCTACACCCCGCCGGCGAAGGATGGGTTCCGCCGCTATATTGCGCGTGAGCCGGTCGGCATCGTGATGGTGATCGCGCCGTGGAACTATCCTTATCTCACCGCCATCAACACCATCGTCCCTGGGCTTCTCGCCGGCAACGCCGTCATCCTGAAGCACGCGGCGCAAACGCTGCTCGTCGGCGAGCGCATCGCCGAGGCGTTCCGGCGGGCTGGGCTTCCCAAGGGCCTGTTCGCCAATCTCGTGATGTCGCATGAGCAGACCGAGAAGCTGCTTGGCTCCGGCAAGATCGATCATGTCAACTTCACCGGCTCCGTGGCCGGAGGCCGCGCCATCGAGCGCGCCATCGCAGGCACCTTCGCCTCGATCGGGCTAGAACTCGGCGGCAAGGACCCGGCCTATGTGCGTGCAGACGCCAAGCTCGATCACGCCATCGAGAATCTGGTCGATGGTACCTTCTACAATTCCGGCCAATGCTGCTGCGGGGTCGAGCGCATCTATGTCGATGGCCGGGTGTTCGACGATTTCGTCGAGGGCTTCGCCGATCTCACCCGCAAATATGTCGTCGGCAATCCGCTCGACGCCTCGACCACGCTCGGGCCGATGGCGCGCGCCTCCTTCGCCGACACGGTGCGCGGCCAGATCGCCGAGGCGCGGCGCAAGGGCGCAACGGCCCTGATCAACATGAAGGTGGAGGGCGACCGGCCGGGCTCGCCCTATCTCGCGCCGGAGGTGCTCGCCAACGTCAATCACCAGATGGAGGTGATGCGCGAGGAGAGCTTCGGCCCGGTGGTGGGCATCATGAAAGTGCGCGACGACGAGGAGGCCATCACGCTGATGAACGACAGCCCCTATGGGCTGACGGCCTCGATCTGGACGCGCGATGCGGACCGCGCCGCCGAGATCGGCAGCCTCGTCGAGACCGGCACGGTCTACATGAACCGCTGCGACTATCTCGATCCGCAGCTCACCTGGACCGGCGTCAAGGACACCGGCCACGGCGCGGCCCTGTCGAAATATGGCTTCGACGCTCTGACCCAGCCGAAGAGCTTTCACCTTCGCGACGTCTGAACACCTATCATCACAACTATCATCTCGGAACCGGACATGACCGCACCGACCGCAAATTGGAGCTACCCGACCGCTATCCGCTTCGGCCCCGGCCGCATCAAGGAGCTCGCCGATGCCTGCCGCGCCGCCGGAATCTCCCGGCCGCTGTTGGTCACCGATGCGGGCCTCGCCAAGCTTCCCATTACGCGCAGAGCAATGGACCTATTGAAGGAAGCCGGGTTCCCGGCGGCGATGTTCTCGGATGTCCAGCCGAACCCGGTGGACTCCAATCTCGAAGCTGGCATCGCCGCTTTCCGCGCCGGCGGGCATGATGGGGTGGTTGCCTTCGGCGGGGGCTCGGGCCTCGACACCGGCAAGGTCATCGCCTTCATGGCCGGGCAGACCCGCCCGCTTTGGGACTTCGAGGATATCGGCGATTGGTGGACGCGGGCCGATCCCGACAAGATCGCACCGGTGGTCGCGGTGCCGACCACGGCGGGGACCGGCTCCGAGGTCGGCCGCGCCGGCGTCATCACGCAAGAGGCGACGAACACCAAGAAGGTGATCTTTCATCCCAAGATGATGCCGCGTGTGGTGATCTGCGATCCGGAGCTCACTGTTGGCATGCCGCCCGCCATCACCGCCGGCACCGGCATGGACGCGCTCGCCCATTGCCTCGAGGCCTATTGCTCCCCGAGCTATCATCCGATGGCCGAGGGCATTGCCGTGGAAGGCATCCGGCTCATTTTCACCAACCTGCCGAAGGCGGTGACGAACGGCCAGGACTTAGAGGCGCGCGCCCACATGATGAGCGCGGCGGCCATGGGGGCGACAGCCTTCCAGAAGGGCCTCGGCGCCATTCACGCGCTGTCCCATCCGGTCGGCGCGCTCTACCACACCCATCACGGCACGACCAACGGCGTGTTTATGCCCTATGTGCTCGTCTTCAACCGTCCCGCCATCGAGGCGAAGATCGAGCGGCTGGCCGGCTATCTCGGCATCCCCGGCGGGTTCGACGGCTTCCTCGCCGCGGTGCTCGATCTGCGCAAGAAGACCGGCGTTCCCCATGATTTGAAGGGACTCGGCGTCGACGGGGCCCGCGTCGATACCATCGTCGAGATGTCGCTGGTCGATCCGACCGCGGGCGGCAATCCGGTTCCGCTGACCAAGGAGGGAAGCCGGAAGCTGTTCGATGCGGCGCTCAAAGGCGACCTCATGGCGGTTGCCTGACGGGCAGGGGGATCGCGCCGGCTGAAAGGGGTGAGGCGCCTCGATGGCCCGAGAAAGGGCCCGCACCCGCGCTGCCCGAAAATGCAAGCGGAGGGGAACGCAGCAGCCTAAGTCTTCCTCATTTCGGGGCTGGCGTGGCGAGATCATTTTCGAAAGGCGAGAGCATCTTCGACCTGACGCCGTGAAGCCGGAAGCCTACAGGCGTTATACCGAAGAGCGTTGGACCTGGCTCCGAAGCCGCATCGAATCACTGGGCAATTTCCGTGCAATCGGAAGCGGGGCAAGTTATGGTTGCAACAGGTCGCGATGGTGGGCAATTGGCGCATCGGGTATCGCTATGCCTCTTCTCCAAAACGGATCCTACCGAGGTCGGGCGGACGACCTGACATTCGATTTCAGAGTAAGTCGCACCGATGATGGACAGTTGGGTGCACTCAGCGGCGACGTAACTCGAAAAGGCGATTTCATCTCCTCATTCGTTTGCTCGAAGCCGGAAGAAGATGCGTCCGGGATCGTTACTGGGGAGGTGAAATTCCGGGGCAATCCGGAGCTGTTCACCGGACAAGTGCGGCTGGAGGCGGACGACCGCGGGATTGGCTCCTTCTCGCTCGGCATCGACCTTGAGGGGAACTATCGGGATCAATTCGCCGGAAGACTTGATCGCATCGGCGACTTCATGCGGAAGCTGTTGATCGAGATCGATGGACTCGAGGGGGCCGAGCCGCCGAGCGACTCAGGGTATGTCGGTCGCGGCGGCGCGGCCATGACGATCGTCAAGGCCTTTAATGGAGCTGGGTTCGATACCAACGTCCGCATCGATCCATTCCGCGCCCTTGCGGCACAGCCGGGGCACATGCGGGGCTACACCCATGCCGAGATTCACTCGGCCATGGAGGCATTGAAACAAACTGAACCCGTCGACGGATTGCACGTCCACGTCTTTGTCTGCAGTTATCTCGCCGGGCGGGGCGGCAAAGACGTGCTCGGCGTGATGTACGATTTTGGCGAGGCGGACCTGAACAAGAAGCCGCGCGAGGGCGTCGCTGTGTTCTACGACCATCCCGCCCTGTCGGATCCGCGCGTTTCGACGTCCGAGCGCGAACGCGAGTACGTGTTCACCCTTGTGCACGAGATTGGCCACGCGCTCAATCTCCTGCACAGTTTCGACAAGGCGAGGCCGTCGGCGCTGTCGTGGATGAACTATCCTCATCTTTATCCGCGGGGTTATGAATCCGATGTCGGCCAGGACGGCACGTCAGAGTTCTGGAGACACTTCCCCGAGAGCTTCGATTCCGAAGAGATCATGCACCTGCATCACGCCTCACCGCGAGAAATCGCGGCAGGTGGGTTTTCCTTCGGAGTCTATGAGGAAGGTGCGAGCCGCCCATTCGGAGGAACCGCCGAGCCACGCCTCACTCGGCCAGGTGGCAACCCCTTGCGGGCGATGGGCGACGTTGAGCTCCGCGTGGAGCCACTGAAGGCGGAATACGCATTGGGTGAGCCTGTGTTCGTCAGAATTTTCGTCAACAATGGTGGCGATCGTTTGGTTCGCGTGCCCGACGCATTGGATCCGAGCGACGGCTATGTCCGGTTGAAGCTCCGAAGTCCGAGCGGCCGGATCATCCCCTATCGCCCGCCGATCAAGCTGTGCCGTCAAGCACAACTTGCCTACCTTCCGGCAAAGAAGCAGACCCAGAGTTTTGATGGAGCTCCAATTTTCGTATCCGCCGCGGGTCCGGTCTTCACTGAGCCGGGGGACTATCAGCTCGCAGCCGAGATGACCGGGGTCGACGGATCTCGAGTGATCTATGCCCGACCGACAACGATACGGGTAGCCGGTCCAGATCGGTCGACCGAGAAATTTGCCGAGAAACTATGGACTGAATATCCCGAGGTGTTGCGCGCCATGTATCTTCGCCACCCGCTCACCGCCAAGGAAGAGTGGGCGAGCATCATGGACGGCCCGCTGCCGGAGTCGCGGGGAAACACCACGAAGTCATATCTGAACTACATCTCCGCTTATGGCTGGATGACCCGCTTTGCGCCGGGTTTCGGGCGACGAGAGTACGGATCTGACCTCTCCAAGGCCATCGGCTACGCAGATCAGATAAACCCAGCCGGACTGCCAGGCTCGGTTGGGCGTATCAAGAACGATTTGAAGACCGAGGGGGCAAAGCAAAAGCAAGATATGCGCAGCATGTGGGCGCCGTCTGCCCGCATGCGTTACGACCTCCCCGCCTCGGGCCTGTTTGGAGGGCTCGCACTCAAAACCGACGGCGAGGAAGATGGCCCGCCACCGGTCTCTGCGCCGGGTCTCTCCGCCGAGCGGATTGTGCCTCGACTAGAGGGCTCCACGCGTTTTGCCGACATCGTGTCCTGGAACATCGAGCATCTCCACAGCCGGAAGGACTGGGAGCGAATGCCAAGAGTGGCCGAGCTCATCCGCAGCTTCCGTTGCGACTTCTGGGGGCTTCAGGAGGTCGATGCTGCGTCGCTGCAGGAACTCGCAAGCGTGATCAACAGCAGCGGCAAGACGCGTTACGCATATCTCGCTACGGACGGCAAGGGGCAACAGAACGGTGTTCTGTTTCGCACCGACACGACACGCGTTTCAAAAATCGCCCCATCTCCTTCTATTGCCAAGCTCTTCCAATCCAAGGTCGAAGTCACGAAGCGCAAGGGAGAGAAAGTGCAGCGTTCGGTTTTCTTCCGCGAGCCTTTGCTTCTCGATGTGCGTGTCATCCAAAGCTCGAGTCTCGTCTACGATTTTCGATGTGCGGTGGTCCATCTCAAGAGCACGGACAGCGAATTGAGCGATACGGGATCCGGGTTGAGGGCGAAGGCTGCGGAAATCTTGGCTCAGTGGATTGCCGCCGATCGGGAAGTCAGTAAGGAAAGCGATTACCTGATCCTTGGCGATATGAATGCCGAGACGGCGGCGCAAGGTCTCGCGGCCTACGCGGAGAGGAGCGACTTGCGACTGCTATCCGTGGGCATGAAAGAGAAATACGGCCCCGATGCCGCCATTACCCGGGTGGCGAGCAAGAGGCTCCTCGACCACATTGTTATTACGGCTGACTCAGAAGTGAAAATGCCGGAAGAAGACCTGTCCGAGCAGCTCATTGTGCGATCGGATACGTTGGTTTCGGACTGGAAGACCGAACTCTCCGATCATGTTCCGGTTGCCGTGCGCTTCACCCTGGGGAAGGACCAAGACTGAAGACGAAGTCTCGTCTACGACGAAGGCGTGCTCAAACACTAGGCATTGCGGACGTAGCATGAGCGTGCTCAAGAAGCTGCTATGCGTCCTAGCCGTCCTCGGCGCGCCAACACTGTTGGCGAGCGACGCATCGGCGCAGTGTTCTACCGTCAATCCTCCTTGCGATTTTGCTTGTTCGGTCTTGAAGTATTGTCCCGGGCCGATCGCATGCAACGTCGACACCGATTGTGGTGTTGGTCGCGGACGGTGCATCAGTGGATTTTGCCGAGGCGGTCGTCCGATCGGTGGCTGCACCCCGCGTTGTCAAGCCAATCAACGTTGCGCTTGCCCGTCTTGGGATACCCAATGCATCAACTCGATGTTCGGTCAGTGCGTGAATGTGCGCAGGCCAGCGGGTGGCGCCGGTGGAGGCGGTGGCTCGGGCACAGGATCTCCGCCGGCCTGCGGCGGACATGGACGGCAAAAACTTAGCGGCACGTGCGCGACTGACTCTGACTGTGGTGACAACCAGCGCTGTCAGGGGCACGCCTGCAAGCCATGCAGGCCGAATTCCTCGCCGCAAGGTCCCGCGTGTACGACTGCCCGCCAGTGTGGACAGGGATTTATCTGCTTCCGAGGGCACTGCACCGCCGCATAGCAATTGGCGGTGAGGCGCGCGGGCACGCGTCATCAACCTCCGCCAAGGGAGCTGGGATCAGTACCCTCTGAGCTGTGTGATTTGGCCGGGGGTCAAACCCTCGATGTCCTTTTGGGTGAGCGTCTCGACCCCGTCGCGCTTTGCCTTTGCCTGCACGGCCTTGAATTTGGCGTCTGCATCTTGCTTGACCGGGGCCGTGACGGGTTTCGTCTTTGCCGTCGCCGGACCTGTCTTGGCCGTCGCTGTCGCCGAGCGCGTCGGCGCCGGGCGATACTGATGCGCGGCGGCGGGTGGTGGGGGCGCGGGCCGTTGATAGGAGCGCTCGCCATACCAATTCGGCGCCCGTGGCGGTGGCCCATAGGCGCCTGGCCGGTAATAATAATGCGGCCCATAGGCGGCCGGCCCGTAATATTCAGGCGGCGGGGGTGGGACGAAATAGACATCCGGCGGGCCCATCATGCTGCCCAAGATGGCGCCAATCCCGAATCCGACGAGCCCGGCGCCGACAGCGGAGCCATTTCCGGCCTGCGACGGGGGGCTCAGGAAAAGGGCAGCCATGCCGATTGCCGCCGTCGTGACCGCAGTCCTGAAGACTTTGTCCATTGGGAATCCCTCTTGCCGCCCAATCGCTTAAACGCCGTGCGGCGGGCCGCCCTACGGCGAAAGCCTAAATTAAAAGCATTACTAGAAGGTCACGGCGAAAGAGGGGCGCAGCTGGGCTTGTGGCTCTCAAAGGGCGAACAGGTCTCGCGGTTCGTGACCTTCTGGTAACCCATCCGGTCTAGCCTTCCCACCGGGGCCCTGAACGAGCCCTGAGGGGATCGCTCAAATGCGCAAAGTCCTTCGCGTTACGGCTGCCGCTGCCGCTGGATTGACTTTGCTGGCGTGCAACCGCCCGCCACGGCCCCAAGAAGCCGTCTACGCGCCGCCACCGGCTCAGACCTACGGCAACGGCCCCTATGCACGTGCGGATCTGCCGCCGGCTGCGCCACCGCAGACCTACGGTCGCGCCCCCTATGGACGAGCGGACGTCCCGCCACAGGTTCCGTCGCCTCATGCCTCCTATGGACGAGGGGACGTGCCGCCACAGGCTCCGCCGACTCGTGCCTACGACAGCGCTTCTTATGGACGAGCCGACGTGCCGCAGCAGGACCAACGGCTTGTGTGGAAGTCCTCCCCACGCTGGGCGACAAAAGAGAACAACCCGAAGCGCGAAGCCGATGCCGGCCCGGTCAAGCACGAGGCGCCGTCGAAACTCAGACTCGCCCAGGCGAAGGCGGCAAAAGTCGGCGTCGAGAACCTCACCGGCGAGGACATCGAGGGCTTGAGCTCCGCCGACCTCAAAGAGCTTAGGGGCTACTAGCTGCCGCCAAGAAAGGCCTGCCCGGAGCGATTGGCGGTGGAGGCACTCACTAGCGAACTTGTCTCTGCGTGTTTGAGCGGATAGCCTGGAACGTTGAAGGTGGATACCCTTCTTGATAGCGTTGCCCATCACGGGTTGAGCCTTTTCAGCTCGGCGACGGCCGCATCATATTCGATCCGAGTCTTGGGACAGGTCTCGGCCGCGGTACGTAGCGCCGCCCCAGCTTCCGTGGGGTTGTTGTGCAATAGGTCCCACTCTCCGATGTAAAACTGTGCCTGACAGCGCTCCACACGGTTATTGGCCGCATCGAGAGTCGCATCTGGCTGCCGCCGTCCGAGGTAAAGCTCGATCGCCGCATAGGGCCATTCATTGCTATGCAGCTTGCCTGCGTTGGCCTCGAGCTCGGGAACCGCGTCCTCCCCAACCCTCGATCGCGCGATAAAGAGGAAGAGCATCGGATAGGCGCTGTCCTTGAGCGCGAGCGAATGCGACAGGTCGACGGCCGCATCGTTAAAGTCGCCCCGGTAAAACCGTGCATAGCCGCGGTGTTCGTAGGCCGTTGCATTCGTGGGATTGAGTTCGATGGCCTTGGTGAAGTCGGCGATGGCGAGAGTGTAGTCCCGCTTGCCGACATAGGCGCCGCCCCGGCTATCAAAGGCCTGCGCGTCCTTGGGATCGAGTTCCAGCGCCGTGTTGTAGTCGGCGATGGCGCGGTCGTGTTGCCCCATGACCTCATAAGCGATGCCCCGATCGCCATAGAAGTCCGCCTGTTTGGGATCGAGGTCGATGGCCCTGGAATATTCAGCGATGGCGCGGTCGAACTCCTGCTTATCGTCATAGGCGTTGCCGCGATTGAAATAGGCATCCGCATATTCGGGATCGATCTCGATGGCCGTGTTGTAGTCGGCGAAGGCGCGGTCGTAGTCCCGCTTATGGGTGTAGGCGTAGCCGCGATTGCTGTAGGCGGCCGCACTGGGATTGATCTCGATAACCTTTGAGTAGTCAGCGATGGCGCGGTCGTAATCCTTTATGTCGTCATAGCCAACGCCCCGGTTGAAGGCGGCCACAACATCTCGGGGGTTCTTCTCGATGAGCTGCGTGCAACCCCTAATGCTTCGATCGACGTCCTTGGACTGATCGCAGTCGACGGCATCACCGGAACTCTCTTGGTCGCCGTGGCTGAGAGTGAGGTTGTGGTGCCGATCCCAGCAATAGGATTTGTGGGGATGGAGCCTACAGTAGTCCTGGTAGGCAGAGGGGGCCGCGAGCGCGGTGGCGCTCATGCCAAGCAGGACCGTGGCGGCCAAGGCAAGTGTCGTCTCACGCATCATGCGGGAAAGGTCAGCTCCCCCGATAGGTCGTGAAGCCAAACGGGCTCAACAATATCGGGAGGTGTAGATGCGCTGCCGGATCGCCGATCTGGAAAGACACCGTGATCTCCGGGTAGAAGCTCTTCGGATAGACTCCGTGCACGTCAAATATCAGCTGGTACGTGCCCGCCTCCAAGGGCGCTGGCCCGAGCTCAAGCCTGCCATCCGCGTCGGTCTTGCCGAGGCCAAGCGTTTTACCGTCGCGTACCAGGCGGACAGGGACACCCGCGACAGGACGGCCGGAAGCCGTGTCGAGCACGTGCGTCGACAGGGCGCTGGCGACGGACGGACCTTCCGCGGCTCTGGAGCGGCGAATGTCGCCAGCCCCTAAGAAGCCACCGACAACGATGACTGCAACAAGAGTCAGGCCAACCAATGCTCGCGGCATGCTATGTCTCCTTTTCGACTGACCGATAACGTGCGCCTCGATCCTTGCCTCTAGCCACCCGAGAGTGGTGTTAGTCGGCATAGACCTCCACGACCTGCATCATGCCGAGCTCCTCGTGGTTCATCATGTGGCAGTGAAGCATGTAGATGCCGGTGAAATCCAGGAAGCGCGAGCGGAAGGTGATGCTGCCATTGCGCGGGACGATCATGGTGTCCATCCAGATCGGCTCAGGCACCTTCTCGCCATTGATCTTGGTGACGAGCATGTCATTGGTGTGGATGTGGAAGACGTGGTCGTCCTTGTGCTCATTGAGGATGGTCCATTCTTCCACCGCGCCGAGGCGTACCCGCTGATCGATCCGGTTCGGATCGAAAACCTTGCCGTCGATCGTGAACCGGAACTCCTGCCAATGCTCGGTTGCCTCGACCTCGGGGTGCGTCGCTGCGAATCGAAGCACGCGGGTCCCGGTGATCTCCTCGTCGCCGATGATCTTCTCCGGTGTTGGCGGCAGTTTTGTCGGCAAGTTCATCGGGAGTGGATCGCCCTCCACCACTATGCGGGCGATGGGTCCGGTCGGGGAGCCATAGCCCTGATTGTAAGGGATCGCGCGAAGCGCATAGGTGCCTGGCTTACCTGCCTGCACCAGCACATCGATTCTCTGCCCGGGCGCGATGAGCAGGGCATTCGGATTGTCGCCTGCGTGTTCCAGCGTGCGGGGAAAGGACTGATCCATTCGCGATTGAGGGACGCCGTCGCGGGCGATCGAATGCAGCGTGTGCCCCTCCATCTCCATGAAGATGTCGTCCTGCCAGCCCGCGTGCAACAGGCGCCAGCGTTGCACCTCCCCAGGCCGCATGGTGATGGTCGGTTCCCGCACGCCGTTGACGGCCAGGAAGCGGGCCGCGGTTTCCGGAAAGAGCGTCTCGAAATTCTCCACGGTGCCAAACGAGTCGAATACCGCCTCGGTCAGCACGAGCAAGCGCTCCTGCGCGGCTTTGATCTCGGGGACATCCTCGAAATCGCCTTCGATGATCAGCGCGGCCACCGCACCGCTCGCGATCTGCACGTCGGCCGATCCATGCATATGGGGGTGATACCAATTGGTTCCGGGGATGTGGTCGGCGGGAATGGCAATCTCAATGTCGTAGCTCTTTCCCGGCTCCATGACGCGCATCACGTTGTCGGAGATGCCGCTCGGGCTCACATGCAGCCCGTGCGAATGGAAATTGGTCGTATTGAACTGATGCGGCAGCGAGTGAATGACGGGCGCGGGATCGCGATTGGGGGGCAGGTCGTTGATCAGCTTTATGCGCAGCACGTCGCCCGGCTTCACGCGCAGAGTCGGGCCGGGGATGGTGCCTTCATAGGTCCGCAAGAAGAGGCGATAGCCGCCGATATCCTTGTAAGCGTATTGCATCCTGAGCGTGGTTTTGAGCTCACCATTGACGGAACGGCGAACCTCCGGCTCGATGAAAGGCGCGCCAGGCTTGAAGTCTTTCCAAGCTTCATAATCGTCGACCGGTTCGTGGTTATGGGCGTGGCTCTGGGAGCTCTCCTCCGCCTTGCTCTCCGTTACCGTGCCAGCAAGAAGAGTGGGGGCAAGCAGGGCGGTGCCCACGGCGCCACTGGTCGCCAAGAACACGCGCCGCGATAGAAGCGGCGCGGGCGCGGCGGCCAACGATGCGGCGCGATCTTCGTCACCGTGGTTCACCGGCGTCTTGGGCATACGTTCCTCCTCTTACGGGTTCGATCCGGTTCTCGTCTCGATGCGCGCAAGATCGGAAGGCGTATCGACATCCGCGAAGATGCCGTCGGATCCGACCGCGACCTCGGTCACGTGCTCCTGGTGCCGCGCCATAAGCTGCTTCGCGCCAATGTCGCCGCTGATTGTCATCATCTCGGCGAAGTAGGCGGCGCCCCACAGAACGGGGTTGCCCCTCCTGCCGTTCCGAGCCGGTACGCAGATGGCGCGGCGTCCGGTTGCAGCGAATACGGTCATGAGGGCGCCGAGGACCTGGCCCTCGACCTCCGGCATGTCGCCGAGCAGGATGAGCGCTCCGTCGCTATCCGCCGGCAGCGCAACGAGGCCTGTCCGGAGCGAGGTGCTCATGCCCTCGGCATAGGCCGCGTTGTGTACGATGGTCGCTCTCAAATCGCGCAGCGCCTCCGCGACGCGCGGGGCCTCGAAGCCGGTGACCACGACGACGGGACGAGCGCCGCTGGCAAGCGCGGCGGCTGCGACGCGGCGTACGATCGGCATGCCGTCGATCGGTTCCAAGAGCTTGTTGTGGGGCGCCATGCGGGAGGAGCGCCCCGCGGCAAGGACAATGGCCGCCGCCTTCAAGCCGACGCCGCCGGAAGAAGATCTCGGGGTTGCTCTCATCGGCGGCCGTTTCCCTTGCCCCGCTGAGTGGCCGTAATCTCGGCAATGATGGAGAGCGCGATCTCGGCCGCGCCCTGCGCCCCGATGTCGAGGCCGATGGGGGCGTGAATTTTCTGGAGGTCGCGGCTTGAGACGCCTTCTTGCCTCAGCCGTTCGAGGCGCTTGGCGTGGGTTTGCTTGCTCCCCAGCGCGCCGACATAGAAAGCATCGGAGGAGAGCGCGTAGATCAGCGCCGGATCGTCGATCTTCGGGTCATGGGTGAGCGCGATCAGCGCGGTGCGGCCGTCGACGCCGATCTTCGGCAGCGCCTCGTCGGGCCATTCACGAGCGATGGTCACGTTGCCGAACCGCTCTTCCGTTGCGAATGCGGAGCGCGGGTCCACGATCACCACGTCGTAACCGAGCGCGCGTGCCATTGGGACCAGCGGCTGTGCTACATGCACGGCGCCGACGATGACGAGGCGGATCGTCGGGTTGAATATGTTGATGAAGACTTCGCCGTCGCTCCCCGCCAACGCCATGCTCTTATCGCGCCGAAACGCATCTTCCAGCGCCGGCGCAAGGTCCTGTCCCAAATCGTCAGGGGAATAAGCAAGGCTCCGCACGCCAGTCGCAAGCTGCGTCACCAGCGCCACCCTTTGGCGCGCTTCAATGTCACTGATGATCCGGTGCAGCACTCCACCCGGCTCGCGGCCGCGTCCCCCTTCCAGGGGCTCGACAAAGATGCGTATGGCCCCGCCGCAAGCCAGACCGACGCTCCATGCGGTATTGTCCTCGACGCCGAATTCGAGGGCCTTCGGCACGCCGCTTGCGATCACCTCGGCCGCTTCGGTGATGACCTCAGCCTCGACGCAGCCCCCCGACACGGACCCCAGGAAATTACCCTCCGCATCGATCGCGAGCTGGCTGCCCACCGGTTGCGGCGCACTACCCCAGGTTTGGATGACGGTGGCGAGCGCGACGCGACGCCCTTCGGCGAGCCAGTCGAGCGCCCGCCCAAGAACGTACCGCTCCGATGCGCTCATTGCAGGGATTGCTCGCCTCGTGTCCAACCGCAGAGAATATTTCAGGCTCGCTTTCGATAATAGAACAACTTCTTCCCACCTGGATCATTTTGTTTATACCAAGCCTCAACAGCTCGATTGACGTTGTTCGAAAAATCAGCTGCTAATTGTGCAAAGGGCCGGGGGGAGACGCCACATGGCAACGCTGCTCGCAAAAAATGCCGATGTCGTCGTCACCATGGACGGGCAGCGGCGGGAGCTGAAAAATGCCGGGCTTTTTGCCCGTGACGGCGTGATCGAACAGGTGGGGCCGACCGCGGAATTACCGGCAACAGCGGATGTCGTACTCGACCTGAAGGGCCACATCCTGCTGCCCGGCCTGATCAACTGCCACCACCACCTCGACCAGATTTTGACCCGCAATTTACCCGCCGGGCAGAACACCAATTTGTTCCCCTGGCTCAAGGCGCATTACCGCGTTTGGGCGGCGCGGACGCCCGAGGACACGCGTACCGCTGTCATCGTGGGTTGCGCTGAGTTGGCGCGGTCTGGCTGCACCACGGTGTTCGATCACGCTTATGTGTTCAAAAATGGCTGCAAGGTCGACGATCAGATCCATGCTGCGAAGGAGATCGGCGTCCGCTTCGTCGTCTCCCGGGGCAGCATGTCGCTCGGACAGTCGAAGGGGGGGCTACCGCCGGACGATTGCGTCGAGGACGAGAAGGAGATCCTCGCGGATTCCGTCCGCGTCATCGAGCAGTATCACGACGCGAAGCCCGGCTCGATGCTGCAGATCGTGCTTGCGCCCTGCTCCCCCTTCTCGGTCACGGCGGAATTGATGCGCGAGTCGGCGAAGATCGCCAGGCACTACGGTGTCAAGCTGCACACGCATCTCTGCGAGACCTTGGACGAGGAGCGCTACACGCTCGAACATAAAGGCTTGCGGCCCGTCGCCTATATGGACACGCTCGACTGGGTCGAGAAAGACGTCTGGTATGCCCACGCTGTCCATGTGAACGACGATGAGGTGCGCCTCTTTGCAAAAAAAGGAGCGGGCGTCTGTCATTGCCCGTCCTCCAATATGCGGCTCGCCTCCGGCATCGCTCCCGTCAAGAAATATCGGGACGCAGGCGTCAGGACCGGCCTTGGCGTTGACGGCTCGGCAAGCAACGATGGTTCCAACCTTCTGGTCGAAGTGCGCGAGGCGATGCTGCTGGCGCGGCTGAAGATCGGGCTGCTGCCGCCGGAGGGTCCGCAGACCGTACTTTCCACTTCCGATCCGCTGCGCGCCAAGGAATGGATGACCGCGCGCGATGCGCTCGAGATCGCAACAATCGGCGGCGCCGCGGTGCTCGGGCGAACCGACATCGGTTCGCTAGAGAAGGGCAAATACGCCGACTTCTTCACCCTCGATCTGAACTCGATCGCTTATTCCGGGGGCTTGAGCGATCCCGTCGCGGCTGTTGTCTTCTGTGCACCAACGTCTGCCCGCCATACCGTGGTGGGCGGCCGGCTGATCGTGGACAAGGGCGAGGTGGTGAGCATCGATATGGGCCCCGTCGTGCAGGAGAACAACCGCAATGCGGCCCGCTTGGCCGCCTTGGCTGCCGCACCATGAATTTGAACACCGTTACAGAGGTGAAGCAGCCCACGTGCGCAGATGAGATCGCTAAGTGGCGCGAGGGTTATGCGTGGCTTGCCGGAGGGACCTGGCTATTCTCGACGCCGCAGATTGCCACCGATACGCTGATCGACCTTCAATCGCTGCGCTGGCCCGCGCTTCAGGTTTCGGCGGACGGCCTCGATATCGGGGCAACCTGCACCGTCGCCGAGCTGGACCGCTTCCAGGCACCCCCGGAATGGACGGCCACTCCCCTCCTGCCGCTGTGCGCCCGCGCGTTTCTCGCGTCGTTCAAGATCTGGAACGCTGCCACGGTCGGGGGCAATATCTGTATGTCATTGCCGGCGGGGCCGATGATTACTCTCACCGTTGCCCTTGAAGGTATCTACACGCTTTGGCCGCGCGGTGCGGAGCCACGCCAGGTTGCGGCGATCGACTTCGTGACCGGCAACCATATGAACGTGCTTCGGCCGGGCGAGCTCTTACGCAGCATCCGTCTCCCGGCAAGCGCGCTCTGTAAACGCTTCGCCTCGCGCCGCTCCTCGCTCACCCATCTCGGGCGGTCCGCGGTGTTTCTCATTGGCACGCAGAGCGCGGATGCAGATGACCTCCTGCTGACCATCACCGCGGCCACGCCAAGACCGGTTCAGCTCCGCTTCGATCGCGTTCCGTCCGCCGACAAGCTGCGCCACACCATCGGGGCAGAGATTCCCGACGACGGGTATTTCGACGACGTACATGGCTCGCCCGTCTATCGGCGCCGGCTCACCTACTATTACGCCGAGCAAATCCGCTCCGAGCTCCAGTCTGGAGCTGCTGCATGAACGTTACCGTCAACGGGACGAAGATCTCCGCCGAACCGGCTCCAGGCCAATGCCTGCGCACGTTCCTGCGCGGCCTCGGGTTTTTCGGCGTCAAGAAAGGCTGCGACGCCGGCGATTGCGGCGCGTGCACGGTCTGGATCGATGGCGTGCCTTTCCACTCTTGCCTGGTGCCTGCCTTCCGGGGTGCGGGACACGAGATCACCACCATCGAAGGGCTCGAGCGTGATGGGGGCTTGCATCCGATGCAACAGGCCTTTCTGGATGCGCCAGCCTACCAATGCGGTTTCTGCACGGCCGGCATGATCATGACCGCGGCCTCGCTCGACGACGAAGCGCGCAAGGACTTGCCGCACTCGCTCAAAGGCAATCTCTGCCGCTGCACCGGCTATCGCAGCATCGAGGACGCTCTGAATGGTGTAGGGTCCGCCGAAGAAGACGGTGCCGGCGACGCCTGTGGGGCGAGCTTACGCAACCCCTTCGGCAGGTCCATTGTCACCGGTCACGCGCGCTACACCCTCGACGTCGCGATGGATGGGATGCTGCATCTGAAAGTGCTGCGCTCGCCGCATCCGCATGCGGGCATCAGAAGCATCCGCCGCGACAAGGCGCTTGCCGTCCCTGGCGTCGTGGACGTCTTCACCTGGGAGGACGTGCCGCGCAGGCTCTACTCGACGGCGACGCACGAGGATCACCTCGTCGATCCTGACGACACCTACATCCTCGACAATGTCGTCCGCTTCGTCGGGCAGCGGGTCGCCGCGGTCGTCGCCGAGACCGAGGGTGCCGCGGAAGAGGCGTGCCGGTTGCTTGAGGTCGACTACGAAATCTTGCCTGCCGTGTTCGACCCCGAGCAGGCCATGGAGCCAGGAGCGCCGATCCTGCATCACAAGGGCACGGAGGCCCGTGGAAATATCTATGTCGATATCCATGGCGAGCTCGGTAGCGTCGAGCTGGGCTTCGAACAGGCCGATGCCATCCACGAGATGACCTATTCGACCTCGCGCGTGCAGCACGTGCATCTTGAGACCCACGGCTCGATCGCCTGGAAAGGGGAGGATGGACGGCTACATGTCCGCACGAGCTCGCAGGCGCCGTTCATCGCCAAGGAGAAGCTCTGCTATCTGTTCGGGCTGTTTCCCCGCGACCTCCACGTCTTCACCGAGCGCGTTGGCGGCGGGTTCGGCGGCAAGCAGGAGATGATTTCCGAGGATCTGTGCGTGCTGGCCACGCTGAAGACCGGGCGGCCGGTGATGTGGGAGTTCACGCGGCCCGAGCAGTTCACCAGCGCGACCACCCGCCATCCGATGACAACGCATGTCAAGCTTGGCGCCAGAAAGGACGGGACGCTCACGGCGATTCAGCTCCGCCTCGTGTCCAATACCGGCGCCTATGGTGGCCATGGTGGCGAGACGCTCGCAGCCGCGCTCGCCAACCAGCTCACCGGCTATCGCTGCCCCAACAAGAAGGCCGATGGCTATGCCGTCTACACCAACATGATTCCGGCCGGCGGCTTTCGTGGCTATGGCGCCTCGCAGACGACCTTCGCTATCGAATGCGCCATGGACGATCTCGCCAAGCTTTTGGGGATCAGCCCGTTCGAAATCCGCCGCAAGAACATGATCCGGCCGGGAGACTGGATGGAGTCGGTTTGGCACGACGCGTCCGACGTCGAGTTCGGCAGTTACGGTCTCGACCAATGTCTCGATCTCGTCGAGGAGGCGCTGGCCAGCGGCCGGGGGGCCACCAAGCCCGAGGGTGAGGAGTGGGCCGAGGGCACCGGTATCGCGGTCGCCATGATGGAATCCGGACCTCCCACGGAGCATCGGTCCGGGGCGGTGATGCGGCTTGAGAGCGACGGGAGTTATCACCTCGCGGTCGGCTCGACGGAGATGGGCAACGGGTCCGTCACCTCGCATTGCCAGATCGCCGCCTCCGTTCTTAGCACGCGCGCCGACCGCATCGCCATCATCAATGCCGATACCGATCTTGCGCCTTACGATACCGGCACCTTTGCCAGCACCGGCACGGTCGTCGCAGGCCAAGCCGTGATGCTGACGGCGAAGGCATTGCGCGACAACATCATCGAATATGCCAGCCGCCATACGGGGTGCGAGACCTCCGAATGTCGCTTGCTGGACGATGCAATTATCTGCGCCAACCAGAAAATTCCGCTCACCGACCTATATGCGGCGGGCACTAAGGAGGCCCACCGCTTCGAGGCCAAACGCAAGGCCTATTTGTCGCCGCGGTCGATCGCCTTCAATGCTCAAGGCATCCGTCTCGCCGTGCATCGCGTCACCGGCGACATCGAAATCCTGCAAAGCGTGCACGCCGCCGACATCGGCAGATTGATCAATCCGATGCAGTGCCGCGGCCAGATTGACGGCTCGATTGCCATGGGGGTGGGTTGGGCGCTCACCGAGAAGATGGTGTACGACGCCAATGGCACGATGGTGAATCCGGCGCTGCGCGATTATCGGATTCCGGCCTTTGCCGACATCCCGCGCAGCGAAGTCTACTTCGCCGACACCTATGATAGCATCGGCCCGATGGGGGCGAAGTCGCAGGGCGAATGCGCCATCAATCCGGTCGCGCCCGCAATCGCCAACGCAGTCGCCAATGCGACGGGTGTGCGCTTTACGAGCCTGCCGCTGTCGCCCGAGCGGATCTTCGACAAGCTCGACTCCCAATCATGACCGGACCGCTCGAAGCGCCGAAGACCAAGACGTCCACGGTGACGGTGGTCACGCAGACGCGGATTGCGCCCGACATGGCCAATGCGTTCGCGCGCTGGCAGCACAAAATCAGTAAGGCGGTCGCGGCCCAGCCGGGTTTCATTAAAGAAACGGTCATGCCGCCGAGCCCTCCCGCTCAGGTCGACTGGGTCATCCTGCAACGCTTTGCCAGCACCAAGGCAGCCGTGGCGTGGCTCCGTTCCGACGAGCGGCAGCGCCTCGTGGCCGAGGCGCAACCGATGTTGGTCGGTCAAGATGACGTCCATCTCGTCGATGATAGTGAGTCCGGCGTGCTGCCGGCGCCGGCCTCGGCGGTGATTTCAACGCGGATCAAGCCCGGCCAGGAGAATACCTACCGCCAATGGGAGCGCAAGATCGCCGCGGCGCAGGCGCGGTCACCCGGATTTCAGGGTTACCGGTTCGAGCCGCCGGTGCCCGGTGTACAGGAGGACTGGCTGGCGATCCTGCGGTTCGATTCCGAAGCCAATCTGCAAACGTGGCTCAATTCGGCGGAACGGAAGCTGCTGCTCGAGGAGGCAGCCGTCTTCACCGAGGAATCGCATGCGCGCATCGTGCGCACGGGTTTCGATCAATGGTTCCAACTGGGCGACGCCGAGGCGCCTTCACCGCCGGCGTGGAAGCAGAACATGATCGTGCTGCTGACCCTCTATCCGGTGGTGATGTTGATCACGGCCTGGTTCGAGCACCCGTTCTTGGTCGGGCAACTGAAGATGTCGCATTGGAACGCTTTGTTCCTGGACAATGTACTCAGCGTCCTCGTGCTTAGCGTTTTGACCCCGTGGGCAAGCCGGCGCCTCGGCTGGTGGCTACGTCCCGCCGACCGTGATCTCAAGCGCGACATCGCGGGAACGGCGCTCGTGATTGGCCTCTATGTCCTTTGCCTAATTGCGTTCTGGCAATACGAAACGCATGTCTGGAGGCCGTGGTGACGTCTCTGCCGCCCCCGGGGCTAGAGTCCGCTAAGGGTCAGTAGCGGACGCGGGACATTGGCGTCCCTGCGGCCCGAACGAGCGGCGCTTGTCACCATGTGAGCGAGGCTCTCAATAGCGACCGGCAGTATGTTCCGGCGTGTGCCTAACCGGACCGCCGAATTGCGGAACGGAGAATTTGGCACCCACAAGGCGCCACTATTCTCCAAACCTCGCTCTCTGCGGTCGCTTGCCAAACGGCTGCTGGGCTGATCACAGTCCCCAAGGTGCTGCATACGAGCACGTAGGGGAATGAAATGTCGGTTTCACTCGCGTCAGCGTGTGGTTTCAGGAGCAGGAAATTCCTGCGACCGTCGGTGTGGAGGAGCCTGCTTTATAATCGCCATTTGGGGAGCATTTATGAAACTAAAGCTGGTTGCCGCCGTTTCCGCTCTTGCAATACCGGCGCTTGCTCACGCGGAACAGAGTGCTCCGCAGCCAGCCGTACCGCAGCCAACAAAAGCGGATGCTCAAAAAGTCGTCCAGATAATCACCAGCGATAAAGTCGCTCAGAATTCTGCCGCCGATGCCGATATTGATGAAGACTTCAGCATCATTTCGGGGCTGTCTGGAGGACCAACCAGTTATCTCGATGGCATCAAAAAAATGCATTGGGTGCTCAAACTGCTTGATCAATGTGGTCTGGACGAGCAGCACATCAGGGGGTCGGCGACGAGCGCATTCATGCGAACGAAGCTCGGATTTGTGAGTGAAAGTGATGAAGATGTTCGTGACTTCTTTGAGCGCCCATTGTTCCAGCTAATCGTTACAGCGCTTCCGGCAAGCTCCGGATGCGCCGCTTCGATATCCGCTAGAGTGATAGCCCCCATAGAGGGAGCGCGATTTGTATACGACAAGAAGCCCCTCCAAAAACCCACCTACGTGACGATTTGGGAGGACATGTACGGAGAGGGCGGTCAGGCGATTTATGAACCACACGAGCAGATAACGGCCAGGATTGAAGCGACCATCGATACTTTAATCAACGAGTTTGCCGAGGCCTGGACACACTCACAGGGCATCGGCCATCCAAAATATGGGGCACCATGATCAGCGGTGTTCGGCAGGCAAACTGCTCACGCGCGAGGCGCGGCGTATAGCGAGCAACATCGGCAAGCCTGCCTATTGGGGCCTAGAAAATCGCGGAAATCGGCCAAACATTGGCGGAGAGGGTGGGATTCGAACCCACGGTACGGTCACCCGTACAACGGTTTTCGAGACCGTCCCATTCGACCACTCTGGCACCTCTCCCGCGAACGCCTCATGTAGCTTGCCGGCCGCTTCGCGGCAACCTCAAGGGCCGGTGAAGGGTCGCGCGTGCATCGCGGCTATTGCTGGAAGAACTTCCCGGGCTTCTGCAGGCCCTTACGCAGATCGGGCTCCTTGGGCGTGACGGGAACTGGTACCCCAGGCGCCGATTGCGGTGTCACGCCGGAATCCACGCACCTCCCGCCAGTCTGGAGACTGTGCCAGCCGGCGCGAGAGACTGGATTCATCCGATCGAAGGTATCCCCTTCCAGCCGCCCCCTCGGGTTGATCGTGCCCTTATATTCGCCGATAGCGCCGCTCCTCCCACCCCAATAGATCGTAATCTGTATGGAGTTGCCGTCGATGGAGCCGTCCAGATTGCCCGTACCGGTGTCGGTGGCAGACGTGGTGAAACTGGCAGTGCCACGGAGATCATTGCCGTCTTGCTGCAGTTTAAGATCCACCAGGAAGCCATTAGTCTGTTCAATGGTCCAACTGCCGGTGATGTCCCATTGCCGGCACGAGGCGGCGTGAGCTGCTGAGGCAAACGCCGAAAGAAGGGCGGCTCCGCCAACCAAGGTCAAGCCCATCGACAACGAGATCGACTTGAAGCGCATCATCTGGCGTTCCTCCCCAAACGAACTAGTGCTGAAAAAACTTCCCGGGCGATTGCAGACCCTTACCGGGGTCTGGCTCGGCGGGCTTTTTCGGAGCGGGTTGCGGCGCAGGCCCCAATAACCCACCCAAGCATTTGCCGCCAGTGCCCGTGCTAAACCATCGCGCCATCGAGGCCGGACTCATTCGGTCGTAGGTCTCCCCCTCCAGCCTTCCATTTTGGTTGACGGTGCCGGTGTATTCACCGATCGCACCGTTGTCCCAATAGATCGACATCTTGAATTTGCTTTGATTGTCGACGCTTCCGTCGAGACTACCGCGACTACCGGTGCCAAAGAACTCCGGTGTTCCAGCGGAGCCCGTGAATAAAGGGCCTCGTTGCTGTAAGTCGAGGTTCACCAGGATTCCATTGGTCTGCCGAAGCTCCCAATGACCGGTCAGGTCCCACTGACAGGTGAACCCCTGGGACGCAACGGTGGAGGGGAATGCGGTCGCCAGGAGCGTCGACGCACAGGCGAGAGCCATCAAGCTGCTCAGTAAGGAAATCGCGCTGATGTTGGTCATGCTGGAGAATCCTCCCGTTCCAAGGTTCCGCCCAGTAACACCGCCGCGTCTTTTCAGGCCTCGACAGCAAATTTCGCCGTGCTGCCATTCTTATCGAAGTTCCCGCCTCCACGCTGCAATCGCCGCGCGGGGGGCGCTGGACTAATTGACTTATCGGCTTCGGCTTCTATATTGCGCCGCGGAGAGGCCAGGCGGTCAGCTTGGCCCGCGCCCTGGGGCGCGAGGTCTTTCAGCCCACAAAGTTGGACGGATAGATAAAAGTCATGTTCGCGGTCATTCGCACGGGCGGCAAGCAATATCGCGTGGCGCCGAACGACGTCATCAAGATCGAGAAGATCGCGGGCGAGCCCGGCGACATTATCGAGCTTTCGGAAGTGCTTCTGCTTGGTGGCGGCGAGGGCGCGCCCAAGACCGGCGGTCATAAGGCCGGCGGGCCGAGCATCGCCGGCGCTCTGGTGGCGGCCGAGGTCATCGAGCAGACCCGCGGCGACAAGATCATCGTGTTCAAGAAGAAGCGGCGCAAGAACTATCGGCGCAAGAAGGGCCATCGCCAGGATCTGACGCTGCTCCGCATCACCGAGATCCTCACCGACGGCAAAAAGCCGTCGCAGACCAAGGTGGCGCGGCCGGAGCCGAAGAAGGTCGAAGCCAAGAAGCCTGAAGCCGCTACCGAGGGCGAGGCGAAGCCGGCGAAGAAGGCTGTGGCCAAGAAGGATGCGCCTGAGAAGAAGGCTGCGCCTGAAAAGAAGGCCGCGCCTGCCAAGAAGCCTGCGGCGAAAGCTACGGCCAAGAAGCCAGCGGCCAAGGCTGCGGCGGCCAAGAAGCCTGCGGCGAAGCCGAAGAAGAAGTAAGGACCCATACCATGGCACATAAGAAAGCCGGTGGCTCATCCCGTAACGGCCGCGACTCAGCCGGGCGCCGGCTCGGCGTGAAGAAGTCGGGAGGCCAGCGCGTCATTCCCGGCAACATCATCGTGCGCCAGCGCGGCACCAAATGGCACCCCGGCGACGGCGTCGGCATGGGCGTCGACCACACGCTGTTCGCGGTTCGCGAGGGCGAGGTGGAATTCGCGACCAAGGCCAAGGGCCGCGTCTACGTCTCGGTGAAGCCCAACTAATTCGCCTCAGTCTCCGGACGACCTCTCCGCGTCACCCCGGCGAAAGCCGGGGTCCAGTTTTCTTGGCGCCTTTGGCGCCGCTGGATTCCGGCTTGCGCCGGAATGACGACACGTGGAATTGCTCGCTCCTCATCCGGCCAAGCCAGGCAATGACAAAAAGGGCCGCTCCCGCGTATCCTGCCCGCGTGGTCATCCGCACCGAAAGACTCCTGTTGCGCGCGCCGGTGCTCGCCGATGCGACGAGCATTGCCCTGCTTGCCGGCGACTACGAGGTTGCCAGCATGACGGGAACCATCCCGCACCCCTATAGCGAGGAGATGGCGGTCGATTGGATCCAAAGCCTGCAGGCCGGCGAAGAAGGCGTGGCCTTCGCCATCGACCGCGCCGGCGCGCTGATCGGCTGCGTCGGCTATCGCGCCACCGACAAGATCCACGCCGAGATGGGATATTGGATCGGCAAGCCTTATTGGGGGATGGGCTACGCCACCGAGGCGGCGCGGGCGCTCATCCTGCATGCCTTTCACAGAGAGCGCTTCGACTATCTTACGGTCGGTCATTTCAAGGAGAACCCGGCCTCGGCGCGGGTGATCGCCAAGCTCGGCTTCGAGCCTTCCGGTGAAGTCTTGCGCGACTGCGCCGCACGGAACGCCAAATCCCGCTGTCTCACCTATCGGCTCACCAGGGGGCGGGCACTAGCTTAATTGCCACTTTGCGTTAAACAACCTGTGCTTTAACCCCCTCACCCGCGCCAAGCCAGCTTGGCGCGACCTCTCCCCAAGGGGGAGAGGCGATCCCAGTCTCGCGGCCACGTCCCATGCAGTTCCTCGATCAGGCCAAGGTTTATGTGCGCTCCGGCGACGGCGGGAACGGCTGCGTCGGCTTCCGCCGCGAGAAGTTCATCGAGTTCGGCGGACCCGACGGCGGGGACGGCGGCAAGGGCGGCGACGTCATCCTCGAATGCGTGGCAAACCTCAACACCCTGCTCGACTACCGCTATCAGCAGCACTTCAAGGCGAAGAGGGGCGGTAATGGCATGGGCCAGAACCGCACCGGCGCGGGCGGCGCCGACGTGGTGCTGAAGCTGCCGCCTGGCACGCAGATTTTCGAAGAGGATGGCGAGACGCTGATCGCCGATCTGACCAAGCCGGGGGATCGCGTGGTGCTCTTGCGCGGCGGCAATGGCGGCTTCGGCAATACGCGCTTCAAGTCTTCCACCAATCGGGCGCCGCGCCGCGCCAACCCGGGGCAGCCCGGCGAGGAGATGACCATCTGGCTCAGGCTGAAGCTGATCGCCGATGCGGGACTCGTCGGCCTGCCCAATGCCGGCAAGTCGACCTTCCTTGCCGCGGTGAGCGCGGCCAAGCCCAAGATCGCCGACTATCCCTTCACCACGCTTCATCCCAATCTCGGCGTGGTGCGCGTAGACTCCACCGACTTCGTGCTTGCCGACATCCCCGGGCTGATCGAGGGCGCCCATGAAGGTGCAGGCATCGGCGACCGCTTTCTCGGCCATGTCGAGCGCTGTGCGGTGTTGCTTCATCTCGTCGACGCGACGCTCGATGATCCCGCCGACGCCTACCGTATCATCCGCGGCGAGCTCGACGCCTATGGCGCGGGGCTCGAGGAGAAGCCTGAGATCGTGGCGCTGTCGAAGTGCGACGCGGTGCCCGCCGATGAGCTGAAGCGCAAGGCAAAGGTGCTCACCAAGGCGGCAGGCCGGAAGCCTCTGGTCCTTTCCGCGGTGAGCGGGGATGGCATGACCCCTGCCTTGCGTGCGCTTGCGGCGGAGATCAGATCGGCGCGCGCCAAGCGCAATGCGCCGCCCGAGCCGCGCGAAGCCGGATGGCGGCCATGAGGGCGGAATGGGCAAAGGCCAAGCGGCTCGTCGTCAAGATCGGCTCGTCGCTGCTCGTCGACGGCGCGAGCGGCGCGCTGAAGGCAGACTGGCTCGGCTCGCTCTGCGACGACATCGCCAAGCTAAGGCGAGACGGCAAGGAGGTCATCGTCGTGTCGTCGGGCGCCATCGCGCTCGGGCGCAACGTGCTGAAGCTGCCGAAGGGCCCGCTCAAGCTCGAGGACAGCCAGGCCGCGGCCGCGGTCGGGCAGATCGATCTGGCGCATGCCTATGAGGATGCTTTTCGCGCCCGCGGCCTGATCGCGGCGCAAGTGCTGCTCACGCTCGGCGACACCGAGGAGCGCAGGCGCTATCTCAATGCACGCAACACCATGACGACGCTGCTTAGCCTCGGCGCCGTGCCGGTGGTGAACGAGAACGACACGGTGGCGACGAGCGAGATCCGCTACGGCGACAACGACCGGCTCGCGGCGCGTGTGGCCTCGATGATGAGCGCTGACTGCCTGGTGCTGCTCTCCGACGTCGACGGCTTCTATACCGCGCCTCCCGGCTCGGCCCCCGGTGCGAAGCGGCTGGAGGAAGTCCGCGACATCACGCCGGAGATCGAGGCTATGGCCGGCGATGTCGGCTCTGAGCTGTCGCGCGGCGGCATGGTGACCAAGATCGAGGCGGCGAAGATCGCCGTTGCCGGCGGCACCCATATGGCGATTGCGAGCGGCAAGGTGCTCAATCCGCTTCAGGCGCTTGCCGAACCCGGCGGCTGTACCTGGTTCCTTGCCCATGCCGACCCCGTGACGGCGCGCAAGCGCTGGATCGCGGGCACGCTCGAGCCGAAAGGCGCGGTGATCGTCGACAAGGGCGCGGCAGAGGCGCTGTCCCGCGGCAAGAGCCTCTTGCCTGCCGGCGTCACCAGGATAGAAGGTGCCTTCGAGCGCGGCGACGCCGTGGTGATCAAGAACGGCGAGGGCGCCGAGCTTGGCCGCGGGCTCGCCGCCTACGATCACGAGGACGCGCGCCGCATCCTCGGCCGCAAGAGCGGTGAATTGCCGGAGATTCTCGGCTACCGTGGCGACCCGGAGCTGATCCACCGCGACGATATGGTGCTGCACCGGAGAGGTTGAGGAGTGTGATGTCGGTTCTGGCAGGACAGCCGCAGGCAAGCATCGAGCCGATGATGCTCTATATGGGGCGCTTGGCGCGCGAGGCCGCTGGTGCGCTCGCGCTCGCCACGACCGCGCAGAAGAACGCCGCGCTCGAAGCCATGGCCAAGCGGCTCGAGGCGCGATCGGGCGCGATCCTCGGAGCCAACAAGAACGACATCGACGCCGCGCGCGGCAAGGGCCGCGACGAGGCCTTCATCGACCGGCTGGCGCTCGACGAGGCGCGAGTGGCGGCCATGGCACGCGGCTTGCGCGATATCGCCGCGTTGCCGGATCCGGTGGGCGAGGTGACCGCGTCGTGGACGCGGCCGAACGGCTTGCAAATATCGCGCGTGCGCGTGCCGCTCGGGGTGATCGGCATCATCTATGAGTCGAGGCCGAACGTGACGGCTGATGCTGGAGGGCTTTGCCTCAAGTCGGGGAACGCGGTGATCTTGCGCTCTGGCTCTGAGAGCTTCCTCACCTCGCTCGTGATCTGCAATGCGCTCACCGAGGGTCTCGTCGAGGCAGGATTGCCCGAGACCGCGATTCAGATCGTGCCGACCGTGGACCGCCAGGCGGTTGGTTTCATGCTTTCCGGCCTTGGCGGCGCCATCGACGTGATCGTGCCGCGCGGGGGCAAGAGTCTGGTCGGCCTTGTGCAGGAAGAGGCGCGGGTGCCGGTGTTCGCGCATCTTGAAGGAGTCTGTCACGTCTACGTGCATCAGCCGGCGGACCCTGCCATGGCCAAGGCCATCGCGCTCAACGCCAAGATGCGGCGGACCGGGGTGTGCGGCGCGGCTGAGACGCTGCTCGTCGATCGCGCCGCCGTGTCAACGCATCTTGCGCCGCTGGTCGAGATGCTGATTGAGGCCGGTTGCGAAGTGAGAGGCGACGCCGACACGCAGCGCGCCGATGCCCGCGTGAAGCCTGCAAGCGAGGACGACTGGTCCACCGAATATCTCGACGCCATCATCGCGGTGAAGGTGGTCGACGGGCTCGACGAAGCCATCGACCATATCGCGCGCTACGGCTCGCAGCACACCGAGGCGATCATCACCGAGGACAAGGACGCGGCGGAGACGTTCCTCGCTCGCGTCGACAGCGCCATCGTGCTGCACAATGCCTCGACGCAATTTGCCGATGGCGGCGAGTTCGGCATGGGCGCTGAGATCGGCATCGCCACCGGCCGCTTCCATGCCCGCGGTCCGGTAGGTCTCGAGCAGCTCACGACCTTCAAATATGTCGTGCATGGCTCAGGCCAGATCCGTACTTGATGGGTCGAATGGCCTCGAAAAAGAACCGGGGGAAGCGCCCCGACCCTGATTTGCGGGTGCCGATGGCGGCGCCCAGGATGCGCATCGGACTGCTCGGCGGCTCGTTCAACCCGGCGCACGCGGCGCACCGCCAGATCAGTCTCGCGGCTTTGAAGCGCCTGGGGCTCGATCAGGTGTGGTGGCTGGTGAGCCCAGGCAATCCTCTGAAAGACGCAGGCCAAGCGCCCGACCTCGAAGCGCGCATCGCCGCGGCGCGCGCGGTCGCCCGCCATCCAAAGATCGTGGTCACAGGCTTTGAGGCCCGTCGCCCGAGCGCCTACACCATCGACACCATCCGCTTCCTCAAGCAGCGCTATCCCGCGGTCCATTTTGTGTGGCTGATGGGGGCCGACAATCTCGCCTCATTCCATCGCTGGCGCGCCTGGGAGGAGCTGTTCGGCCTCGTGCCCATTGCGGTGCTCGACCGTCCTGGTTACCGGCTGAAGGCACGAGCCAGCAGGGCCGCGCAGCGCTTTGCCTTCGCCGCGCTCGACGAAACCGACGCGCGTGGACTTGCAGGCATGGAACTGCCGGTCTGGACCCTGCTCACGCTCCCGCTGTCGAGCCTCTCCTCCACGCAGCTCAGGAGTGGCATGGAGGGCGAGCCGCCGCGCACCAAGATGCGCAAGGCGGCCAAGGCGCTTAAAAAAGTTGCGAAGAAGACCGATAAGGCGGCCAAACGGGAAAAGAAGAAGGATGCCAAGCGGGCGAAGAGGGACAAGAAGGACACAAAGAAGAGTAAGAAGAAAGCGTGACAACACTAGCTATTGAAATTTTGCTGCGACGCAGACTATGTTCGAGTTGAGGCGGCACCGAATGCCGGGCTCGGGCGTTTAGCCGGGCGAGGCTCAAAAGCCGCTTCCGCAGGAGCAATGACAGAAGGACATCCACCAAAACATGCGCTCACCAAGAGAGGGTACCCATAAGGGTACGCCTCCCTCCGGCTTTGCGTCATTTTGCGCAAACCCGAACCGTTTGCTCGACGTCGTGCTCGACACACTCGACGACGCCAAGGCCGAGCAAGTCGTGTGCATCGACATCAAGGGCAAGACCTCGATCGGCGACCAGATGGTCGTAGCCTCGGGGCGCTCGCAACGGCATGTTGGCGCCGTTGCCGATCACCTCGTCAGGAAGCTCAAGGACGAAGGCTTCGGACGCGCCCGCGTCGAAGGTCTTCCCCATTGCGACTGGGTGCTGATCGATGCCGGCGACGTCATCGTCCACATTTTCCGTCCAGAGGTGCGGGAGTTCTATAATCTGGAGAAGATGTGGTCCGCCGACCGCCCAATGGAGCGCATGGTGGTCTGATCCGCCGCTAGCGTTCCAGGGGGCCAGGCCTTACAAGGTCGCGCCATGCGGCTTCTCATTGCTGCCGTGGGCAGGCTCAAGCAAGGCCCGGAACGTGACCTGTTCAGGCATTATCTCGGCCGCACCGAGATGGCCGGCAACAAGCTCGGGCTTGCACCGGTGACTGTGATCGAGGTGCCTGAGTCGCGAGGGCCGACCCCAGCCGCGCGCACCGCCGCCGAAGCCATGGTCATGCTCGGCAAAGTGCCCCCCACGCATAAGCTGGTTTGCCTCGACCGCGAGGGCGATCAGCTCGGCAGCGCCGAGTTCGCCAAAGCCATCGGCGAATTTCGCGACCGCGGCGCCCCCGGCCTCGCCTTTCTCGTCGGTGGCGCCGAGGGGCTCGCGCCCGAAGTGCTCGCCCGCGCCGATCTGAAGCTCTCGCTCGGGCCCCTCACCTTGCCGCACGGGCTTGCTCGCATCGTGCTCGCCGAGCAGCTCTATCGCGCGGCGACCATTCTTGCCGGCCATCCCTATCACCGTGCCTGACCTCCATTCCCCTCGTGGAGGGAAAGGTTAAGCTTTGTTCAGGATATTCGCCTTGATTCTGCCTCATGGCTCCGCTTCCGTTCCCGCTCGCTCGAGTTCCACCTCTTCAAGCCGGCGGGCAAGAGACGGGACGGGGGAGAGCACGCTGGTTACGAAGGATGGCGCCAATCCATCGGTCCCCTGAGCCGACATTCCGGTTCGTCATAACCGGGTTTCTCCTCCTGGGGCTGTTGAGCACTTTCCCGTTGTCCGTTGCGGCGGAGGACGACCTCTCCCGCGAGGAGGCACAGAAGAAACTCGACGAGACTTCGCAGAAGCTGCAATCGAGCCGCGCGCAAGAAGAGGGCCTTGCCCAGGATGTCGTGGCGCTCGCCGAGGCGCGGGCGAAGCTCAATACCGAGCTGATCGAAGCAGGAAAGCAGGTGCAGGCGAGCGAAGCAAAATTGTCCGGGACCGAAGCGAAGCTCGCCGAGCTTACCGACCAGGTCACGGTCATTCGCAACTCGATCACCGATCGAAAGGAAACCATCGTCAAAATGCTGAGCGCCATGCAGAGGATCGGCCGCACGCCGCCGCCGGCGCTCGTTACGCGCCGCGACGATGCGCTTGCCGTGGTGCGCAGCGCCATGCTTCTCGCCCAGGTGTTTCCCGAGCTCAAATATCAGGCCGACAATCTGTCGCAGGAACTTGACGGACTGGTGAAATTGGAGTCCGGCATTCGCGAGCAGCGCGATGCCGAGCAGCGCGAAACCGATAGGCTCACCGGGGAGCGGAGCAGCATCGACAAGCTGCTCGAGGAAAAGAAGGCGAAGCTCGCTCAGAGCGAAGCCGAGCTTGTGACGACCCGCCAGGCAGCCGTGCAGCAGGCCGCCGAGGAAACCGAGCTCAACGCGCTGATCGCCCGGCTCGACGAGCGGATCGCCAAGGCAGAGGTCGCGCAATACGACGCGGAAGTGGCCACCGAGAAGGCATTGCGGGCCCGCGAGCAGAGCCAAGCGCTCGCCACCCCCGGCAACGAGAAGGTCATCGAGATCAAGCCCGAGTCGACCAAGATCGCCTTTGCCAGCCCTGCCCGCTTGAAGCCGGCGATGCCCTTCGAGCTAACCAAGGGGACCTTGCCTCTGCCAGCCCAGGGCAAGCGGCTGAAGCGCTTCGGCGAGGCCGACGGCGTCGGCGGCACCTTGAGGGGCATTTCGCTGCAAACCCGTGGAGAAGCGCGGATAATCGCGCCAACCGACGGCTGGGTGGTCTATGCCGGGCCCTTCCGGTCCTATGGCAATCTATTGATCATCAATGCTGGCGGAGGCTATCATGTTCTGCTTGCGGGAATGGGCCGCATAGACGTAAGCCTCGGCCAGTTTGTCTTAGCCGGCGAGCCGGTCGCGGTGATGGGCGCGGCGCTCCAGGCAGGCCAAGGTAACAACGATAACTCGCGCCCCGTCCTATACGTCGAGCTCAGGAAGGACGGCAGGCCAATAGACCCCGGCCCATGGTGGGCCGAGGCTTCCGAGAAGGTGCAAGGATGATGCGGAAATCCGAATACGCGCTATGGACTCTTCTGGTGCTGGCCGTGCTCGCTGCCGGTTCGACGATTGTAGGGCTCGCGCGCAGCGAGACGGCGTCGGCGGCCAACTCGGAAATCTACCGGCAGCTCGATCTGTTCGGAGAGGTGCTCGAGCGCGTGCGCGCCGACTATGTCGAGAAACCCGAGGACGCCAAGCTGATCGAATCGGCGATCAACGGCATGCTCATGGCGCTCGATCCGCATTCCGCCTATCTCAATCCGAAGCACTTCCGCGACATGCAGGTGCAGACGCGCGGCGAGTTCGGCGGCCTCGGCATCGAAGTGACCATGGAGAACGGCGTGGTCAAGGTCGTCGCCCCGATCGAGGATACCCCGGCGTCGAAGGCGGGCATCCAGAGCGGGGATCTGATTACCGCGCTCGACAAGGAGCAGATCCAGGGCCTCACGCTACAGGAAGCCGTCGAGAAGATGCGCGGGCCAGTCAATTCCGCGATCACGCTGACCATCGTGCGCAAGGGCACCGAGGATCCGTTCGACGTGAAGGTCGTGCGCGACGTGATCCACATCAATCCGGTGAAATACAGCGTCGAGAACGACGTCGGCTATATCAGGGTCACCACCTTCAACGAGCAGACCACGGCCAATCTGCAGAAGGCGATCGAGGATTTGAAGAAGGAGATCGGCCCCAAGCTCAAGGGCTTTGTCATCGACCTGCGTAACAATCCGGGCGGCCTGCTCGATCAGGCGATCTCGGTGTCGGATACGTTCCTCGATCAAGGCGCCATCGTGCTGACCAAAGGCCGCAATCTCGAGGAGACGCAGCGGTCGAATGCGCGGCCCGGCGACCTCACCGACGGCCAGAAGATGGTGGTGCTGATCAATGGCGGCTCGGCCTCGGCGTCGGAAATCGTCGCCGGCGCGCTGCAGGACCACCATCGCGCGACCATCCTCGGCACGCGGTCCTTCGGCAAGGGCTCGGTGCAAACTATCATTCCGCTCGGGTCGAACGGCGCGCTGAGACTCACCACCGCGCGCTACTACACCCCATCAGGCCGCTCGATTCAGGCCAAGGGCATCGAGCCAGAGGTGGTGGTCGAGGAGGAGTTGCCCGAGGAGTTGAAGGCCAAGGCCGCATCGCAGAATACGCGCGGCGAGGCAAACTTGCGCGGTCACCTCAAGGGCGAGGACGAGGAAGCCAAGGAAAAGGCCAAGGCCAAGGATGAGAACTCCGGGGCCAACGCCGACGACGAGGACGGCGAGGGCAAGGCCAAGGACGAGGAGGAGTCCGGCAGCTCAGCATACGTCGCGCCGGAGAAGGACAAGGATACCCAGCTGCAATACGCGCTCGAGATCCTGCGTGGCACCAAGACGGTCACCACGGACACCAAGAAGAAGGCTGAGGCCAACTAATCAGCCGCCAATAGGAGGAGGCTCCGGCCCCCTGACCCGGGGGCCTGGTCGCGGGGAGGTACAGGGGTAGATGAAGGCGCTGACCGTCACGGCTTCGATCCTGCTCGCGGTGCTGTTGCTCGGTATTGGCTGGCTCGCCTTCTTTCCTGGCGATGCGGGCGAACCCGTAGTCACCGTAGCGGTTTCGCCGCCGCCTGCAAAACTGCCGGCACCTCCGCCCTCTGCCCAGCCGGCAGCTCCAGGGTCGTCGATCGATCTGCCGCCTGGCTTCGGCATCGCCCCGGTGCGGCCGCAATCAGGCCAGGGGGGAGCTCCCGCCTCTCAGCAGCAGCAAGCGGCGAACCAGCCTCAGCCTGGAGCGCCGACCCCAGGTCAGCCGGCAAGTGTCCAAACCGTTGCCATTCCGGCGCCGCCCGGCCCGCCGCCGGCTCTGCCGCCGCCACCTGAAGATGAAACCGCCTCGATCACGCTCGTCGAAGTCCCGGTCGCCGAGCTGGTCGAGGAGTCCCAATATGGGCCGCTTCCCAAGGTCGCGCCGGACGGAAGGCGGCCCATAGATGTTTATGCGCGCCCGTCAAAATATGCGGTGAAGGCGTCGCCCGGCGAGAAACCGCGCATCGCGGTGCTGATCAACGGCATGGGCCTGTCCGACGGGGTCACCGCCGAGGCGATCAAGGCGCTGCCGGCGCCGATCAGCGTGGCCTATGGCGCCTATGGCCGCAACCTTCAGGACTGGGTGGAGAGGGCGCGGGGAGCGGGGCATGAGGTTCTGTTGCAGGTGCCGCTCGAGCCTCTCGACTATCCGACCAACGACCCCGGACCGCACACATTGCTGACCACGCTGCCATCAGAGGAGAACATGAAGCGCCTGCAATGGCTCATGTCGCGCTTCACCGGCTATGTCGGCGTCACCAATCAGATGGGGGCGAAATTCGAGACGACGCAGGCGTCGCTCGTGCCCATGCTCGAGGAAATCAAGGCGCGCGGGTTGCTGTTCGTCGACGATGGAACGGTGAAGGATTCGGCCGGCGCTCAAGTTGCCGGTACCATCGGCCTCGACTATGCCGCCGCCGATGTCCAGATCGACGCCGTGCCATCGCCTGACGATATCAACAAGGCACTCGCCCGCCTCGAGGCTGTTGCCAAGGAAAAGGGCTCGGCGATCGGGGTCGCGAGCGCCAAGCCCGGGACCATCAAGCAGATCTCCCAATGGGCCGGGCAGCTTCAAGGCAAGGGCATCATCCTCATCCCGGTCAGCGCGGCGATCCGCTCGCAGCGGCAGAGCTGATCCTCGGACATGACTTTAGCGGCAGACTTGCCCTACCGGCCTTGCGTCGGCGTGATGCTCATCAACCGCCAGGGTCTGGTGTTTGTCGGCAGGCGATCCGACGTGCCTCTCGCTCCGGAGGGGACCGGACATTGGTGGCAGATGCCGCAAGGCGGCTTGGACGAGGGGGAAGACCCCGAAGCCGCCGTCCTCCGCGAGCTAGAGGAAGAGACCGGCGTAACCAGCGCCAGCATCCTTGGCCGGACGCGGCAATGGTACAATTACGATCTGCCGCAAGGGTTGGTGGGCACCGCCTGGCAAGGGCGCTATCGCGGCCAGACGCAGCTCTGGTTCGCCGCCAGATTCGAAGGCGAGGACAGCGAGATCGACCTTGAGCCGAAGCCGGGCCATGAGCGCGAGTTCGATGCTTGGCGTTGGGTGCCGCATCGCGCGCTTCCCGGCCTCGTCGTGCCGTTCAAGCGCCCGGTCTATGAGGGCGTGATCCGCGAGTTCGAGCGCTTCGTGCTTGCCGTCTAGGGGATGGGATGTCGTTGCAGCAAGACGTGGCTGGCCGGGACAAGCCCGGCCATGACGAGGCCCTCAATATTGGATGTTGAAATCAGAGGCTGAGGGTCGCCTGCACCTGGCGGAGATGATCGAGCTGGGTTTTGGCGCGATCGCGAACCCTCTCGTCCTTGGCGTCGGCGATGTCTTCCTCGGCGTCCTTGATCGCTTGGTTGAGCGTTTCAGCCTCGAGCTCGACGAGGTCGATGGCGGTCTCGGCGAGCACGGTGAGGCCTTGCGGGCCGACCTCGGCAAAGCCGCCGCGCACGAAATAGCGCCGCCGGGCGGTGCCGCTCGAGACGATTTCGAGCAGGCCAGGCCGCAGGCTCGTGAGCAGCGGGGCGTGACGGGCGAGCATGGTGAAGTCGCCCTCTGACCCCGGCACCAGAACCTGCTCGACCTCGGCGGAGACGAGCAGCCGCTCCGGCGAGACCAGCTCGAATTTGAAGGTGTCAGCCATTTGCGGACTCCGGGCAAGAAACG
>NZ_JBOHJB010000032.1:0-34062 GCF_050728395.1 Methyloceanibacter sp.
ATGCAGGACCCCGACGTTCCCTGGAGCCACGCGCTTGCGCTGGTCGATCTGCTGGCCGGCGCCGATGTCGAGCTCACACTGGTCAAGGGCGGCGACCATCGCCTGTCAGGGCCGCAAGATCTGAAACGGCTCACCGCCGCCATCGCGACGCTGATAGGACGTGCCGGATAGGTGACGCTTGCGTCACCATGGGACATCCGAGCGTCTTCTCCAGCGCCTCCCGGAGCCCGGCCAATGTATCAACCGGGAGATATTGGCCACCGTTCTTTTCGGCAAGGCATTTGGCGTCGATGATGCCCTGATCGCCCATCCAGGCGTAATTCTTCACCCTGAGGCCGATGACGTCGACCGTCAGCTGGTCTGCTTCCGCATGAAGCTTCTCCGAGGTGTCGCAAGGCGAGCCTCCGCAAGTCTCTTCGCCGTCGGTAAGAACCACTATGAGACCTGGCTTGTGGCGGAAGTCGAGCACATCGGCCGCCTGCGCGACTGCGTCGGTGAGCGGAGTTCTGCCCGCAGGTCTCAAGGCGTCGATCGCCGCCATGATGCGATCGGCGGCATTCGGTGTCGGCTTGAGATCGAGGCGGATGGTGCATTGGTTCCAGGCGCCAGAGCCGTAGGTGATCAGTCCAACTCGGCGAAAGCGCGTCACGCTCGGCAGAATCTCCCGCATCGCCGTTCGCACCTTGTCGATGCGGGGAACGCTGCCGGCACTTTCGCTGCCATAGCCCCAGCCGTCCCCTGACATCGAGCCCGAGGCGTCGAACACGATCATGGCGTCTTCGGTGCAAGGCCGAACGTCGGCGTCTTCGGCTCTTGCGCTGATGGCGATCGCGGCGAGGGCAAGCGTGGCGAGCTGCAGGGAACGCAATAACGGGGGCATTCTTCACACGTGGGGCGCGAGTGCTCGTAGCCCCTCTCGATAGTTCGGATAGGCAAGGGTCACCCCGAGCTCGGACTTGATCAGCGCGTTGGAGATGCGGCGGCTGTCGCCGTAGAAGCTGCGGGCCATGGGCGTAAGCTTGGCCTCCTCGAAGGGGACCTCAGGTGGCGGCTCAATGCCCAATAGCTCAGCGCCATAGGCAATGACGTCCTCAGGCGGCGCCGGCTCATCGTCGGCGACATTGTAGATGGCTCCAGCCCGCGGCCGCGCGATGGAGGCTTCGAGCACGCTGGCGATGTCCTCGACATGGATGCGGTTGAACACCTGACCGGGCTTGACGATGCGCCGCGCGGTCCCGGCGCGAAGCTTGTCGAGCGCGCTCCGGCCCGGCCCATAGATGCCGGCAAGGCGAAACACCTGCACCGCCCGCCCGGTCTCTTCACCGAAGGCGAGCCAGCCGCTTTCGGCCACCACGCGCGCTCTGGTGCGCTCGTTATGGGGGCGTGGCGGGCTCGTCTCATCGACCACGGCTCCGGCGTGGTTGCCATAAACCCCAACGGTTGAGAGGTAGCCGATCCATTCGAGCGACGGCAGCTCTGCGATCTCGGCGCGGTAATGGCGGAGCACGGGATCGCCCTCGCTCCCCGGCGGAACCGAGTGGAGAAGATGTGTGGTGCCGGCAAGTGCCGCCGCAAGCTCCGTATTGCCCGGCTCTCCGGCGAAGCGGCAGACCTCATAGGCCGCAGCACGCAGACGCTCGATGTTAGCGGGGTCGCGCGCGGTGCCGGCGATACTCCAGCCTTTGGCGACAAGCCGCCGCGCCAGCGTCTCGGCCGAGAAGCCGAGGCCGAAGCAGAACAGACGACTCACGCGCCGATCCTCGCCCATTCGTCGGCAACGGCTGGATCGGCTTCGGCTGGCGCCTCGGATTCGCGGACTGCCGCCGCCCAATCCGGCGCAAGCCTGGACAGCGCCCATACCGCCATGGCGCGCACGAGCGGCGAGGCGTCGCCGAGACGCTGCTCGATCTGCGGCACGAGAGCATCATCCCCGGAATTGCCCGCGGCGATCAGCACGTTGCGCAAGAACCGGTCGCGCCCCGTGCGCTTGATCGGCGTTCCGCGGAAGCGTGCGCGAAAGGCGTCGTCGTCGAGCGACAACAGCTCGGAAAGAGGCGGATTGTCGCTCTCAGCCCGTGCGGCGAGCTTTGCCTCGCGCGCCACGCTCGCGAATTTGTTCCACGGGCACACGGCGAGACAGTCGTCGCAGCCGAAGATGCGGTTGCCCATGGCCTCGCGGAACTCGATCGCGATGTGCCCCTTGTGCTCGATGGTGAGGTAGGAGATGCAGGCGCGTGCATCGAGCTGGTAGGGGGCGACGAACGCCTTGGTTGGACACACATCCAGGCAACGCCGGCAGGCGCCGCAATGGTCCTCCTCCGGCTGATCGGGCGCGATCTCGGCGGTGGTGAAGATCGAGCCGAGGAACAGCCATGAGCCGAAGTCGCGGGAAACGAGATTGGTGTGCTTGCCTTGCCAGCCGAGGCCGGCCTTGGCCGCGATCGGCTTTTCCATCACCGGTGCGGTGTCGACGAAGATCTTGACCTCGCCGGGGGCGAAGTGCTGCACGCGTGAAGCAAGCGTCTTGAGCTTCGACTTGATGAGATCGTGATAGTCGGCGCCTTGCGCATAGACCGAGATGGCGCCGCGCGAGCGCATTCCAAGCGCTTGCAGCGGATCCCGCTCAGGCCCGTAGCTCAGCCCAAGCATGATGATGCTTTTGACGTCTGGCCAGATGGCGCGGGGAGACTTGCGCCGTTCTTTGTTGTCGGCGAGCCAAGCCATGTCGCCGTGGCGGCCGGATGCGAGAAAATCTTCCAAGGCGGCACCGGCGCCGGCCGGAGGGTCGGCGCTCGCGAACCGCACCGCGGCGAAGCCCAGTTCATTGGCCTCGTGTGCGATCCGTTCTTTCAGCGAAAGCGCCATGACACATCGACCCGACAGTCGCCCGCGACTCAGAAATCGAGATCGGCATAGCTCCCTGACGGGATGAAGCCGGGGACCCGGTCGGCGAGCAACGGCCGGAACGACGGTCTCGATTTGAGGAGTGCGTACCAGCTTTTGACCGGCTCGTAGTCCTCCCAGAACACCTCGCCGAGATAGTCGAGCGTCGAGAGATGCGCCGCCGCGGTAAGATCGGCGAAGCTCGGCGCCTCTCCGGCAAGCCAGGGCCTCGTCTCGGCGAGATGGCCAAGATAAGCGAGATGATAGCGTAAATTCTCGTGGCCGGCGCGCACCGCATCGGTATTGGGCGAGCCCCCGCCCGGGCCATAGCGGCGATAGACCTTCTCCTCGACCAGATAGGAGGTCACCTCATCGTGGAACTTGCGGTGGAACCAATCCACCAGCCGGCGCGTCTCGGCACGCGCCAGGGGCTCGCCGGGGAAGAGCTTGAAGCCTCTGGCGGCCTCGCCCTCGCTGCTCACCGTCTCGTTGAGATACTCGGAGATGGCGTAGGCGCCGGAAATCGGGCCGTCGGCGTCGGTGATCAGCACCGGCAGCGCCCCCGCCGGGTTCAGCTCGAGGAAGGCTGGGCGCCACTCCCACGGCCGCTCCTCGGTGAGCGTCACTTCGACGCCGCACTCGGCCAGCGCAAGGCGAATCGAGCGGGAAAAGGGGCAAAGCGGATAGTGCAGGAGCGTCGCCATCGACCCATTCGGCGGCCTTAGCTCCGCGAAAAGAATCGCGCGGAGTCGCGCCTCGGTATAGAACCTGCCCGCGCGCCGAACAAGCGGCCATCTCTGGGGCCGAGGGAATCGATGCCGATAGAACAGATCATCGTGCTCGCCGTGGTCCAGGGGATCACGGAATTCCTGCCAATTTCCTCCTCAGGCCACCTCATTCTCATCCCGTTCCTGACCGGTTGGCCCGACCAGGGCCAGTTCACCGACGTCATGTCGCATCTCGGTACGCTTCTCGCCGTGCTCATATATTTCTGGCGCGACGTCTGGCACCTCATCTTGGGAACGCTCAACCTGTTCCGCGGCAAGATCACCGACCAGGGCCGCCTCGCCCTCTACATTCTCGCCGGGACCATTCCGGCCGTCCTCTTCGGCTTCACACTCAAGAAGCTGAACGTCCCCGACCTTGAACGAAACATCACGGTCGTGGCCTGGAACACCGTGTTTTACGGGGTGCTGATGCTGGTCGCCGACATGTACGGCAAGCAGGTGAAAACCATCAACGACGTGACGCTGAAAAACGCTCTCGTGATCGGATGCGCGCAAGCGCTCGCCCTCATTCCCGGGACGAGCCGTTCCGGCGTCACCATGACTGCCGCGCGCTTTCTGAATTTCACTCGCCCCGATGCCGCGCGCTTTTCATTCCTCCTCGGCATTCCGGCCACCGCTGCGGCGATCGTGCTCACCCTCGGCGACGCGGTGAAGAGCGGGTGTCACATTACCACCGACGAGTTGATGGTCGCGGCTTTCACCTTCATCGCCGGAATTTTGGCAATTGCCTTCTTGATGAACTTGCTTCGGCGGATCAGCTTCCTGCCCTTCGTTCTTTACCGCATGGCGCTCGGTGGCTTTCTGCTCGTGCTCGTGTACGGCTATGGCGCGCATTTATCGCCGGCGCCTGAAGGAAATTGCGGTCCTGGCCAACCGGCGAGCGTGCAATCGGCGCCGGCCCCGCAATAGATCGGCGCGGCTCAAGGCTGATAGTCGGAGAACTGGCCCTTGGGGCGGTACTGCTCGAGATAGTCCGGCACCACGGCCTCGACGGCAACGGGATCGGTGATGCCGAGACCTTCGAGTGTCCGGTTGTCAAGCTTGGCGGCCTCGCTCACCACATTGTCGCGCTCGAGGAGCCGCACCTGATCGAGGGTAAGCGGCGGGTTCGGCAGCAATTGCAGGATCGCACCTTGCAGCTTGGCGAGGGAGAAGGGCAGCTTCACGAGCCATTTCCGCCGCATGGTGTAGGCGAGCACCCGCTGCATCACGTCTTTCATGGTCATGATCTCAGGGCCACCAAGCTCATAGACCGACCCGGCGCTTGCCTTGCCGGTGAGGCTTGCCATCACCGCCTTGGCCACGTCGCCGGCGAACACCGGCTGAAACTTGGTCTTGCCGCCGCCGATCAGGGGCAGCGCCGGGGATAGCCGGGCAAGTGCTGCGAAGCGGTTGAAGAATTCATCCTCAGGCCCGAATACCACCGACGGCCGCAAGATCACGGCGTCGGGGAACACCTCCTTCGTTGCCGCCTCGCCTGCTTCCTTGGTGCGCGCGTAGATCGAGGGCGAGCTGGCATCGGCGCCGATCGCCGACATATGCACGAACGCCCTGGCGCCTGCTGCGCGCGCGGCCTCGGCCACGTGGCGGGCGCCCTCGTCCTGCACGGCCTTGAAAGTCTGCCGTCCGCTCGGTGCCAGGATGCCGACGAGATTGATCACCGCATCGGCGCCCTTGGCGGGGGCAAGCAGCGAGTCAGGAAAGCGCACATTGGCCTGCACCGCGGTGATCTGACCCACGCCGCCAAGCGGCTGGAGGAAGCCCGCAAGCTCCGGCCGGCGCACGGCGATCCGCATTCTCGCCCCGGTCTTGGCCAGCGCGCGGACCACATGGCGGCCGATGAAGCCTGAGCCGCCATAAATCGTGATGAGAGTGGCGCTGCTTAAGGAAATGCCCACGGTTCGTCCTGCATGATCGCTCGCCATGACGGCCGCATCACCCGCCTACCAGGGAGAGCAGCAATACACGACCCTGTCGAAGTCTGGGAAGGCTTGACTGAGCCTGGCTCGGCTGGAGCTGCCTTGCTTGGCCGCCGCCGGCCGATTGACTTTGCTATGGCCCGATCGTACCTCAAAGGGCCTCAAGCCCAGGTGGCGGAACTGGTAGACGCGCTAGCTTCAGGTGCTAGTGCCCGAAAGGGCGTGGAAGTTCGAGTCTTCTCCTGGGCACCAATCATGAATTCACGCCGAGCCGATGACCGTCGAGCTGCATAGAGACGACCTGCCGCCCGGCCGCGCCTTCGGCGATGCCGTCGCCATCGATACCGAGACGCTCGGCCTCAACCCCTATCGCGACCGGCTTTGCCTCGTGCAGTTGTCGCGCGGCGACGGCAAGGCTGAGCTCGTGCAGCTCCGCCGGCACTATGAGGCGCCGGAGCTGAAGCGCCTGCTCGCCGATCAAAACGTGCTCAAGATCTTCCATTTCGCCCGCTTCGACATGGCCGTGCTTAAGCATAGTCTCGGCGTCATGCCGTGGCCGGTCTATTGCACCAAGATCGCCTCGCGCCTTGCCCGCACCTTCACCGATCGGCACGGCCTTAAGGATCTCGCCAAGGAGCTGCTCGGCATCGAGCTCTCCAAGCAGCAGCAATCCTCCGATTGGGGCGCCGATCAGTTGACGCAAGAGCAGCTCAATTACGCGGCAAGCGACGTCTTGTATCTCCACGCGCTAAGGGAGAAACTTGAAGCCATGCTTGTCCGCGAGGGCCGCCAAGGCTTGGCTCAGGCCTGCTTCGCCTTCCTTCCGACGAGGGTCGAACTCGATCTCAAGGGCTGGTCCGAGCTCGATCCCTTCGCCCATTAAGAGGGCCGGAAAAGGCGGCAAAGGCGCCTTTGGACAGGCCTTTGCGGTCGCAATGTGATCAAAGTCTTACGGCTAAGTAAGCGTGGGGTGAGCCGTATCGGCTCGGAGGAGCCTTTCCGTGACGTTTGAAGCGCAACTGGTGCCGGGCGATCGCCGCTATCGCGTGCGCTCTGCCGAGGAACACGAGCAGGCGTTCTCGCGCGCCGCGCAGCACAGCCGCGCCGTCACCATCCTGCGCAAGACGCTCCCGGTAATGGCGCTGCTGGTGCTCGCCACCTATTTCATTTCGACCAGACTCAGCGTCACCGTCGGCGGCGTGACCGCAAGCGTGAGCGGCGTCGAGGTCAATGACGGCAATCTGCGCATGGTCAACCCCACGCTCAAGGGCATGGACAAGAAGAACGGAGCCTATGTCGTCAGCGCCGACTACGCCGACCAGGACATGAAGAACCCGAAGCTGATCAAGCTGCATGCCATCAAGGCCGAGCTTACCACCGATCAAAAGGGCTGGTCGCGCATGCAGGCGGTGCGCGGGCTGTTCAACAGCGAGTCTGAGCGCCTCTTGATGCAGGACGATATTCGCGTGTCGACCAGCTCAGGCGTCACCGGCAAGCTCACCCTTGCCAGCCTCGAAATGAAGAGCCAGGTGTTGCGCTCGCACCAGCCCGTGGCCTTCGACCTGCCGAGCGGCACGGTGCGCGCCAACGCGCTCAGGCTGAACTCCGTCGACAAGACGCTCCTGTTCCGCGGTAAGGTGCGGGTGCACATCATCAAGGCGGCGACCAATCAGGCTGCGGCAGGCTCGAGCCAGTCGCCGCGGCCGCCGAAGATCGAGGCTCCCGACGCTCCCTCGCGCGTGCCGCCTGAGGCAAGCGCGACCGTTCCCGCGGAAGCGCTGCCACAATGAGCGCGCTCGCCAAACCGTCATTGTCTTTGCAAGCGGTGCGCGGCGCGCTGCTCGCCGCCGGGGCGGTCGCGCTTTCACTGCTTGCGGCGCCGCCGGCTGCGGCGCAGACCATGACCAACACCTTCGGCGGATTCTCCAAGAACTCGAACGAGCCGATCGATATCGAGTCTGACGTGCTCGTGGTGCACGACGCGCAGAAATACGCGACCTTCAAAGGCAATGTGAAAGCGGTGCAAGGCACCACCACGCTCCGCTCGCGCGAGCTCGACGTGCATTATGTGGGAAGCGGCAGCGACAGCCTGGCCAAGGGTCCCGATACGACAGGATCCACCCCTGCCGCCCCCAGCACCAGTGCCGGGGATGCGAAACCGAGCGGCGTCGGACTTGGCACCAACAACGGCACTCAGATCAGCAAGATCGAGGCGAGGGGGGAGGTCGTCATCACCAGCGACCAGGACCAGACCACCACGAGCGACTGGGCGCTTTACGATGTGCCGGCCCAGCTCGTGACCGTGGGCGGCAATGTGGTGTTAATGCAGGGCAAGAATGTGTTAAAGGGTGACCGGCTCGTGATCGATCTGAAGACCGGCGAAAGCCGGTTCGAGAACAGGAGCAATACCGCCGCCGGAGGCCGTATCCGAGCCCTGTTCATGCCCAAGGAAGCCAAGCCAGGAGATGACAGCTCCAAGAGCGACACATCGAGCGGTGACAAATCTGCGGAAAAGTCTGCCGACAAAGGAGCCGGAAGCGAAAAGGCCGCCGCTCCCGCTGCTCCCGCTGCCGCTGCTGAGCCCGCGGCCGATACGCCGATGCCGCTGCTTCCCGGCGCGCCGCAATAAGGCTGGAGCGGAATTTCATCCGACTTTGACCAGCTCGTGCCTCAGCTCAGGAGAGAAAGGGTAGTGGGCAAATTGCTATCGTTCCCAGGTCGCCGGGCGGTCGCCGAGCCTAGCGTTGCCCAACCCGAGGAGCACGGCTACGAGCACGACGCCGAGCCGAACCCTTATGCCGGCTGGCTGACCGTTCATTCGGTGGTGAAGGCCTTCAAGAAGCGCACCGTGGTCCGCGGCGTGAGCCTCGAGGTCGCCCGCGGCGAAGCGGTCGGACTATTGGGGCCTAACGGCGCGGGCAAGACCACCGTGTTCTACATGATTACCGGGCTCATCCCCGCCGACGAGGGCTCGATCCGCATCGACGGCCGCGACGTGACCAAGCTGCCGATGTACCGCCGCGCCAGGCTCGGCATCGGCTATCTGCCGCAGGAGGCCTCCATCTTCCGCGGGCTCACCGTGGAGGAGAACATTCTCGCCGTGCTCGAGACGGTGGAGCCGAGCAAGGCCGAGCGCCAGCTGCAGCTCGATGCGCTGCTCGAGGAATTTCGCATCACCCGTCTAAGGACGTCGCCCGCCATTCGCCTCTCCGGCGGCGAGCGGCGCCGCGTCGAAATTGCCCGGGCGCTGGCGAGCCGCCCCTCCTTCATGCTGCTCGACGAGCCCTTCGCCGGCATCGACCCGATCGCGGTCAACGACATTCGCGCGCTTGTGCGCCATCTCACCCAGCGAGGCATCGGCGTTCTCATCACCGACCACAATGTTCGGGAGACGCTCGATCTGGTGGGACGCGCCTACATCATCCACGACGGCATGGTGCTCACCCACGGCACCGCCGACGACATCATCAACAACGAGGACGTGCGGCGCGTCTATCTCGGCGATCAGTTCAGGATTTAGGGCGGTCCATTTGGACTGCCCGCGCGGGAGTGAGTATGGCTTTCACCGCAAAGCTTGAGCTTAGGCAAAGCCACAGTCTGGTGATGACGCCGCAACTGCAGCAGGCGATCAAGCTGCTGCAGCTCTCCAACATGGAGCTGACCGCTTTCGTCGAAGCCGAGCTCGAGCGCAATCCGCTGCTCGAGCGCGAGGAGGCCGATGACACTGGCGGCGCCGGGCAAGGTGACGCTGCGGAGGTGGAGGCGAGGCTTTTCGCCGACGCCAAGCAGGAGGCGAACGGGCAAGCCGCCGACGCTGTGGACGCAGCTGAAGGCGACACCGCCGGCGACGACGGCGAGTGGCTGGACCTCCAAGCCGATGATCGCGGCGGCCAAGCCGACGATCTCGATACCGAACCGCAAGACGCCTCTCCGGAAGGCGACAGCTTCGCGACCGGCGCGCTCAAGGAGGGGGGCTGGGCCTCGCTCGGCCAGGGCCCGCGCCTCGACGGCGACGATGCGCCCAATCTCGAAGCTTACGTCGCCGAGGTGCGGACGTTGAAGGACCATCTCGCCGACCAGCTTGCCCTTGTCTTCGCCGACCCGGCCCGCCGGCTGATCGGCCATCATCTCATCGACATGACGGATGAGGCCGGCTACCTGCAGGGCGATCTTGCCGCGCTTGGCGAGCTGCTGGGCGCGCCGCTCGATCTCGTCGAGGAAACCTTGACGGTGATGCAGGGCTTCGATCCTTGTGGCGTGTTTGCTCGCGACTTGCGCGAATGCCTCACGCTGCAGTTGAAGGAACAAGACCGCTGCGACCCCGCCATGGCGGCTCTGATCGAGCATCTCGACCTGCTTGCCACCCACGACCTCGCCGCGCTGAAGCGCGCCTGCCGCGTCTCCGACGAGGATCTCTGCGACATGATCCAGGAGGTGAAGCGGCTGAACCCGAAGCCTGGGCTCAAATATGGGTCGAGCCCGTCGCAGCCGATCGTGCCTGACGTGCTGGTGCGCCCGCTTCCGGACGCAAGCTGGCACGTCGAGCTGAACAGCGAGACCTTGCCGCGCGTGCTGGTGAACCAGGCCTATTACGCCTGCGTCTGCAAGTCGGCGACCAGCAAGCACGACAAGAGCTACCTGGTCGATTGCCTGCAAACGGCCAATTGGCTGGTGAAGAGCCTCGACCAGCGCGCCCGCACCATCCTCAAAGTGGCGCAAGAGATCGTGCGCCAGCAGGATGCCTTCCTGACCTATGGGGTGCGGCATTTGCGGCCGCTGAACCTCCGGACCGTGGCCGACGCGATCTCCATGCATGAATCGACGGTGAGCCGCGTCACCGCCAACAAATACATGGCCACCAATCGCGGCCTGTTCGAGCTGAAATATTTCTTCACCTCGGCGATTGCTGCTGCAGGCGAAGGCGACGCCCATTCTTCGGAAGCCGTGCGCCACCGCATCAAGGAAATGATCGAGGCTGAGCCCGCAAGCGAGGTGTTGTCCGACGACAAGATCGTCGAACGCTTGAAGCTTGACGGCGTCGACATCGCGCGGCGCACGGTTGCCAAATACCGCGAAGCCTTGCGCATTCCCTCCTCGGTGCAGCGCCGCCGGCAGAAGCGAATCGCGGCCGGCGCGAGCGCATGACCTCGCCGGCCAAAGCCGGATTTCGCAGCAACATGAGCCTTGAGTTGGGCGAAATTTGACACCATATGGGCAGCGGTCTAGCTTCCGGCTTGCGGGGCGGGAGGCCAAGCCAAACGAGCAGAGTGCCGGGATCGGCATCCGCCTCACATGCGGCGTCGTCATGCGTCCCGGGGGACAGGGAAAATTGGTCTGTCGGCACTTCCGCGGGCAATGACGATACAGGTCACCGGCAAGAATCTCGACGTTGGTGAGGCGCTACGCGGATATGTCCAGGAGCGCGTTTCGCAGACCGTCGAGAAATATATCGGACGGATGCCGTCCGGACACGTGCGCGTAGAGAAGGAACACGGAGAGTTTCGCACCGACTGCACGATCCATTTGTGGCAAGGCATGAGTCTTGAAGCCCATGGCGTTGCGGCCGATGCCTATCAGAGCGCTGATCTCGCTTGCGAGCGGCTGGAGAAGCGGGTTCGGCGTTACAAGCGAAGGGTCAAACGGCATGGGGGACACTCCGCCCGCAAGGAGACCCCCGCAGCGTCCTACGTGCTGCAATCGCGGCAGGATGGACAGGAGGAGAGCGATGAGGACAACCCGATCATCATTGCCGAAGCCGAGACTGTCGTGCACGAAATGGCGGTCAGCGACGCAGTGATGCAGATGGATCTTTCCGATCAGCCATTCGTTTTGTTTCGCAACGCGTCAAGCGGCGAAATCAACGTTGTATACCGCCGCGACGATGGCCATATCGGCTGGATCGATCCTGCGGTCAGACAGAAAACGCGGGCACGGCGCTAGCGGCTCGTTCGGCTATTGCGTTTCACTCATCAGGCGGGTTGGCACATGCATCTAGCTGATCTCATCGGCCCCGAAGCGGTGATTGCTTCGCTCAAGGTCAAGAACAAGAAGCAGCTTCTCCAGGAGCTGTCGGCCCGTGCCGCCCGGCTCACCGGGCTGCAGGAGCGCTACATTTTCGACACGCTGTTGCAGCGCGAGCGGCTCGGCTCGACCGGGCTCGGCCAAGGCATCGCCATCCCGCATGGCAAGTTCGCCGGCTTGAAGCGCATCACCGGCATTTGCGCGCGGCTTGCCGAGCCGGTCGATTTCGAAGCGGTCGACGGCGCATCCGTGGATATCGTGTTTCTGCTGCTCGCGCCGGAGGGCGCCGGTGCCGATCATTTGAAGGCGCTCGCGCGCATTTCGCGGCTGCTGCGCGAGGGTCATGCCGTGGACAAGCTCAGGGCCTCGCGCGACGCCGCCGCGATCTATGCGGTGCTGACCGAGGGCGCCACCTCCCACGCGGCGTGATGGAAATTTCTCGGCCTCAATCGAAATAGGCTGAAGGCTTAGTGCACGCTCAACGGCACGAGGTCGTTCTCAATGGCGTTGGCGATGGCCGCGTTGCGGCTGTCGGTGAGCGCGAGCGGCGTGCCGTCGGCGCCGAGCACCGCGTAGAGATCGATGCCTTCGAGCTTGCCGCGCAGGGCAGGGAACAGCTTCTGGGCAAGGTCGAGATTGAGCTGCTTGATATAAGCCACCTCGCCGTCACCGAGCTGCTCGAACGCCTTCTCGCTCATGGGGCCCTGAGCTTCACCATCAAATTTTGCGTCTTCGTTCATTCTTGACTTACTCCGCATCTGAAACCTTGGCCCGCTTTGGCGGCAACGCCTCGCGCCTCTTGCCGGCAGCCTCGCCATCGACGATCCGCACCGTCTGGACCGTTACGTCCGTCATCGGGCGCTCGAGCTCGATGGCGAGCAGCCCGTCGTGCAATTCCGCCTTGCGCACCTCCACACCGTCGGCGAGTCCGAAGCTGCGCTTGAACCTGCGCGCCGCGATGCCGCGGTAGATGTAGTCGCGGGACCGCTCATCCGCCTGCTTGCCGCGTACGATCATCTGGCCGCCCTCGATGGTGACGGCAAGCTCATCGACGCTGAAGCCCGCGACGGCAAGCGTAATGCGAAGCGTGGCTGGGCTTCCGTCCTCCCCGGTCAACAGCTCGATATTGTAGGGAGGGTAACCGGCCTCCGGTGCTCTGACGAACCGGGGAAGCCCACGGCCGGGCTCGACGCCGAGCCAAATCTCCCCTTCAAGGAACGTCATGCGCGACATTCTGCCAAGCCCTTCCAGTGCAAGCGGCTGCGACATGTCGTAGCGTCGTTGGGCCCTGTCGGCGCCCGGACATACAGAACGGCCACGCCCGCCGCGGCGCTGAGCCATTAAACCGGCTGGGATATGGGGAAAATGGCCAGCGAATTCAAGAATCGGCGCCGGGCCGGCCCGGTCACGAATAAGCGATTGGCTACGTCGAAGGACGAAGGTCGCGACCGCCGGTTAATCCTTGACCTTGATCGGCAGCTTCGGATGTTCTGATGCCATGGAATGGTATGTCGATTCGAGGACGGGTGACGACGCCAATGACGGGCGCGGGCCGAAGACCGCCTTCAAGTCTATCCAGCACGCGATCCATGTGGCGAAAGCAGGCGACACCGTGCTCATTGCCCCCGCCGCCTATGACCAGAGCCTGCCGAAGCAGATCTCGGCGTTGCGCGCGGCGAATGTCGGGGTCGCGGTACTAGGGGGCCACTAGAGCGAGCGCCTCCGCCGGTTTTCGAACCCCTTTGCTCAGGGGTTCCGATTAGGTAACCGTGTCTCAGCGTTGTCGATTGCCTGCAACATACCGGGCGCTATGATCGTCGCGTCGTTCGAAAAGGAGGAGACATGCGCAAACTATTCACGGTCCTTTCCACCGCATTCGTGCTCTTGGCCGGTTCAGCCCTTATGAAGGCCGAAGCAGCACCAATGCGGGGCCTGGGAGATCAGTCGCCGGTCACCAAGGGCTATTCGCCCGTTGAGACGGTCGGCTGTTGGTGCGGCCCGTATCAATGTGCGTGCCGTCGCTATTATGGCCCCCGGTACTACGGCGGCTATTACGGCTATTACGGCCGGCCCTATCGCTGGCGCTACTAAACGAGCGTCTACCGCTGTCCGGAGCGATCGGCAGCCGAGCCGGTCGCTCCACGACTGCGCGAGCGACGGCCAGCCTCGTGCGTTAGTTCATGGGGAAATCTGGTGGAGCCAGGCGGGATCGAACCGCCGACCTCGTGAATGCCATTCACGCGCTCTCCCAACTGAGCTATGGACTGGCAGCGTCGCACGTCATCGACTGGCCTGATACATTTCCTTGGCATCGTTTTTCAGGGACTCGGCTCTAACATCAGAGAGAGGTCGTCACATGGCGGAACGGGAGAGTGCGTTCACAGCGCAAGAGTTCATCGACAAATTGCAGCGTAATGACATGACGGCGCCTCTGGTAATAACAGGCATGGTGAAGCTGCCGGATACCCCGTCGACTGGGCTGATGTTTGCGCCCGGAACTCGTTGCGCTCAATGGATTTTGATCCCGACGAATGTGATCGAACGTGTTGAAGTCTTGCAGGTCGTGCCTTGCGGTGACCATACTCACCCACTCGTAAACCTAACCATCAAAACACCTGAGTCACCAGAAGGTGCCATGCTCTCATCCTTGTTGAGCGCCGTAGGCAAGCCGGGGGTTGCGACTCCCGCCATGCCCTCCACCAATCCAACACCGACGCGGGCACGCCTGGTGACACGCACGTCCGGAGTGGGGCTTTTCAAAGCAGGGTGTGCTGCAGCGTGCAATCAATATGAAGTCGATGAAGCGGGGAACATCTACGAATTATATTCCTGCAAGGACTACGGCGCCGGCATCGCGATCTGCTACTATAACTGATCCATCGCTCGCTCACTTGAGCAACTTTGAAGAGGTTGGCGCGCGCCCGCCCGTTTGGACGAGGCGGTTTAGAGAGGCAAGGCTTTAGGAGGGGGTGGTCGCAGCGACCGCCCCGCTCTTTTTTGTGTGATTTGGTGGAGCCAGGCGGGATCGAACCGCCGACCTCGTGAATGCCATTCACGCGCTCTCCCAACTGAGCTATGGCCCCTTCAGAAGTCAGACATCAGAAGTCGGAAGCCAGAGCGTCCGGCTCCGGGTTCTTGAATTAGGTCCGTGCAGACCGGGGTTCAAGCGAAAATACGCTTCTGATTTCTGACCTCTGACTTCGGTTTCCTGGAATCAGCCCTCCTCCTTCTCGGGGCCGCTGACAATGCCGGAGACATCGGCCTCCTCATCGCCTTCAGGCTCCTCCAGGAAGGTGTCATCCTCGCCGGCCGCGGGAATTTCCGCCTCCTCGCCGAGATCGACGATCTCCTCATCTTCGATCGCCGCGTCCTCGCCGGCCTCCTCGACCTCTTCGAGGCTGATCGTCTCGGGTTCGAGCGCAACGGCCTCGACCTTCGGCACCACCTTCTCCCGTACCTCCGGCACCGGCGCCCGCTCTCCGCGCCGCGATGTCGGCTGCGTCACCTGGTAGACGGCCTGGCAGGCGGGGCAGACGATCGGCGTCCGGCCCAAGTCGTAAAACCGCGCGCCGCAGCTCTGGCAAACGCGCTTGCTCCCTCTCGCGGGTTTCGACATTGACGTCCTCGATGCTTGATGTGCTTCGCCCCCCATTGCCACGCTTGCCTGGTGCTGTCAAAAGCTATCGAAAGCGCCCAAAGACTGAAAATCCAAGGTCCATGTCGCAGCCACTTTCCGCCGTTCCCACGCGGGCCCTTGCCGGCACGATCAGGGTTCCCGGCGATAAATCGATCTCCCATCGCGCCCTCATTCTGGGCGCGCTGGCCACGGGGCGCACCCGCATCACCGGCCTGCTTGAGGCGGAGGATGTCTTGGCCACGGCAAAGGCGGTGGTGGCGCTCGGGGCCCAGATCCGCCACGTCGATGGCGGCGTGGAGGTGACCGGTCAGGGTGTCGGCGGCCTGCGGGCGCCAATGGAGGATCTCGATTTCGGCAATTCCGGCACCGGCTCGAGGCTGATGCTCGGCGTGGTCGCTGGCCACGATATGGAGGCGCGCTTCACCGGCGATGCCTCGCTCTGCCGCCGTCCCATGGCGCGCGTGCTGAGGCCGCTGCAACGCATGGGGCTCGCCATCGACGACGACGCGCGCACCACGCTCCCGCTCACCGTCAGGGGCACGCCCGATCTCGTCCCCATCGTTTACGCATCTCCGGTCGCTTCGGCGCAAGTGAAGTCTGCGGTGCTGCTCGCAGGTCTGCATGCGCCGGGGCGCACCACGGTGATCGAGCCGCTTGCCTCCCGCGACCACACCGAGCGCATGCTCACCCATTTCGGCGCCGAGATCTCGGTGAAGGACGAGGACGACGGCCGCCGCGCCGTCACGGTCCGCGGCGACGCCGAGCTCGGCGGAACCTCCATCGCCATTCCTGGTGACCCGAGCTCTGCCGCCTTCGCCATCGCCGCCGGCCTCATCTGCGAGGGCTCCGACATCGTGCTCGACTGCGTGCTCATGAACCCAACCCGCGCCGGCTTCATCGAGACGGTGCGTGAGATGGGCGGGGACGTTGAGCTGCTTGACCTCCGTTTGCAAGGCGGCGAGCCTGCGGCCGACCTTCGGGTGCGCGCTGGCGCGCTTCGCGGCGTTGATGTTCCGGCTTCGCGCGCGCCGAGCATGATCGATGAATATCCGGTGCTCGCGGTGCTTGCCGCCTTTGCTGACGGCGAGACGCGCTTGCGCGGTCTTGCCGAGCTTCGCGTGAAAGAGAGCGACCGTCTCGCCGCCACCGCGGCCGGGCTCCTCGCTTGCGGCGTAGAGACGAGCATCGAGGGCGACGATCTCATCCTCGTTGGCAAGGGCAGCGTGCCCGGGGGCGGCGTGGTCGAAACGCACATGGACCACCGCATCGCCATGGCGTTTCTCACCCTTGGCCTTGGCGCCGAACAGCCGGTCGCCGTCGACGACGTGGGCATGATCGCCACGAGCTTCCCGGCCTTCGTGCCACTGATGACGAAACTCGGAGCCCAGTTCCGATGATCATCGCCATCGACGGGCCGGCGGCCTCCGGCAAGGGCACGATCGCCAAGCGCATCGCCGCGCATTACGGCCTTGCCTATCTCGACACCGGCACGCTCTACCGCGCGGTTGCGCGCGATACCTTGGCGCGTGGAGGAGATCCGGCCGACGCAATCGAGGCGCTCAAAAGCGCCAAGGCGCTTGACCCGCGCACGCTCGGCGATCCGCGCCTCAGGAAACCGGGCCTCGGCGAAGCGGCCTCGCTTGTCGCCAAGCATCCTGAGGTGCGCAACGAGCTACTCGCCTATCAGCGGAGCTTCGCCCGCGCCAAATCGGGCGCGGTGCTCGACGGACGGGACATCGGCACGGTGATCTGCCCCGAGGCCGACGTGAAATTATTTGTGACGGCGACGCCTGAGGAACGCGCCCGGCGGCGCTATATCGAGCTAAAAGGCGGCGGAATCGACTTAAGCGAAGCCGAGGTGCTATGCGATATCCGGCGGCGCGACGAACGGGACAAGCACCGCGCCGCGGCGCCCTTGCGCCAGGCCCCTGACGCGCACTTGCTCGATACTACAAATTTGGATATAGACGCCGCATTCAGGGCTGCCATCGATCTGATCGACGCTGCGATGGGCCGTGCAGGGTACGCCGGTTGAGGCAGCGCCCCTTATCGCATTGGCATACCATTTCCGAAGTTTTCCGCGAAATTCTGGCGGTAGACCTCAAGCGGCGCGTCAGCTGTGGACACGCTTGACCCCGTGCTTTTGCCGGCTTCATCGCCGGCGGCGAAGACGGGCAATACGATTGGAAGGGACTAGAGAGTTTTGATGAACGAACCGCAGGCTAGCATCAGCCATCCGAGCCACGACGAGTTCGCGGCCCTGCTCGAAGAGTCGCTGACCACCACGGCGCTGCAGGAAGGCAACGTCGTCAAGGGCACCATCGTCGCGATCGAGAAGGACGTTGCGGTGATCGATGTCGGCCTCAAGACCGAGGGCCGCATTCCCCTGAAGGAATTTGGCGTCTCCGGCCGCCCCGCCAATCTCTCCGTCGGCGACGAGGTCGACGTGTATCTCGAGCGCGTCGAGAACGCCATGGGCGAGGCCGTGCTGTCGCGCGAGAAAGCGCGCCGCGAGGAGAGCTGGACGCGGCTCGAGGAGAAGTACAAGGCCGGCGAACGCGTCGAAGGCGTGATCTTCAACCGGGTCAAGGGCGGCTTCACCGTCGATCTCGACGGCGCCGTGGCCTTCCTGCCGGGCAGCCAGGTCGATATTCGACCGATCCGCGACGTCGGACCGCTGATGAATATGCCGCAGCCGTTCCAGATCCTGAAGATGGACCGCCGCCGCGGCAACATCGTGGTGTCGCGACGCTCCGTGCTCGAAGAGACGCGCGCCGAAAAACGCAGCGAGATCGTGGCGCGGCTGGAAGAAGGTCAGGTCATCGAGGGCGTGGTCAAGAACATCACCGACTACGGCGCCTTCATCGATCTCGGCGGCATCGACGGTCTGTTGCACGTCACCGACATGGCATGGAGGCGCGTCGCCCATCCGAGCGAGGTCGTGAACGTCGGCGATAGCGTCAAGGTGCAGATCATCCGCATCAATCCCGAGACCCAGCGCATCAGCTTAGGCATCAAGCAGCTCGAAGCCGATCCTTGGGAGGGTATCGCCGCCAAATATCCGGTGGGCTCGCGGCTCAAGGGCACCGTCACCAACATCACCGACTATGGCGCCTTCGTCGAGCTCGAGCCCGGCGTGGAGGGACTGATCCACGTGTCGGAGATGAGCTGGACCAAGAAGAACATCCATCCCGGCAAGATCATCTCGACGAGCCAGGAGGTCGAGGTGCAGGTGCTCGAGGTCGACCCCGAGAAGCGCCGCATTTCGCTCGGCCTCAAGCAGACCCAGGAGAATCCCTGGGTCGCCTTCGCCGCCAATCATCCACCCGGCACCAATATCGAAGGCCCGATCCGCAACATCACCGAGTTCGGTCTGTTCATCGGGCTCGATGGCGGTATCGACGGCATGGTGCACTTGTCGGATCTGGACTGGTCCAAGTCCGGGGAGGACGCCCTCAAGGACTACAACAAGGGCGACAACGTCAAAGCCGTGGTGCTCGAAGCCGACTCCGAGAAGGAGCGCATCAGCCTCGGCGTCAAGCAGCTCACGCCCGATCCGTTTGCTTCCGGTGCGCCGTCCGCCAAGCTCAAGAAGGGCATGCGGGTGACCTGCGAAGTCGTCGCGGTGAAGGACAGCGGGCTCGAGGTCAAGCTCGTCGATCACGACCTGACCAGCTTCATCCGCCGCTCCGACCTCTCTCGCGACCGTTCCGAGCAGCGGCCTGACCGCTTCGGCGTTGGCGAGAAGTTCGACGCCGTGGTGACCCAGGTCGATGCCAAGGCGCGCAAGGTCGGGGTGTCGATCAAGGCGCTGGAAATCGCCGAGGAGAAGGAGGCCGTCGCTCAATACGGCTCGACCGATAGCGGCGCCTCGCTCGGCGACATTCTCGGTGCCGCCTTGAGCAAGGCCAAGGAAGATGACGGCGATGAGGTCGCCGAGAAGCCGAAGCGCAAGAGCAAGACCAAGAGCGAGGCTGCCAAGACCGAGGATTCGGCGGAGGCCGAGGAGTAATCCGGGGGGCCGCGAGCCGCGCCCGGACTTCCGCCTCTCCAGGCTGTCGATCTTCTAGAGAGAAGAGACCGTGATCGAAGCCGAGACCGTGATCGAGCGCCGCCGTCTCAGGCGGCGGCTCACCGCTTGGCGGCTCGCCGCGATCGTGCTCGCCGTCTTCGTCATCGCCCTCGTGATGGCCGGCGATCAGCGCCTGGCCGGCTCCGGCAGCTTCCTGCCGCACATCGCCCGCATATCGGTGAGCGGCCTCATCACCGACGATCAGAAGATGCTCGAGCTCCTCGACAAGGTCGGCAAGTCGAGCCAGGTGAGGGCGGTGATCCTCGACATCAACAGCCCGGGCGGCACCACCACCGGCGGCGAAGCGATGTACGATGCGATCCGCCGCCTCGGCGGGAAGAAGCCTGTGGTCGCGGTTTGCGGCACGCTCGCCACCTCAGCCGCCTATATCGTGGCGCTCGCCACCGACCGCATCTTCGTCTACGGCAACACCATCACCGGATCGGTCGGAGTCATCTTCCAGTGGGCCGACGTTTCCGAGCTCATGCGCACGCTCGGGGTGAAGGTCGAGGAGGTGAAAAGCGGGCCATTGAAGGCGGTTCCCAATCCCTTCGAGCCCACCGACGAGAAGGGCAGGGCGCTCGCCGCGGAAATGGTGCAGGAGGCGAAAGTCTGGTTCGTGGATCTTGTCGGCAAGCGCCGCAACCTCGAGCCGGCCGCAGTGCCCGGCTTGACCGACGGCCGCGTCTATTCCGGGCGGCAGGCCTTGGCGCTCAAGCTCGTCGACGAGATCGGCGACGAAAGGGCTGCCAAGAGGTGGCTGCAAGAGAAGCGCGACGTTGCTACCGGACTTTCCGTGGTCGAGTGGAAGCCCAGGACCGAAGGCGGCGGCATTTTTGGCTGGCTGTTCGGCTCGATCGCGTCCTCTCTCGGCAGTTCCGCCGGCAACTTTGCATCCCTATTCGGTCAAGTTTCGGAAGGACTTAGGCTTGACGGTCTAGTTTCGCTTTGGCACCCTGCGGGTAGCTAGCGGGGGCTGCTGCCGGCAAGCCGGCATTGTGGGGCAATCATGATCAAGTCGGAATTGATTCAGCGCGTGGCTGCGGCCAACCCGCACCTCTTTCAGCGCGACGTCGAGCGCATCATCAACATCGTGCTCGATGAAATAACTGGCGCGCTTGCCCGCGGTGACCGGGTCGAGCTGCGCGGCTTCGGCGCCTTCACGGTGAAGCACCGCGCCGCCCGCCAGGGTCGCAATCCGCGCACCGGCGACACCGTCTTTGTCGAAGACAAGTTCGTGCCCTTCTTCAAGACCGGCAAGGAGCTGCGCGAGCGCCTGAACCGCGAGGATGGGGCGGCCTAGCCTCGTCCCGATGGAGCGGCCGTGATGCGTAAACTGGTCGCCGTCCTGATTGTCGTCCCGCTCGGCGTATTGCTCGTGGCGCTCGCCGTCGTCAACCGCAAGCCGGTCATGCTCGGACTCAATCCGTTTGACGCCAATGCCGGCTTCGGCATCGAGGCGCCATTATTCCTGTTCCTGCTTGGCGCTTTCGCCCTTGGGCTCGTCATTGGCGGGATTGCGACCTGGCTCGGCCAGGGCAAATGGCGAAAGACGGCGCGGGTCGAAGCCCGCGAGGCCTCGACCTGGCGCCGCCAGGCCGACCGCCTGGAGAAGGAGCTGGAAGGCCTCGACGCCCACCCGCGGCGCGCCCGCCTCGCCGCCGATTGAAAGCCTCCTTGGGGGCGGTTTGTTGCACTGCGATAGACTTCGGCCCCCGAATTGCCTAGGGTGGCCCCCGCCTGGGCGCTGTTTGAGGGCCCCTGCACCCCCAGCCATGGAAAGTCTGCCAGGTGCCGGTGAAGGTGAAAATTTGCGGCGTGCGGACGCGAGAGATCGCGGACACGGCAGTTGCTGCCGGCGCCGACTATGTCGGCCTCGTGTTCTTCCCCAAGAGCCCCCGCTATATCGCGCCTGACGCCGCGCGGCCGCTCGCCGAGCTTGCCTTGGGGCGCATCGAGACGGTCGCGGTTCTGGTCGATCCCGACGATGCCTTGGTTGATGAGATCCTTGCCACCGTCCGCCCCAGCCTGCTTCAGCTCCACGGCAGCGAGTCGCCAGCGCGGGTGGCGGCGATCAAGGCGCGTTCAGGCTTGCGCGCGATCAAGGCCATCGGCGTCGCTACCGAAGATGATGTGGGGAAAGCCGCCGCCTACCGGGGCATCGCCGATATGATCCTGTTCGACGCCAAAGCGCCTGCGGGCTCAGAGCTTTCCGGCGGTCACGGGCTCGCCTTCGACTGGCGCGCCCTTAGGGGTCCTCTGGTCGAGCGTCCCTTCGCGCTGTCCGGCGGGCTCGGCCCTGACAATGTCTGGGAGGCGTTGGTCGCGACGGACGCCGACATGGTCGACGTGTCTTCAGGCGTCGAGCGAGCGCCCGGCGAGAAGGGCCCCGAGCTGGTGCGCAGGTTCATTCAGGCGGTCAAGGCGTTCCGCCCGTTGAAGAAGGCTATTGGCTCATGAGTGCTCCCCTCAGCCAGCCCCCGCTCAACTCCTACCGCACTGGGCCCGACGAGCGCGGCCATTTCGGCCTCTATGGCGGACGCTTCGTCGCCGAAACGCTGATGCCGCTGATCCTCGATCTGGAGCGGGCCTATAACGACGCCAAGGCCGATCCGTCCTTCCAGGCCGAGATGGATCACCATCTCGCAACTTACGTCGGCAGGCCGTCGCCGCTTTATTTTGCCGAGCGGCTCACGCAGCACTGCGGCGGCGCCAAGATCTATTTCAAGCGCGAGGAGCTCAATCACACCGGCGCGCACAAGGTGAACAATGTGCTCGGCCAGATCATGCTGGCCATGCGCATGGGCAAGACGCGCATCATCGCCGAGACCGGCGCCGGCATGCATGGCGTCGCCACCGCGACCTTGTGCGCGAAGTTCGGGCTGCCCTGCATCGTCTATATGGGCTCGGTGGACGTCGAGCGGCAGAAGCCGAACGTGCTCAGGATGAAGATCCTCGGCGCCGAGGTTCGCGCCGTCGAATCGGGCTCCAAGACGCTCAAGGATGCGATGAACGAGGCATTGCGCGACTGGGTCGCCAATGTGCACGACACCTTCTATTGCATCGGCACGGTGGCAGGGCCGCACCCTTACCCGGCGATGGTTCGCGACTTCCAGTCGATCATCGGCCGTGAGACGCGCGATCAGATGCTTGCGGCCGAAAACCGCCTGCCGGATTCGCTGATCGCCTGTATCGGCGGCGGCTCCAATGCCATGGGCCTGTTCCATCCGTTCCTCGACGAGCGTGGGATCGAAATCTACGGCGTCGAAGCTGCCGGCCTCGGCCTCGACAGCGGCAAGCACGCGGCCTCGATCGCCGGCGGCAGGCCCGGCGTGCTGCACGGCAATCGCACCTATCTGTTGATGGACGACGACGGCCAGATCGAGGAAGCGCATTCGATTTCCGCCGGGCTCGATTATCCCGGCATCGGCCCCGAGCACGCCTGGCTCAACGACATGGCCCGCGTGACATTCCTCTCGGCAACCGATGCCGAGGCGGTGGCCGCGTTCCAGCTTTGCAGCAAGCTCGAAGGCATCATCCCGGCGCTCGAGCCGGCGCACGCGCTCGCCCGCGTGTTCGACCTCGCGCCGAGGAAGAAGAAGGATCACCTGATGGTGGTCAATCTTTCCGGCCGCGGCGACAAGGACCTCGACTCCGTCGCAAGCTATTTGAGCGCCAAGACGCGAGGCAGAAACTGACTATGGTGAGGACGCATTCCCAAAGGCACAGCGTGATCCCCTCCCCCCTTGAGGGGGAGGGTTAGGGAGGGGGGTATGCCTCACAGCGAGGTGTCGTCACGCCAACTCGGAGTTGCCCGAAATCTAAGAAGCTCAATGAGCAGAGCCGAGTGGAGGCTTTGGTATCATCTGCGCGCACATCGCTTCCGCGGCGCATCGTTTCGGCGTCAAGCACCAATTGGCCGGTACATCGTCGATTTTGTTTGTCACGACCTGATGCTGATTATCGAACTTGATGGCGGTCAGCACGGAGCTGCGGCAGCGACAAGGCATGACGACAAAAGGACGGCTTGGCTCGCAACGCGCGGCTACAAAGTGCTTCTGTTCTGGAACAATGATGTGCTGCAAAATACCCAGGGCGTACTGGAGCTAATAGCGGCCGAGCTCGAGGCTGCACCCCCCTCCCTGCTCGCCGCAAAACGGCGGCGAGCAGACCTCCCCCGCAAGGGGGGAGGTGATCGGCAGGCGCTGTCATGACCCAAACCAGGATCGATCGCAGGTTTGCCGATTTGAAGCGCCAGGGGCGCGCTGGGCTCGTGACCTTCATCACCGCCGGCGACCCGGACCAGGCAACCTCGCTCAAACTGCTGAAAGCGCTGCCGGGCGCCGGTGCCGATATCATCGAGCTCGGCATGCCCTTTTCCGATCCCATGGCTGACGGGCCGGCGATCCAGGCCTCCTCGCAGCGCGCGCTTGCCGCGGGTCAGACCATGGTCAAGACCCTTCGCATGGTTAAGGCCTTCCGCGAGAACGACGATTCCACGCCCATCGTGCTAATGGGTTATTACAACCCCATATATATCTATGGCGTTGACCGTTTCCTGAAGGACGCGGTCGCCGCCGGAGTCGATGGCTTGATCGTGGTCGACATGCCGCCAGAGGAAGATGCCGAGCTTCGCCCGCCCGCAAGCGAGGCAGGGCTGAACTTCATTCGCCTGGCGACGCCGACGACCGACGCCAAGCGCCTGCCGGCGGTGCTCGCCAATAGCTCGGGCTTCGTCTATTACGTGTCGATTGCCGGGATTACGGGCACGGCTGCGCCGAATCTTGCCGATGTCGGCGCCCATTTGGCCCGCATCAAGGCGGCGACCAAGCTCCCGATCGCCGTCGGCTTCGGCGTGAAGACCAGGGAGCAGGTGAGCGCCATCGCCAGGATCGCCGAGGGTGTGGTGGTTGGCTCGGCGCTTGTGTCGGCGATCGCTCAAAGTCTCGATGCCGAAGGCAAGGCGACGCCCGAAACCGGCCCCAAGGCTCTGGCGCTCGTGGAGCAGCTCGCTTCGGCGCTCCGCGCTCCAGCCGCCGCCGCCGCGCTTTAGGCACGATTTCGAGTTTAAGGTGAGTGTTGCTTTTTGACCGTTTGGTAGTCCCGTGAACTGGATCAACAACGTCGTCAGGCCCAAGATCCGCAGCATCCTTCGCAAGAAGGAGATGCCGGACAATCTTTGGGTCAAATGCCCCGAAACCGGGCAGATGATCTATTACAAGGATCTCGAAGCCAACCAGTTCGTGGTTCCAGGCTCCAATTACCACATGCGCGTCTCGGCACCGGCGCGGCTGAAAGGCCTGTTCGACGGCGGCGAATACGAGACCATCGCTCTTCCCGAGGTGCCGATCGACCCGCTCAAATTCCGCGACGAGCGGCGCTACACCGACCGCATCAAGGACGCCCGCGGCAAGACCGGCCTTGCCGACGCGGTCCTTGTCGGCGCCGGCAAGCTGCAAGGCGACAAGATCGTCGCCGCCGTCCAGGATTTCGATTTCATGGGCGGCTCGCTCGGCACCGCCGCCGGTGAAGCGGTGATTTCCGGCATGCGCACGGCAGTGAAGCAGCAAAGCCCGTTCGTTCTGTTTGCCGCTTCCGGCGGCGCGCGCATGCAGGAAGGCATTCTCTCGCTCATGCAGATGCCGCGCACCACCGTGGCGGTGCAGGAGCTGCGCGAGGCGAAGCTTCCTTATATCGTGGTGCTGACCCATCCGACCACCGGCGGCGTCACCGCCTCCTACGCCATGCTCGGCGACATCCACATTGCCGAGCCCGGCGCCCTCATCGGCTTCGCCGGTCCGCGCGTCATCGAGCAGACCATCCGCGAGCAGCTCCCCAACGGTTTCCAGCGCGCCGAATATCTGCTCGACCACGGCATGGTCGACATGGTGGTGCATCGCCATCGACTGCGTGACACGCTTGGCCGCATCTGCCACCTGCTGACCCACACCAGGCCTGGTCGCGACATCGCCCTTCCCGAGCATCTCGACGGCATGAATTCGCATCCGGCGCCGGCTGCGACGCTCGCGAGGCTCGGCGGCAACGGCGAGATCGTGGATATCGAGGTCGAGGACGACGACGACGATCGTTTGAACGAGCCCTTCGGCACCCCTGCCGAACCTCGTCCGCCGCGAAGCGTCTAAGGCCAATCTCCTTGACCACCTTGCCCCACAGCGACGAGGGCCGCATTCCACTGCCCTCGATCTCGGAGAGCCTCACGCTGCTCGAGCGCCTCAAGGCGCTGCACCCGCAATCGATCGATCTGTCGCTTGGACGCATCGAGCGTCTACTCGCGGCGCTTGACCATCCTGAGCGCAAGCTGCCTCCGGTGGTCCACGTCGCCGGCACCAACGGCAAGGGATCGCTGATCGCCTTCGTCCGCGCCATCGCCGAGGCCTTGGGCAAGCGCGTGCATGTCTACACCTCCCCGCACCTCGTCAACTTCCACGAGCGCATTCTGCTTGCCGGCTCCGATGGCGGTGCTCCGATCACCGAAGACAGGCTGGTCGACTGCCTCGCCCGCGCCGAGGCTGCCAATGCCGGCGAGCTGATCACCCTGTTCGAGATCACCACGGCTGCCGCCTTCCTCGCCTTCGCCGATACGCCCGCCGATGTGCTGCTGCTCGAAACCGGGTTGGGGGGCAGGCTCGATGCGACCAACGTCGTGGAGAAGCCGCTCGCCACCTCCATCACCCCAATCTCCATCGATCACGTCTCCTTCCTTGGCCACACGCTTGCGGCGATAGCAGGCGAGAAGGCCGGCATCCTCAAGCCCGGCGTCCCCTGCATCGTTGGACGCCAGGAAACCGAAGCGTTTCGGGTCATCGAAGCGCGGGCAGAGGAGATCGGCGCGCCGCTCCACGTGTTCGGGCGCGACTTCGACGTGTTCGAGCAGCACCGCAGGTTGATCTTCCAGACCTCCTCGCGGCTGATCGACCTTCCTTTGCCGCGCCTCAACGGGCGGCATCAGATCGACAATGCTGGTGCTGCCATCGCCACCGCGAGCGTCACCTTCGGCGACGCGCTCACTATCGAGGCGCTTGAGCGGGGACTGACCCATGCCGAATGGCCGGCGCGGCTTGAGCGCCTCGGCGAAGGCGCGCTTCACCAATATGCGGGCGAGGGCACCGAGATCTGGCTCGACGGCGGGCACAATGCCGCCGGCGGCCAAGCCATAGCGCATGCGCTCGCCGAATTCGAGGAGCGCGTGCCGCGCGCCGTTCATCTCATTTGGGGGATGATGGAGACGAAGGACGCCCACGCCTTCATCGCTCCATTCAAGGGGCTAGTCGAGCGCGTCTACACCGTGCCGATTCCCGAGGAGGCGAATGCGTTCTCGGCCGATGCTCTGGCGGAGATCGCCGCGAGCGAAGGCTTCGACGTGACGCCTACGAGCGGCGTGGCGCACGCGCTGATGCAATCGCGCGCGGCACTCGGGCGTCCGGGACGCGTGCTGATCTGCGGCTCGCTCTATTTAGCGGGCCACGTTCTCAAGCTGCATGGAAGCTAGACGGCGGCGACGCCGATGGTCCCGCTGATCCAGTCGGCAAGCCTGCCCTTGGGAAGCGCGCCAGTCTGCGTCGCCGCCAGCTGGCCGTCCTTGAAGATCATCAGCGTCGGGATCGCCCGCACATTGTAGCGCGACGGCGTGCGATGATTCTCATCGATGTTGAGCTTGACGATCTTGACCTTGCCGTTGAGTTCGTTGGCGATCTCCTCGAGCGCCGGTGCGATCTGCCGGCAAGGGCCGCACCATTCGGCCCAGAAGTCCACCACGACGGGGGTGGACGACTTCAATACGTCGGCCTCGAAGGTATCGTCGGAAACAGTTGCAGTTGCCATTTATTTGCTTCTCCTAGGTCGCCGGCATTCGACCCCCGAAAGTGGCCGGTCTTGTGGTCAAAAAGCGAACCTAGGTGCGCACCCCGGGAACGTCAAGGCTGGGGCCTTCCTGCAGCATGCGGCGTTCTGCCAGATCAAGCAGTGTTGATGGGATTTCCATGAGTTTCGGCCCATCGGTCCACAGGATCGCCGCCCGCAACGTTCGCTTCGGGAACATGAGGCGGAGCGCCGCGCGATAGGCGGCAAGTTGCGCGATATAGCCCGGCGCCACGTCATCGGGGGTGGAAGGAGGTGGCCGATTCGTCTTGTAGTCGAGCACGAGCAGGGCGTCGTCGAGGATCGCCAGCCGATCGACCTGGCCGGACAGGTCGCGCGCGTCGCCGCCCTCGCCGAGCCTTGCCACCACCGGCACCTCGCTGAGGCTGCCGGGCGCAAAGAGCGGCGCGAAGCTCTGGTCCTGCACGATGGCGAGCGTCTCGGTCACGATCTCCGCGCGCATCTCTTGCGGCAGGTCGCGCCCGCGTACGGCGACGAAGCTTCGCGCCGCACCCTCCCGATCGGCGGCTGCCACCTCAGGCAGATATTGCAGCAGCGTGTGCACCAGCCGGCCGCGGGCGAAGCGCAGGTTGTCGGCAAGCTCCTTTGGCCCGAGCGGCGGCTGCTCGGGGTAGGGGGGTGCCGCGTCGCCGAGGAGGGCGCCAAGCCCTGACGGCGTCAGGATCGCCCGTGAGCGCTCCGCCGGCGCTGGCTTGGTCGCCCAGTCCGGCAGCGGGGCTGCCTTGGTCTGCGCCTCGCTCTCTGCGGCCTTCTTGGCCGTGATCGTTGGCTCGTTCTCATGCCTCCACACGGTCTTTCCGTCGTAACCGGTGGTCTCGGTGAGAAGGCCGGCCGTCGCTTGCGCCACGAGGTCGTACCAGCAGTTCCTTTCTCGCTTCTTCGTGCCCTCCCAGCCGCAGATATAGAGCCGGTCGCGCGCCCTGGTCATGGCAACATAGAGCAGCCGGTTGTACTCATCGCGTTCGGCCTGCTGGAGGCCGTCCTTGGACGTCGCCAGGACCTCAAGATCGGAGTGCCCCGCAGGCGCCCAGAGGAGATGGCCGACCGTGCCTGGCGGCGTGCCAGGCCGCTCCAGCGGAAAGATCCGCGGCGCTTGCGCCCGGGACGTCATGCAGGTGTCGGGCAGGAATACGATTGGCGCCTGCAGGCCCTTGGCGCCGTGCACGGTCATGATGCGGACCTCGTCGCGCTCCTGCTCCATGTCGCGCTTGATTTCGATATCGCTCGCGCGGAGCTCATCGATGAAGCCTTGTAGCGAGGGAGCTTCGTCCCGGTCATAGGCAAGGGCGAGATCGAGGAACTCATCGAGCGCCTCTGCCGCCTCCGGCCCGAGCCTGGTGAGCATGCGCTTGCGCATTGCCTGGGCGTCGCGCTCGAGCAGGTCGTAGAAGAATTCATAAGGCGCCTGCAAGTCGACGCGGGACAGCAGGCGGGCGAGCGTGGCCGCCGCCTCGGCGAAGCGCGCATCGACGCCGGCCTTCGCCGTGAGCGCGCTCCACAGCGAACCGCTCCGCCCAAAGCCGACCTCGAACAGGGCCTCATCGTCGAGCCCGAACAGCGGGCTCTTGAGCACCACGGCGAGCGCAAGATCGTCCTCAGGCATCAGCAGCACGTCGGCGAGCGCCACGAGGTCCTGCACGGCAAGCTGGTCCATGAGGCGCATGCGGTCGGCGCCGGCCACCGGCACACCCTCCCGCTTCAGCGCGCGGAACATCGGTCTGGTGAAAGGATCGCGCCGCCGCACCAGGATCAGCACGTCGCCCGCCTTGATCTTGCGCCCCACCGCACCAAGCTCTTCGCCGGTGGTCAGCCAATGCTTGATGAGCGCCGCAATCCGCGCGCAAAGCTCATCGACCGAACGTGCCCCGCCGCGCTGCTCGTTCCACGGTTCGAATGCATCTGCCTGCGGGGACTTGGTTTCTTTATGCACCTCCCAACGCTCGACCAGGCCAGCCTCGCCTTGGCGGAAGGCATGATGCTTGATGACCGCGCCTGCCAGCGAGGTAAGTCCGCCCGCGGCGGTCGGGTTGGCAAACACCCGATCGACCGCCTCGAGAACCGGCTCCGTCGAGCGGAAGGACAGGTTAAGCGGAACGTCCTGCCACAGGCGCTGCGCGGCAGCCGCCTTGGCGCGAAAAGCGCGTCCAACTTCGCCGAAGCGAGCGGGGTCGGCACCCTGAAAGCTGTAGATCGACTGTTTCTCGTCGCCGACCGCAAACAGCGTGCGGAGCTTGGCGCAAGCACCTTCGCCGGCGAAGAACTCGTCCGCCAGTCGCTCGATGATGGTCCATTGCGCCGGGTTGGTATCCTGAGCCTCGTCGACCAGGATATGGTCGACGCCGCCGCCGATCTTGTAGAGCACCCAGGCCGCCGCCCCGGCGCTCAAGAGCAAGTCTTGGGTCTTGATGATGAGATCGTCGTAGTCGAGAGCGGCTTCCGCGCGCTTCCGCCGCTCATAGTCGGACTGAATCGCGTCGGCGAGGATGAGCAAGGCGCCGCTCACTTCGGCCATGCGCAAATGCGCCAGCCGCAAATCGAGGCCGGCGAAGCGGGTCTGGGCGCGCATGAGCGTCCGCACGATCTCAGGCTCGGCCTCGGCAAAGGCCTTGGTGCATACCTTGTCCTTCGTCTCGCCGGGTCCGGTCAGGAAGATCTCGGCGAGCGCGGCCACGCGGCGTTCGCCGTCGCTGGCCCTGGCCTCGCGCAAACCGGTCTCGGCATCCCTGTCGGTCTTGGCGGTGCTGCCGAACGCAGCGAAGGCAACGGTGGCGGCGTCGATTTCTTCGTCGGTAACAACGCCGGCAAGCTCGGCAAGGAGGGCGTGCTCGGTGTCGCCGGCGACGTCGAGCAGGTGCTTGAGCGCGGCAGCCTCTGCCTCGGCCCAATCGGGGCGGGAATCGTGATGGGCCATCAGGAGCGCGAGCTCGGCGCGTTTGGCGAGCACGGCATCGACCACCTTGCGAAAGTAGTCCTCGCTCGTGACCGCGATGATCTTGGCGAGCGCCTGGCCGAGCGTGCTATCTCTGTTCTCCGCGGCACTGGCGATCGTGGCGTCGAAGGCGTCGCCCCGCATCTCCGCCCGGTCGCGGTCGTCGAGCACCGCAAAATGCGGTGTGACGTTCGCCTCGAGCGGAAAGCGTTGGAGCAGGCGCTCGCAAAATCCGTGGATGGTGTAGATCTTGAGTCCGCCCCGAGCCTCCAGCGCCTGGGCGAACAGCCGCCGCGCCAGGCGCACCGTCTCATCCTCAGGAGCGCGGCCGATAAGCGCCGCCAACCTCTCGCGCAGATCGTCGGGCGGACTCGTCGCCCAATCGGCAAGCTCCTTGAGCAGGCGGTTCTGCATCGCCGCAGCCGCTGTCTTGGTATAGGTCAGACAGAGAATAGACTCCGGCCGCGAACTTGCGAGCAAGAGGCGCAAGACACGCTTGACCAGCACTTCGGTCTTGCCGGTTCCGGCATTGGCCGATACCCAGGCTGACGCCGTGGGATCGGAGGCGCGCGCCTGATTGGCGTCGGCCTCGAGCAGGAGCGGCGGCTTGTCGCTCATCGCGGCTCCTCGTCGGGCTCTTGCGTGAGCCATTCCTGAATGCGGGCGAGATGCTCGTATTCGTCGTAGCGATAGAGGCTGGCGAAGGCGGCGCCCGGCCGGCGCTTCACCTCGTAAGGGGTGTCGGGATCGGCGAAACGCTCGATAAGCCTGCTGAGATTGGCAAGTGCCCTCCCGGCAAGGTCCCCCGGCGGCGATTGCGCGGCTTCGCGATCCACGCCGCCTTGGTGCCGTCCTGAGGCCTCGATGTAACGGAGATCGACCACCGTCCGCTCGCCGAGCCCCTCGAAGCCGCCGCCTTCGGCGATTGCCGCTTCGAGCGCGAGCTGCGGCGCGAACAGCTCATCGACATGCTTTGCGAGCGGCGCCCTGCCGGTCTTGTAGTCGTAGATGGTCACGCCACCGTCCTCGCCGATGTCGATGCGGTCGGCGCGCGCCGTGAGGGTGAATCCTCCGCCTGCCGCAAGGTCGAGTGCGCCCTTGACCTCGGTGCGTGTGGCAACCGCGCGGTCTCGGCGCGCGGGCTCGGTTGCCGCGAACCAGCGCGCGAAACGCTGTAACGCCGGACGCCAGAAGGCCTCCACACGTGGCGAGCCGCCAAGCGTGGCGAACTGCTCGTCGGCGACGTCGACGAGCGCGGCATAGATGTCCGCCGGTAATTCGTCGGAATAGGTGCGCGCGAATTCGTGCAAGGCGCGATGCACCATGGTGCCACGCAGCGCGCTATCGGGAAGGGCGCCAAGCGGCTTCAGCTCTTCGAGCCGCAGGATGTCGCGGGCAAAGATCTCGTAGGGGTTGGCGATCCACTTCTCGATGCGGGTGACGCTGAGCTTGCGCGGGCGCGCCTCGACCGGCGGGCGCGGGCTGGGAGGCTGTGCAGGTTGGAAGCTTGCGACCCTGTCGCGCTCGCGTGCCCATGCCGCCCAAGGATGCTCCGGCGCGATTCTGGGCGTGGCCTTCGCCGCTTCCACGAGGGCCATGAGCCGCTGCAGCCAGCGCGACGGCACGGTCGGCACGCCGTCGACCTTGACGGCGCGTGAGAGATAAATGGTCGGCGCTCCGACTGCTTGGGCGAAGTCGTGGGCGGAAAGGCCAATGCGCCTCTCCGGCGGCGGGAGCCCGAGCGCCTCGGCCATGGGCCGGCTGAGCCACGGGCTCGCCTCCTGCGGCCGGGGCCAGACGCCCTCGTTCAGGCTGCCGAGGATCACCACGTCGGGCTGCTGCAGCCGGGCTTCGAGCGGCCCCCAGATGAAGAGGCGGGGATGCGCCGGCCGGCGCGGGCGTGCGACGCGGCCGGCGAGCAGGCTGCGATAGAAGGGCGCGTAGTCCGTTAGCTTGAGCGGGACCCGTTCGCCCTCCGCCATCAACTCGGCGAGCAGCACCGACATCGCCTCGCCGGCCTCTCCCTGCCAAAGGTGCGACGAGGAGTCTGTGCGGTCTTTGGCGAGCGCCTCGGCGGCGGCGGCATGGGCCTCGGCAACGCGCGAGGCCGGATGAGGCGATGGGTCCTGAAACAGGGCGGCGAGCGGCGCGAAGGCGCGTTTGAGGTCCTCGACCAGGCGCAGCGCCGTCTCCTGCTCGGGCAGGGTGACGGTCTTGCGGCGGCGCTCTTCGCTTCGCGCGGCCTTGACCGCGTCGGCGACGCCGTCGAGACCCTGGCCGATATAGATGTCACGGAAGGCGGCCCGTTCGAGCGCGCGCGCATCCTTTCTGATGTCGCCTGGAGCACGGCCGGCAAGGGTCAGCGGATGCTTGAGCAGCGCCATGAGCTCCGGCGCCGCGAAGCCGCTGTCCGCTGCGCTGATGACGAGGTCGAGGAAGGCGCCGGGCAAGGTGCGCGCGACCGGCACGCCCGCCGAATCGTCGATGATGAGATCGTAGGATTTGAGCCGCACCGCCACGCGCCTGGCAAGCGTTCGGTCTGGCGTTATCAGCGCCGCGGTCTTGCCTGGTGCCTCGATGGTGGAGCGGAGGATGAGCGCGATGGCTTCGGCCTCGTCATGCGCCGTCGGCGTCTCGAGCGTCTCAATTCCTGCGAGCGCGAGCGGAAGGCTTGCATCCTCCTCTTTGAGAAAATGCTGCCAGCGATCAGTGTCGCCCGCCGGACGCAGCACTTCGCTCACGAATTTGAGCCGCGCGCGCCGCTCGACGTTGGGTTGGCTGCCTTGCACGTAGTGCACGTCGTCGCGGGTCGCACCGAGCGTGTTGAGGAGTTCCGCCATGCCGGTCTGCGGATGCTCAGGATGGTCGTCGAGACTTTGCCAACTCGCCTCGTCGAGCGACAGGTCGAGGCCCGGCAGCACCACGGCGCCATTTGGCAGCGAGGCGATGACTTTGAGGAGCCGCGCCGTGGCCGGCACAGTTCCGGTCGATCCTGCGGCGATCACCGGACCAGCCGGTGGGTTGGCGATAAGGCGCTCAGCCTCGAAGGCCATCAGCGCATTCCGCCGCGCGGTGGGAGAGACGAGGCCATTGTCGCGAAGATGAGCCGGCCAGTGCTCGGTGACGATCTTCAGGAACTCGACCGTCAGCTGCCAGTGCTCCGAGTGCTCCTCCGGCACGAGACCTTGCAGAGCGGAGAGGCCGACCTCTTCGCTTTCGATGAAGTCCATGAGGTCGGCGAGGTCCGCGGCGAGATAGGAGGCTTGCGCCGGCGTGGAGGCCGGTGGCACGGGTCCGAGGCCCGAAGGATCGGCGATGGCGCCCTTGCGCAGGGTCTCGCTCCAGGCAAGCACCAGCCGCATCAGAGCAAGGCGCCGCTCGAGCGGGCCGACCGCCCGCGCTCCGCCGGCCACTGCGAAGCCTTGATCGGCGCCGCCCTCGGCGCCGAAGATGATCGCGGCGTCCTCGTCGGGATCGCCGAGCGCGCGGATTGAGGGCAGCAGCGCCGCCCGGCCGCCCGAAGCATCGAGAAAGGCATCGCGCAAAGCCCTGACCGCGCGGCGCGTGGGCAGATAGATGACGGCGCGCGGCAGCGTCAGCGGATCGGGCTTGGCGCCGCCCGGGACCGGCAGATCGCCGTTGAGCACGGCTCTGGCGAGCGTGGAGAGGAATGGCGCCGAGGGCGGGATCGTGTAGAGCCGCGGGCGCTTTTGGCCGGCGTCAGGCACCTTCGTGCTCGAACCAGGTCTCGGCCTCGGCCAGGGCCTCAGGCGTACCGACATGCATCCAGTGCCCGTCGAGACGCATGCCGTAGAGGCGCTTCTTGGCAAGCGCCCGGTCCCACAACAGGTTCAACGAGAATTTTCCGTCAGGCGCGTCGGTGAACAGTCTTGCATCGCTGAGCGGCTCGGCAC
>NZ_JBOHJB010000033.1:0-32733 GCF_050728395.1 Methyloceanibacter sp.
CCTTTACTCAACCGGTTGGCCGCACCGAATCCTCCTCTTCTATTTGGGCGCCGCAGGTGATAATTTCAATTCGTATCTCCTTATGCGAGTCATAAGTTTACCTTATCGCTCAAATAAGCGGCACTTATCGCCATGATCACCCTGCGGCAGCTGCGCTACCTCGAGGCTCTGGCCGAGACTCTTCACTTCGGCGAGGCCGCCGAAGCGTGCGCGGTCAGCCAACCGGCGCTCAGCATGCAGATCAGGGAGCTTGAGGATGTGCTTGAGGTCAGTCTCGTCGAGCGGCGGAAGTCCGGGGTCGAGCTGACGGAGCAGGGCGAAGAAATCGTCCGGCGCGGGCGCACCATCCTCGCCTCGGTGCGCGACCTGCTCGACTACGCCAAGCACCGGGAGCGGGTGTTGTCGGGGTCGCTCAAGCTCGGGGTCATCCCGTCGATCGCACCCTATCTGCTGCCCGAGGCGCTTCCGGAGCTGCAACGGCGCTTCCCTGAGCTCAGCCTGCAGCTCCGTGAGACCATCACCGAAACCCTGGTCCACGATCTCGGCAGCGGCGTCCTCGATCTGATCCTGATTGCGCTGCCGATCGAGGACCCTGAGCTTGAGACGTTGCATCTCTTCGACGACAAGTTCGTGCTCGCGTCCCACGCCACGAAAAACCACAAGCGCTCGCGAGAGGCAGCCCTCGACATCCTCTCCCATGAACGGCTGCTGCTTCTGGAGGAAGGTCATTGCCTGCGCGATCAGGCACTCTCCTTCTGCCGTCTGGTGACGCCAGAGGCGCGAGAGAGTTTCGGGGCCTCGAGCCTCGCCACCGTGGTGCAGATGGTCGCCCATGGCTATGGCATCACGCTCCTGCCCGAGATGGCGGTGGCGAGCGAGGTGCATGATCGCAAGGACATCCGCTTGCAGCACTTCCCGGCACCTGAGCCTAAACGCGAGATTGGGCTCGCCTGGCGCAAGACCTCGCCGCGCAAGGCAGACTTTCACGCCTTTGCGGCGCTGCTCAAGGACGCGGCGCGGCCCCGCGCCAAATCCTGATTGCGGCTTAAGGCGACGGACTGGCCGGCGTGCTGCCGGTGGTCTGCGGCTCGCCGTCAGTGAGGCGGAAAGAGTCGCGGAAGCGTTCGGCGTCATCGCTCGTGGCGTGGCCCCTCGGGCCGGCGGAGACCAGCATGTAGATGCGGTCGCCGGCTTGCACGATGCTCACCAGATGATTGACCTTGCCCTTGCCGTCGTCGGTGATCGCCTCGAATCCTTGTCGCCCGGCGATGGTCGCGGGGCCACGCTTGCGCACCTTCGATTCGCTGTCCCTGGCGTAGGCCGACACCATCTTGACGTAGAGGGCTTCTTCCGGCGGGTTCGGTGCCTTGCCGGCGGGATATTCGAGCACCACCAGCCGATAGACCGTGTCGTCGCCTTGGTAAGCCTCGAAGCTGTAACGAATGAGCGGATTTTGGCCGGCAACCGCGGCGCTGGTCGCTTGTGGCGTGCTGGGGAAGGCGATCTCGAATCCGCGCTCGGGCGATTTGAATTGCGGCCAAGGCGGCGCTTCCTGCTCGGCTTGCGGCTTTGCCTCTTGGGCACAGGCGCTCGGCGGCGCGATGGCAGAGGCTGCGATCAGCGCTACAGCCACACATAAGCTCCGCATTGGCATTCGGCCCTCTTCCCCCTGACCCGATTCGGGCATCCTACCGGATCGCAGCGTCGGCTTCACCTTGCCCGAGCGGCTCTCGAGCTAGGATGCCGCTTTCATCACGCGCTCATACATGCCTTTCGCGTCTTGCTTCAGGGCCTCGCGCGCGTCGGGCCGGAGATAGAGCATGTGGCCGCCGGCATAAGTCTCGACCTTGATCGGCGCCGCGCGCGGCAGCGACGGCAATTGGTTTACGAGAAAGCTCGAAGCGAAATAAGGGGTGATGAGATCGGTGTAGCCGCTCGCGATCAGCACCTCGAGCGATGGATTGGCCGACCGCGCCTCCTGCACTTCGTCAATGACCCCGGCATAGCCCTGACGCGTCGGGCTCGTGCCGAAGTCCCATTTGGTGCGCGCATCGCGGTTGAGCAGGCGGTAGGTCATGTCAGTCTTGTAGGCGAGCTCGCTCCCGGCATATTGCACGAAGGCTGCGGTCCACAGCGGAACTGTGGCATCGAGCACCGGGTCCGGGCCGTTCGCCCAGCTGCTGGTCGGATTGGGATCGGGGGCGCTCACGCTGCCGTCGTAACGGCTGAGAACCTGGGAGTTGGTGCGGTCGAACTCCTTGATGAAGAAGGCGGGGGAGATGCGGGCTTGGCGCCGCTCGACGACGTCGAGCGGCAAGCCGGTCAGACGAGACACCGTTCCGCTCGCGGCCTTGCCGCCGGCTTCGGCGCCGGAGGCGAGCTCGACAAGGTAATCGGACAGGGCATAAGTCTCGGCTTCCTTGAGGGCTGAGGCGAGTGCTCTGCGTCCGGTCACACCCTTGCTCTCGAGATTGACCGCGGCAAGGGATGGAAGCCCAAGCGCCCACGAGAGCGGATCGTAATCCTCACCGTAGAGGAGTGAGAATTCGAGCACCGGCGAGATCAAGACGACGCCGCTCGGCGAATTCGCGCCGCTCTTCTGCAGCGCACGGGCGAGCGACGCCGCGCGGAAACCGCCGTAGCTCTCGCCCATGAGAAAAACCGGCGACAACATGCGGGAGGACTTGATCAGATAGAGGCGCACGAAGTTCGTAAGCGCGTCGGTGTCCTGCTCGACGCCCCAAAACTTCTCCTCGTTCTTCGTCTCGCTCGCGCGGCTGTAGCCGGTGCCCACGGGATCGACAAAGACGAGGTCGGTCATATCGAGCCAGGTGCTCGGATTGTCGGTGAGGGAGGGTGGGGGGCCTTGCAGCTCCCCCTTGGCGTTCACTTCGACCGCACGCGGACCGATGCCACCGAGATGCAGATAGGCCGCGGCGGCGCCGGGTCCGCCGTTGAACACGAACGTGATGGGACGCTTGGCGTTCTTCGGCTCGCGTGTGTAAGCCACGTAGAAGACGTCAGCCGCGCTCTTGCCGTCGGCGCCGCGGAGGGGAATGGTCCCGGCTTCCGCCGTGTAGTCGAGCGGAACACCTGCGACCTTGACGGTGTGGTGCGTGATGGAGGTAGGCGGCAGAAGCGGGGCAGCGGGCTTTGCCTCAGTGTCAGCGCTGTCCGCCGATTTACTGTTGGGGCCTTGTGCATCGCTGGTGCGCTCGCTTGCGATCGGCGGGTGACCCTCGGGCAAGTCTTGGGCGAGGCCTGCGGCAGGAGAGGCGAGCAGCGCGAGGAAAGCGGCGAGTTGAAGATAACGAGAAAGGGGGGTGGCGGACTGGATCACACGGTGTCCTCGAGGTCAAAGGCAGCGTCAAGCCATTTGGCTTTAGGCGTTCCCGCGAGACTTAAGCAGTAGAGGTGGCGCGCTCAAGGCACAAAATCGACGCCGATCTGCCTATTGGCAGTTGATCGTTCTTACGTCGCAGGCCCGCTGGGTGAGACAGACCTTGAACTGCCTGCAGCAGCGGCTCGAGCAGGCCGCTTGGTTCTGGATGGCGGCGGCGGTTGCGATTGTCGCCAAGGCATCGCACCCGTTGTTGCAAGACTTAAAGCCGTTGTTGCAGAGCGTTTGATCGCCCGGGCGGCATTGGATCACGGTATCCCGGCAAGTTTGAATCGAGCAGCGGTTGGAGCAGGCCCGGAACTCCGCCTGTGTGGACTCACGTTCGTTGCAGGCGGCGACGCAGGCGCTGCGCACCGCGGCACAATCGAGCGCAAGCCCGTCATCGGGTCCCCCGACAATGGCGGTGACAAAGAGGATGATGCAGGCTGCCGCAAGAAGAAATAAGCGCATGGTTCCCCGTTCCGGCGCGCTCGTTTGGCCGATCCGGCAATGATAGCGTGGCTTTTGCCTTCTGTCGCGGGGGCACGCCAGGGGTCCCCAGCCGAAGGCCGCGCCAGCCCTTAAGGTTAAAGTCACCGCGTCTCTTCCCCTTGTTCCGCCTTGGCTGCATCCTCGGCCACAAACCGAGACGAATGGCCCTCGGTTCAGGAACGGGTCAATGATTCAAGCCTCACAGATCGCGGCGGCACCGGGCGGCACGGCACGGGTTGGCGCTGCCGAGGATACGCCCCAAAGGTCGGGCGCCGCGCCGCGCCGGCCAAATATTGTGGGAATGGAGCCGCGCCAACCGCTCGACCAGTCGGGTGAGGGCGCCGCGCTTTCGGCTGCGATCCAGCGCCTGATCGCCGAACGGGATCGTCACAAGGGCCTCGCGGCAGCGCAAGAGAGCGAGCTGGTGAGGCTCAAGGCGATCAATGAAGAGCTGCGCCGCCAGAACGAAGAGATATCGCTCGCCCGCGACCGCTATTTGGGACTGGCGGCCGAACTGCTGACCCAGTTGCAGCAAGTCGATACGGCGATCCAGGACGCCCTGCACAAATCGCGAAATGCGTCAGAGAGCGGAGACGCCGCCATTTCCGCCTTCGCGCGCCGCTTCTCGCCAAAGCGCGGCCCGGACGACGGCACCGCCGATTGAGCCGAAGGCCCTTCGCTGGATTCTGAGCAGTCAGAGGGCCGACCGCAGCGAGACGATGCCGCCGGTGATGAGCAGCACGCCGGCAATGCGCACCGGAGTGCAACTCTCGCTGAACAACAGGACACCGAACAGAAATGCGAGGATCGATTCCAGCCCCACCACAAGCAAATAGGTGACGGCGAGATCTTCGCGCTTCATGGCCAGCGTTTGCAGCGCGGCTCCGACCAAGAACAAGGCAAAGACGATCACGGTCGGCCAGAACTTGGTGAGGCCTTCCGAGAACTTCATGAAGACGCCGCCAACGGTGAAGAAAAGCGCGGCAAGGATGACCGTTCCCGCAAACATCGTGCACCTCATTCGTCGGCAAGCACGTATTCCGCCGCGAGCATGTAGCTGGTGCGCGGCGTGACGGCTTGGCGTACGAGCGTGATGAAGTTGATGTGTTGCGGGCGGAATGCGGCACGAACCACTTCGACGGCGAGTTCAGCATCGAAATCCTTGCAGGAAAGAATGTCGATATAGGCATCGCCGGAAAGATCGCAGAAATGTCCGGTGATGGCCGAAGTCTCGATCAGTTGCACGAGGGAGTATCCGGCGGCCTCTGGCAGATGTTCGGCGAAATGCTCGAGCAGCGGCGCCCCATAAGCCTTCATGCCGATGGTCTCGACCAGAGTTTCGACGAAGCGGGAAATGTGCTGTGCGCTTTGCACGCGCTCCCTCTCGCCGGCTGACATATCAATGATCAGATGTTTGCCCCACATCGTTCGCACCCCTGATGATCAGTGCTTCGACCCAAGATCAGCTTGAGCTGACGGAGAGTTCTCGCTCGCATCTCGCCCGAGCGCAGTGACATTTGCCACACGACTGGGTATGTCCGGGGGCACCGGACTTCCGCTCTGTCGACACCTCCGAGTTATGTTGATGCGGGTCTCGGAAGGAGGCTTTTCTCATGCGGCGCACAAGGTTTGCATTTCTTGCCGCCGCCGCATCGACCCTTGCGCTCGCCGGGCAGGGAGCGAACGCTGGTGCCCCCAACCTCGCCGCGGCGCTCAAGGCAAGCGCCGCCGGATCGGGCCTCACGCAAGAGACCCATGGCTGCCACTATACCTGCGAGTGCGGCCCGCTAAAGGACTTCGGCTGCGAACAAATGTATCACCGGCACTTGCACATGCTCTGCCTGCCCGTCCGGTGTGCCGGGGATACCAAGTGCGATCGCGTGCCGCCGGAGGGCGTATGCCGGCACGTCACCGCTCCGCAGTAGTGGCGGAGCGCCGCGCCGGCGGAGCTGGTTTATGATTTTACCTCAGCCGTCGCCGAGGCTATCCATCAGGAACGATTTATAGTGCTCGGCCAGCATCGCCACGCCGAGTGCGGCAAGCTCTGCCGTCAGCTTGCCTTGCAGCGCTTCGACCGCCTTGTCGAAGTCGACGCCTGCCGCAGCGATTTGCTGTTCGATGAGAGACGCACGCTCCTGTAGATCGTCGCGAATGTCGCGCATGACCGTTCCCCAGCTCGGCCCCAACATGCAATTCTCGCACCGAGGGTGCCTGGTTGAGAACACCCCCGCATCAGATTCCGGTGCACAACCGCGTCGACCACAGTTGCAGCAAAGTGACACAAACCGATGGTATTGTGGGTTTTCCGGCCATGTGGCCCACGCGGAGGCGTTATGACCAAGACTCACGTTCTCTTGGCCCTTGCCATGCTGTTGGCTGGCTCGGCAACTGCCGTCGCCGGCTCGGCGGAGTACCAGAGCCTCGACGCCATGGGTCTTGCCTCGGGCAAGGGCATGAAGACCCCATGCAAGGTCAGCGGGGACTATGGGGGGAAGACCTATTGCTTCCGCAGCGAGGATACCAAGGCCGAGTTCATGAAGGATGCCGCGGGCAATCGGTCTAAGGCAGACGCCTATTACGGCAGCAAATCGAGCGACCCAAACTGGACGCCGTGCGATTACAGTGAATCATCGCCCAATATCCCCGACAGCTGCAACTAGCGAGCCGATCGGTCAGAACTCGTAGCCGAGGAGCTTGATCTCAGGCGCATACCACTCCGCCACGATGTTGCGCGTGTCCTCGTCGTAATGCTCTCGATAGGGGACGCTGCCGGGGCGGAACCTCGTCTTCGCGCCCGGAAGCGCCGCTGTGCTCAGGCCGACCTGCTCAAGAGCAGAATGCAGATCCTGCTCCAGGGTCTCGAAACGCCCGAGAAAATCCACCGCAAGATTTCCGTCGATCGAGTAGACCCCGAAATTGTTGATGTGCGCCTTCTTGTCCTTGTGAATGAAGGTGGCGAAATCGGGCCGGTCGTTCTCCTCGCGATAGCGATGGTAATAGAGCGACACCTGCCGGTCCCAGGGATTGCGCTCGAAGGCAAACTTGAAATAGCTCCGCCAAACAGCGGGATCGATATGGGCGCGCATCTCCTCAGCCTTCATATGATTGTAGAAGCCGTAGTCCTTTGCTGAGAATTTGAACCAGGCGCGCTTCAGCAGCCGCGGCGACTTCCACCAGCTATGCAGGCGCCAATTCTGGGCACCTCGGCGACCGGCGCGCCGCGCTTCATCCTCCCCGGTCAAGGGGGTGATGACGTCATCAGGCCCGCAAAGCTCGGAGAGCGCGAGCTCGATGCTGGTGCCGGCGGTCTTCTTGGTCCGGAGGAAGATGAACTTGTGCTCGTGCGAGAGAATCATTGGTGGCCGCAAGCTCCCAGGAGGTGATCGCAGGCCTACTCAACGCACTGGCCCCGCGCACAAAATTTCAGCAAAAAATGGCGAGGCTGAGAGAGACAATCCCAGACAAAGTGACGCGGCGACGAAGCGGCTGGGCTATCTTCGCCGCCGTCCTTGTAACTCAGCGGCCTCAGTGACCTATGCAGACACCCTCTGTGCCGGAGCCCTTGATGCAACGGGAGCCTGGGCTGCAATCGCCGTCGTAGTCGCAGGTCTTGCCAGTCACCCGCTTCGGCGGGGCATTGCCATCGCCAATATCCGAATTCAGGGCGTGGGTGCAGACACCATCCAAGCATATGGTGCCGGGCTCGCAGTCGGAGTCGAGCACGCAGGCGAAAGCTGGAAGTGAGGTGAGGCAGAGAATAGTGACCGCGATCAGGCTGCGCATCGTGGTTTCCCTCGTACTCCTCTAAATCATCTCCAAATGTCCGAATTTGGATACGGCAACGCCGCCGCGCTGGGACGAGAGGGGCGCCTGCCCGAAGCCCACTGCGAAAACACCTGATCCTAACGCGGGTGTCTCAGCGTTTGCATAAGATTGGTGCCGGCTGGAGGATTCGAACCCCCGACCTACTGATTACAAATCAGCCGCTCTACCTGCTGAGCTAAGCCGGCGCCTGACACGTTTGGATGCGCCCACTCACAAAGAGATATAAGGACGCTGTCTTGCGCCCTTAATTAGCTCCCTTTGGCGGCGAGCGCTACCGGCGGCCGAAGAGCACGCCGGCGATGAAGGCGATGGCGAGGAGGGGGACCGGGCCGACCTGCTGCATGGCCTTGCCCACGCTCTGATCGATCATGGCTGTGGGATCGGGGGTCGAAACGAGCGGAGAGGGGGCTGCCCGCTTCGGCTCGCGGCCCATCGACGATGCGATGGCAAGCACGATAAGCCCGACGAGCAGCAGCACGCCAGCCATGATCGCCGCCGCCTCGGCCGCATCGAACTGATAGATGGAGACGAGCGCGTGATAGGCCGCGATCAGGCCGAACACTGCCGCGGCCACGAGCAACACAACCCCGACGGCGATGATTGCGGCCTGCCGGAGAGAGCGTTCGAACGACTCCTTGATCCGAGCGCCAATCTGCAGAGTGGAAAGCAGCGCCAACGCCGCGCGGAGCATGGGGGTTGCCTTAGCGCCGGGTGAAGACGCCAAACAAGAAGCCGAGGCCCACGGCGATGGCCACCGCCGAAAGCGGGTTCTGCCGGATTGCCTCTTCGGCCTGGTTTGCAGTCTCCACCGCCTTGTCTTGAGCGCGATTGATTTGCTTGTTGGCCATGCGCGAAACCGTGGAGGTCAGGCTCTGAATATCGGCGCGAATGGAGTCGATTTGATCGGCCAATTCCTGAGTTTCTGGGGTTTGGGGGCTGGGGGACATGGGGGGATTTCCTTCCTAACTTGCAAATGAGATGGCAACGCCTCTTCGGATAGCTCGGTTCCGTGACGGCTTTTAGCGCGGTGAGGCAAAGAAAGAGTTGAGAGGGGAGAGAATCATCATTGTCAAGTGAGTGCGGCGGCCATGCCACGCTCTGATGCGCACATGTCGATGACGGGGGTTTTGTCGGGGACTTGCTGGGGGAGTTGGTCTAGACTGATTTGCACGCGGGGATCCAGGAGATGGGCGGGCGATGAGCTCATGGAAGCATGCGCTGGGAGGCGTGGCCGCCTTCGGCCTTGTGGCTTTGCTTCACCCTCAAGCTTCAGAGGCGGCAAGCTTCGCCGCTCGCGGCTTCATGGGTCTAGCGCCCGCCGGACCGCTTGAGCGCGTCGTCTTTCACGGTCATTCGACGCGCGGCATCTCTTATTATTGCTATTCGCGAAATTATTGGTGGTTTTACCGCCCCTATACAACAGCGAGTGACGGCTATGCCCGTTGCATGCCATACTTCCACTACCCGCCGCAGTCCTACCGTGGCGGTGGCGGCGGCCAGATGAAGTAGCGGCCGACGCGGAGCCTCTTGAGCACCGAGGAAGGTTCGCCTGATGCAAACGGAGGTGACAATGCGAAGAATGACCCTAGCCATTGCCTCGATCGGCATGGCGCTCCTGTTCGGCGCGGTCGCGACGCCAGGGCTTGCCGGGGAGGCCGGCCTGCAGTCAGTGGGCTATCGGCACGGCAGCTATTACTGTGAATCGCGGGAATGCGGCGCCTATTATAACTGCGGTTACTACAAGAAATGCTGCAGCTATTATCAGTATTATGACTGTGCTCCCTATCATGGGGGCGGCGGATACTATAAGAAGCGCTATTACGGTGGTGGCGGGTACTAGCCAGCTCTTGCCATTGCCGGCGTTTCTCTTGCGGGCGGCTTAGGCCGCCCGCTTCGCTTTCACTGCGCTGCCCTTGCCGTAACGCCTGCCCAGTGGAGGGCGATGGCGGCGGCGTTGGAGACATTGAGGCTGGCGAGCGGCCCCTTGGTCGAGATGCGGCAGATCCGGTCGCAATGCTCCCGAGTGAGTTGACGCAAGCCTTTCCCCTCGGCGCCTAGCACCAAGGCGAGGGGAAGGCTGAGCTCTGCCGTCTCGAGCGGCTCGCTTCCTTCCTCGGCAAGGCCCGCCCGTAAAAAGCCTGCCTCGCCGAGATGTTGGAGGGCCTGGGCCAGATTCCCGATCAAAATGACCGGGACGAGATCGAGCGCCCCGCTTGCGGCCTTGGCAAGCGCTCCGGTCAAGGGCGGCGTGTGCCGTTCCGGCATCACGACGCCGGCGGCCCCGAAGGCCGCGGCCGAGCGCAAGACGGCGCCGACATTCTGCGGGTCGGTGACCTGATCGAGGACGAGCAAGATGCCTTCGGGGCGCACATCTTCGAGCTCGACCGTTGGCAAAGGCTCGGTCTCGAGCACCACGCCCTGGTGCACGGCGTCCGATCCGAGCAGCCGGTCAAGCTGTTTCGGCAGCGCATCCTCGGGCCCCACCCCGCGGGCCTTCAGAGCGGTTTCGAGGCGGCGTGCGGCATTTTCGGTGGCGAGCAGCCTGAAGATGGTCCGGTTCGGGTTGGCAAGCGCCGCCTCCACGGCGTGAATGCCATAGAGTAGAATGCGGTCGGAATCGGCCGAATACCGGGAATTTCTGGGCTTTCCGCGGGAAGGGCGAAAGCGGCGCTGCGGCTTGTTTTTGGGGCGCGGCATAAGAGGAAGGACCCTGACGGAACCGGCAGTCGGGATCCCTAGATGACGCAAATGGCCCGGGCATCAAACACTTTTTGCGGGTCTGCGGCGGGTTTTGCAGTTGACAGCGCCTCGCGCCCTTACCATAAACCTTGAATTGGCGGACCCTGCCGGCCGACGGCGGGGGGTTTTGGCTTGGTTAGAATTCACCAATCGACAATCCATCTTCCAGAGGAGGGGTGCCCGAGTGGCTAAAGGGGACGGGCTGTAAACCCGTTGGCTATGCCTACGTAGGTTCGAATCCTACCCCCTCCACCACGCAACCCTTTGGAAGACGGATGCGGGTGTAGCTCAATGGTAGAGCAGCAGCCTTCCAAGCTGAGGACGAGGGTTCGATTCCCTTCACCCGCTCCAGCTCGGAAGTCAGAGATCGGAAAGTCAGAAGTAGGAGATAAGAAATTCAGAATCGAGACATCGGGTCAGAGATTGAGCGCGCTGCTTTCTGAATTCCGACTTCTGATTTCTGAGACCCGATAGGAGTGTAGCTCAACTGGCTAGAGCACCGGTCTCCAAAACCGGGGGTTGGGGGTTCGAGTCCCTCCACTCCTGCCACGCTTTAGTCGCAGGAGGCGAGGCTCGCGCACCGAAGCAGTTGCTCCGCACAAGGAATGAAATGGCAAGGACGAATCCATTCGAGTTTCTGCAGCAGGTACGGACCGAGGTTTCAAAGGTCACCTGGCCGACGCGCAGAGAGACGGTGATCACCACCATCATGGTGGTGGTGATGGTGATCGCGGCTGCGCTGTTCTTTCTCGCCGCAGATCAGGTTTTGAGTTTTCTCGTGAGCTTCGTGCTGGGTATCGGCCGGTAGGAGGCCATTTCGAGCAAATGACAATGCGCTGGTACATCGTGCACGCCTATTCGAACTTCGAGCGGAAGGTTTCCGAGTCGATCAAGGAGCGTGCCGTGGCGGCCGGCCTCGCCGATCAGATCGAGGAGGTGCTGGTGCCGATGGAGGAGGTCGTGGAGATGCGCCGCGGCCGCAAGGTCGCGTCGGAGCGGAAATTCTTCCCCGGCTACGTGCTGGTGAAGATGGAGCTCAACGATCACACCTACCATCTGATCAAGTCGACGCCGAAGGTGACGGGATTCCTCGGCACCGAGAACAAGCCGATTGCCATCAGCGAGGAAGAGGCCGGGCGCATCCTCCAGCAGGTGCAGGAAGGCGTTGAGCGGCCGAAGCCGTCCGTTACCTTCGAGATCGGCGAGCAGGTGCGGGTGGCCGACGGGCCGTTCGCCTCGTTCAACGGCCTCGTCGAGGAGGTCGACGAGGAGCGGGCACGACTCAAGGTCGCAGTGTCGATCTTCGGCCGGGCAACGCCGGTCGAGCTCGAATATGGGCAGGTGGAGAAGCTCTAGGCTTCGGTGACGTTTTGCAGCGGGAAGGCGCGGGAAAGAGTAGACGATGGCGAAGAAGATCGACGGTTACATCAAGCTGCAAGTGCCGGCGGGGCAGGCCAATCCTTCACCGCCGATCGGTCCTGCGCTCGGCCAGCGCGGCGTCAACATTCCCGAGTTCTGCAAGCAGTTCAACGCGGCGACGCAGGGAATTGAGCCTGGCTCGCCGATCCCGACGGTGATCACCGTCTATGCCGACCGCTCGTTCAGCTTCGAGATGAAGACGCCGCCGGCATCCTTCCTGCTGAAGAAGGCGGCGAAGATCGGCAAGGGATCGAAAGAGCCGGGCCGCACCGGCGCCGGCAGCGTGACGCAAGAGCAGCTCCGCCAGATCGCCGAGGTCAAGATGAAGGACCTCAATGCGAACTCGGTCGAGCAGGCAATGAAGATTATCGCGGGCTCGGCCCGCTCGATGGGGCTGGAGGTTCAAGAGTAGTCATGAGCAAACCCGGCAAAAGGTTCACCGCGGCGAAGGCGACCGTCAATCGCGACAAGCTTTATTCGCTCGAAGAGGCGGTGAAGCTCGTCAAGAATGCCGCGCAAGCGAAGTTCGACGAGACGATCGAGGTTGCGCTCAACCTTGGTGTCGATCCGCGTCACGCCGATCAGATGGTGCGCGGCGTCTGCCTGTTGCCGAACGGCTCAGGCCGGAAGCTGCGCGTCGGCGTGTTCGCCAAGGGCGCCAAGGCCGAGGAAGCCAAGAAAGCGGGCGCCGATGTGGTCGGCGCCGAGGATCTCGTCGAGCAGGTGCAGAAGGGCGTGATCGACTTCGACCGCGCCATCGCCACGCCGGATATGATGCCGCTCGTCGGCCGGCTCGGAAAGGTGCTCGGGCCGCGCGGCCTGATGCCGAATCCGAAGGTCGGCACGGTGACCATGGACGTCGCGCAAGCCGTTGCCGGAGCCAAGGGTGGCGCCGTCGAGTTCAGGGTGGAGAAGGCCGGCATCGTGCAGGCCGGCGTCGGCAAGGCGAGCTTCACCGAGACGGCGCTGGTCGAGAACATCCGCGCGCTGGTCGAGGCGGTGATGAAGGCGAAGCCGTCGGGCTCGAAGGGCACGTTCCTCAAGCGCATGGCGGTGGCCTCGACCATGGGGCCTGGCGTGAAGGTCGAGCCCACGAGCGTTGCGGCTGGTGTGCATTAGTTGAGTTGAGTTTCGGGCCTCATAGTGAGGTCCGGAAGGGCCGCTTCCTTAGAAGCGGCTCACCTGTCCGAGATTGCAGGTGCGGGCGACCGCTTAAGCCATTTGGGCCTGCATGAGACGGGAGACGAACGGTTCGAGGTTTCGGAAGACCCGTGACCTGGAGATCGGTTTGAACCTCGTAAGTGGCTCTATCGCGGTTTCGCGTACGAGCAGGACAGGCAACGGAGCGCCGCTGGGAAAGCGGGGCGCGGCTCGCCGTCCGCCCGCGTTTCCTGCGGCAAGGTGTGGAAGAGGCGGGAGCTATCCTTCGGCCTCGCAACCGACGGAGTGAGCTAGTGGATAGAGCAGAGAAGCGCGAAGTCGTTACGGCGCTTCACGACGCCATCGCCAAGACCGGCGTGATCGTCGTCGCTCATTATGCCGGGCTCTCGGTCTCCGACATGACCAAGTTCCGCCGCGATGTTCGCGGCGCGGGCGGTCACGTCAAGGTGGCCAAGAACAGGCTGGCGAAGCTCGCGCTCGAAGGGACCAACGCCAAGGGTATCGCGGATCTTTTGAAGGGGCCGACCTGCCTCGCTTATTCCGACGATCCCGTGGCGGCACCAAAAGTTGCCGTCAAATTCGCCAAGGCCAACGAGAAATTCGTGATCCTTGGCGGCGCGATGGGAACGACGGTGCTGGACCCCCAAGGGGTGACTTCGCTCGCAAACCTTCCCTCGCTCGATGAGCTTCGCGGGAAGCTGATCGGGCTCGTTCAGGCGCCTGCGAGCAAGATCGCACGTATCCTGAACGAACCGGGTGCGCAGCTTGCGCGCGTGTTTGCGGCCTACGGCAGAACAAGCGAGGCGGCTTAAGGGCCGTCATGGTGGAACCAGTATAGGAACTTACGAGGACAAACTAATGGCTAACCTGCAGAAAATAGTCGACGAGCTCTCCGGCCTGACGGTGCTTGAGGCGGCAGAGCTCGCCAAGATGCTCGAGGAAAAATGGGGCGTTTCCGCCGCGGCCCCAGTGGCCATGATGGCCGCAGGCGCCGCAGCTCCCGCCGCCGCTGCCGAGGAGAAGACGGAGTTCAACGTCATCCTGACGGCGTTCGGCGCCCAAAAAATCAATGTGATCAAGGAAGTACGCGCGATCACGAGCCTTGGCCTGAAGGAGGCCAAAGACCTGGTCGAGGGCGTGCCGAAGGCGGTCAAGGAAGGCGTCAACAAGGAAGAGGCAGAGAAGATCAAGAAGCAGCTCGAAGCCGCAGGCGCGACCGTCGAGCTGAAATAGCGTGGGTTGAAATGCGCCCGGGCGGACCCCATATAGCAAAACCGGACTCCGCCCGGGCACACACCCATCAATTGTCACAGACGCTTCGCCAGAACCTCCGCAATCGAAACTGCGGGGATTCCGGTGAGCCGTCGGTTCGAGCTTGAGAGGACCACATGCAGCAGACTTCTTCTTCTTCGAACGGTCGTAAGCGATTGCGCAAAATGTTCGGCAAGATCCACGAAGTTGCCGAAATGCCAAACCTCATCGAGGTGCAGAAGCAGTCCTACGATCAGTTCCTCATGGTGGATGAACCCGAGGGGGGCCGTGCCGACGAAGGCCTGCAGGCGGTATTCCGTTCAGTCTTTCCCATTCGCGACTTCGGCGAGCGCGCCCAGCTCGAGTTCGTGCGCTACGCCTTCGAGCAGCCGAAATACGACGTCGATGAGTGCCAGCAGCGCGGCATGACCTTCGCCGCACCGCTCAAGGTGACGTTGCGCCTCATCGTGTTCGATGTGAACGAGGAAACCGGCGCCCGCTCGGTCAAGGATATCAAGGAGCAGGACGTCTATATGGGCGACATGCCGTTCATGACCTCGAACGGCACTTTCGTCATCAACGGCACCGAGCGCGTCATCGTCTCGCAGATGCACCGCTCACCCGGCGTGTTCTTCGACCACGACCGCGGCAAGACCCATTCCTCAGGCAAGCTGCTGTTTGCCGCGCGCATCATTCCCTATCGCGGCTCCTGGCTCGACTTCGAGTTCGACGCCAAGGACATCGTCTATGTGCGCATCGACCGGCGCCGGAAGCTTCCGGTTACGACGCTTCTCTATGCCCTCGGCCTCGACGACGAGGAGATCCTGTCGACCTTCTACGACCGCATTCCGCTGAAAGCGACCAAAGAAGGCTGGCGCATGCCGTTCCGGCCAGACCGGATGCGCGGCATCAAGTCGTCCAGCGACCTGATTGACGCCAAGACCGGAAAGGTCGCCATCGAAGCCGGCCGCAAGGTCACGGCACGGCTTGCCAAGAAGCTCGCCGATGAAGGACTGAAGGAGCTCCTGGTCAAGGACGAGGACCTGCACGGCCGCTACCTCGCCGAGGACATCGTCAATATGCAGACCGGCGAGATCTACGCCGAGGCAGGCGACGAGATCGATGCCAAGCTCGTGGCCACGCTCAGGGATCTCGGTCTCAAGGAGATCCCGATCCTCGACATCGACCATGTCAATGTCGGCGCCTTCATCCGCAACACGCTCGCCATCGACAAGAACTCGAACACCGAGGAGGCGCTGCTCGACATCTATCGCGTCATGCGCCCAGGCGAGCCGCCGACGCTCGAGGCTGCCGCCAACCTGTTCAACGGCATCTTCTTCGACGCCGAGCGCTACGATTTGTCCGCAGTCGGCCGGGTGAAGATGAACATGCGCCTCGACCTCGAATGCCCCGACACCGTGCGCACGCTGCGCAAGGAGGACATTCTTGCCGTCATCAAGACGCTGGTCGGCTTGCGCGACGGCAAGGGCGAGATCGACGACATCGACCATCTCGGCAACCGCCGGGTGCGCTCGGTCGGCGAGCTGATGGAGAATCAGTACCGCGTCGGCCTGTTGCGCATGGAGCGGGCGATCAAGGAGCGCATGAGCTCCGTCGATATCGACACCGTGATGCCGCAGGACCTGATCAATGCCAAGCCGGCTGCCGCCGCGGTGCGCGAGTTTTTCGGCTCCTCGCAGCTGTCGCAGTTCATGGATCAAACCAACCCGCTGTCGGAGATCACCCACAAGCGGCGCCTCTCGGCGCTTGGGCCCGGCGGTCTCACCCGCGAGCGGGCCGGCTTCGAGGTGCGCGACGTGCACCCGACCCATTACGGCCGCATCTGTCCGATCGAGACACCGGAAGGACCGAATATCGGCCTCATCAACTCGCTCGCGACCTACGCGCGGGTGAACAAATACGGCTTCATCGAGAGCCCGTATCGCCGCGTGGTCAAGGCTAAGGTGACCGACGAGGTGGTTTATCTCTCGGCCATGGAAGAGGCGCGCTACATCATCGCCCAGGCCAATGCCAAGCTTGCGCCGAACGGCACCTTCACCGAGGAGCTGATCGTCTGCCGGCACGCCGGCGACGTCGAGCTGATGGCCCCGGAGAAGGTCGACCTCATCGACGTGTCGCCGAAGCAGCTGGTGTCGGTGGCCGCCGCGCTCATTCCGTTCCTGGAGAATGACGATGCCAACCGCGCGCTCATGGGCTCAAACATGCAGCGCCAGGCGGTGCCGCTGATCACGGCGGAAGCGCCGCTGGTCGGCACCGGCATGGAAGAGGTGGTGGCGCGCGATTCGGGTGCCGCCATCGGCGCCCGCCGCACCGGCGTGGTGGATCAGGTCGATGCCACCCGCATCGTGGTGCGCGCGACCGAGGAGACCGACCCGTCGAAGTCAGGCGTCGACATCTATAATCTGCGCAAGTTCCAGCGCTCGAACCAGAACACCTGCATCAATCAGCGTCCGCTCGTGCGCGTGGGCGATCAGGTGCAGGCCGGCGAGATCATCGCCGACGGCCCGTCGACCGATCTCGGCGAGCTCGCGCTCGGGCGGAACGTGCTCGTCGCCTTCATGCCGTGGATGGGCTACAACTTCGAGGATTCCATCCTGATCTCCGAGCGCGTCGTGCGCGACGACGTGTTCACCTCGATCCATATCGAGGAGTTCGAGGTGATGGCCCGAGACACCAAGCTCGGGCCGGAGGAGATCACGCGCGATATCCCCAACGTCTCGGAGGAGGCGCTGAAGAATCTCGACGAGGCTGGCATCGTCTATATCGGCGCCGAAGTGAACCCGGGCGACATCCTGGTCGGCAAGATCACGCCGAAGGGCGAGAGCCCGATGACGCCTGAGGAGAAGCTGCTTCGCGCCATCTTCGGCGAGAAGGCGTCCGACGTGCGCGATACTTCGCTCAAGCTGCCGCCCGGCGTGACCGGCACGGTTGTCGAGGTGCGCGTGTTCAATCGCCACGGCGTCGAGAAGGACGAGCGCGCCATGGCCATCGAGCGCGAGGAGATCGAGCGTCTCGCCAAGGACCGCGACGACGAGCTCGCCATCCTCGACCGCAACGTCTACGGCCGCCTCAAGGACACCTTGATGCACAAGGTGGTGGCCAAGGGGCCGAAAGGCATCAAGAAGGACGCCAAGATCACCGAGGCGCTGCTCGACGAGGTGCCGCGGTCCCATTGGTGGGAGATCGCGCTCAAGAACGAGAAGGCCATGGCTGAGGTCGAGGCCATTCGCCACCAATATGAAGACGCCAAGAAGGGGCTCGAGCAGCGCTTCGTCGACAAGGTCGACAAGCTGCAGCGCGGCGACGAGCTGCCCCCTGGCGTGATGAAGATGGTCAAGGTCTTCGTCGCGGTGAAGCGCAAGATCCAGCCAGGCGACAAGATGGCCGGCCGCCACGGCAACAAGGGCGTGATCAGTATGATCGTGCCGATCGAGGACATGCCGTATCTCGACGACGGCATCCCGATCGACATCGTGCTGAACCCGCTCGGGGTGCCGAGCCGCATGAATGTCGGCCAGATTCTCGAGACGCACCTTGGCTGGGCGTGCCGGGGCCTCGGCCGCAAGATCGGCGAGGCGCTCGACGCCTATAACGCGTCGCACAAGGTGAAGCCGCTGAAAGACCTGCTCAAGTCGGTCTATGGCGACGACAAGGCGGTGGCCGCGCTGAAGGACGACCACCTCATCGAGGTGAGTGAGGATCTGCGCGACGGCGTTCCGGTGGCGACCCCTGTGTTCGACGGGGCGCATGAGGGCGACGTGACGGCTCTGCTCCAGGCTGCCGGTCTCGACAGCTCGGGGCAGGTGACCCTGCATGACGGGCGCACCGGTGAGGCGTTCGAGCGCAAGGTGACCGTGGGCTACATCTATATGCTGAAGCTCCACCACCTCGTGGACGACAAGATCCATGCCCGCTCGATCGGCCCTTACAGCCTGGTTACCCAGCAGCCTCTCGGCGGCAAGGCCCAGTTCGGCGGCCAGCGCTTCGGCGAAATGGAGGTGTGGGCGCTCGAGGCATACGGCGCGGCCTACACGCTGCAGGAGATGCTGACCGTCAAGTCTGATGACGTTGCCGGCCGCACCAAGGTCTACGAGGCCATCGTGCGCGGCGACGACACCTTCGAGGCCGGCATCCCGGAAAGCTTCAACGTCCTCGTCAAGGAGATGCGGGCGCTCGGGCTGAACGTCGAGCTGGTGCAGCCGAAGCCGGAGGAGCAGCCGGTGCGGGCGAGATTGCCGCGGCCGGCGGCCGAATGAGCGGAGCGAATTAGAAACGCGGGATTTATGACGAACCGATGGGCGTAACGGGCGCCCCTGGGAGATAGAGATAATGAATCAGGACATCGTCAACCTCTTCAGTCCTCAGGTCCAGCAGCAGAATTTCGACCAGATTCGCATCGGCATTGCGAGCCCGGAAAAAATTCTCTCCTGGTCCTATGGGGAGATCAAGAAGCCTGAGACGATCAACTATCGCACCTTCAAGCCGGAGCGCGACGGGTTGTTCTGCGCGCGCATCTTCGGCCCGGTGAAGGACTATGAGTGCTTGTGCGGCAAGTACAAGCGCATGAAGTACAAGGGCGTCATTTGCGAGAAGTGCGGCGTCGAGGTGACGCTCGCCAAGGTCCGGCGCGAGCGCATGGGCCATATCGAGCTTGCCGCGCCGGTCGCCCATATCTGGTTCCTCAAGTCGTTGCCCTCGCGCATCGGCCTGTTGCTCGACATGACTCTCAAGGATCTCGAGCGGGTTCTCTATTTCGAGAACTACATCGTGCTCGAGCCGGGGCTGACCACGCTGAAGCCGCTCCAGCTCTTGGCCGAGGAAGACTACCTCAAGGCGCAGGACGATTTCGGCGAGGACAGCTTCACGGCGTCGATCGGCGCCGAGGCGATCCGCGAGCTGCTCAAGGGTCTCGACCTAGAGAAGACCGCCGCCGAACTCCGCCAGGAGATCGCCGAGTCGACCTCAGAGCTCAAGCCGAAGAAGCTCGCCAAGCGGCTGAAGGTCGTCGAGGCGTTCATCGAGTCGGGCAACAAGCCTGAGTGGATGATCCTGACCGTGGTTCCGGTGATTCCGCCGGAGCTGCGGCCGCTCGTGCCGCTCGACGGCGGCCGCTTCGCCACCTCGGATCTGAACGATCTGTATCGCCGCGTCATCAACCGCAACAATCGTCTGAAGCGGCTGATGGAGCTGCGTGCGCCCGACATCATCATCCGCAACGAGAAGCGGATGTTGCAGGAGGCGGTCGATGCGCTGTTCGACAACGGGCGGCGCGGACGCGTTATCACCGGCGCCAACAAGCGGCCGCTCAAGTCGCTCGCCGACATGCTCAAGGGCAAGCAGGGACGCTTCCGCCAGAACCTGCTCGGCAAGCGCGTCGACTATTCGGGCCGCTCGGTGATCGTGGTCGGGCCTGAGCTCAAGCTGCATCAGTGCGGGTTGCCGAAGAAGATGGCGCTCGAGCTGTTCAAGCCGTTCATCTATGCGCGGCTCGACGCCAAGGGTCACGCCGCCACGGTGAAGCAGGCGAAGAAGCTCGTTGAGAAGGAGAAGCCGGAGGTTTGGGACATCCTCGATGAGGTGATCCGCGAGCATCCGGTGCTGCTCAACCGCGCGCCGACGCTGCATCGCCTCGGCATTCAGGCCTTCGAGCCGGTGCTGATCGAGGGCAAGGCCATCCAGCTGCATCCGCTCGTCTGCGCCGCCTTCAACGCCGATTTCGACGGCGATCAGATGGCCGTGCACGTGCCGTTGTCGCTCGAGGCTCAGCTTGAGGCCCGCGTGCTGATGATGTCGACCAACAACATCCTGCACCCGGCCAACGGCTCGCCGATCATCGTGCCGTCGCAGGACATCGTGCTCGGCATCTACTATCTCTCGATCGAGATGGACGGCGAACCCGGCGAGGGCATGATGTTCGGCAGCATCGCGGAAATCCAGCACGCGCTCGACGCCAAGGTGCTCAGCCTGCATGCCAAGATCAAGGGCCGCTTCCGCACGGTCGACGAGAAGAATAAGCCGGTGTCGCACATCTACGACACGACCCCTGGCCGCATGCTCTTGGGCGATCTCGTGCCCAGGAAGCCCAATGTCAGCTTCGACCTGGTGAACCGACTGCTCACCAAGAAGGACATCTCGCACATGATCGACGTGGTCTATCGCCACTGCGGTCAAAAGGAGACGGTCATCTTCTGCGATCGGATCATGGGCCTCGGTTTCTCCTATGCGTGCCGCGCCGGCATTTCGTTCGGCAAGGACGACATGGTGATTCCGGAGACCAAGGACGCCATCGTGCACAAGACGAGCGAGCTCGTCCGCGAGTATGAGCAGCAGTACAATGACGGCCTCATCACCCGCGGCGAGAAGTACAACAAGGTGGTCGACACCTGGACGGAGTGCACCGAGCAGGTCGCTAAGGAGATGATGAAGCGCATCTCGGCGGTCGAGCGCGATCCGAAGACCGGCCGCGAGAAGCCGATCAACTCCATCTATATGATGGCGCATTCCGGCGCCCGCGGCTCGCCTGCCCAGATGAAGCAGCTTGCCGGCATGCGCGGCCTGATGACCAAACCGTCGGGCGAGATCATCGAGACGCCGATCATCTCCAACTTCAAGGAGGGTCTGTCGGTGCTCGAGTATTTCAACTCGACCCACGGCGCCCGCAAGGGCTTGGCCGACACCGCGTTGAAGACGGCGAATTCGGGCTATCTGACCCGCCGCCTGGTCGACGTGGCGCAGGACTGCATCGTCACCGAGGATGATTGCGGCACGACCGCCGGCATCATGGCTCGGGCACTGATCGAGTCCGGCGAGGTCACGGTGTCGCTTGGCGCGCGCGTGCTCGGTCGCACCGCGGCCGAGAACGTGAAGAACCCGGCCACCGGCAAGGTCGTTGTCAAGGCCGGCGAGTTGATGGAGGAGGAGCAGGTCGAGGCCTTGGAGGAGGCGCGCGTGCAGGAAGTCCGCATCCGCTCGGCGCTCACCTGTGAGACCCGCAACGGCATTTGCGGCAAGTGCTACGGGCGCGATCTCGCCCGCGGCACGCCGGTCAATCTCGGCGAGGCGGTTGGCGTCATTGCCGCCCAGTCGATCGGCGAGCCTGGCACCCAGCTTACCATGCGCACCTTCCATCTTGGCGGCGTGGCAAGCGCCAAGGTCGTCGATCAGTCGTCCTTGGAGTCGAATTTCGACGGCAACGTCAAGATCAAGCAGCGCAACGTGGTCAAGGACTCGCAAGGCCGCCTCATGGTCATGGGCCGCAATACCATCCTGGTCGTGGCGGATCCGGACGGCACCGAGCGTGCCGTGCACCGGCTGCCTTACGGCACGCATTTGCGCGTGGACGACGGAGCCAAGGTCAAGCGCGGCGATCGTCTCGCCGAGTGGGATCCCTATACCCGCCCGGTGCTCACCGAGATCGAAGGCATTGTCGACTTCGAGGATCTGGTCGAAGGCGTCTCGGTCAGCGAGCGCAAGGACGAGTCGACGGGTATCACCAACTCGGTCATCATCGACTGGCGTGCGAGCCCGCGTGGCGCGGACCTCCGCCCGGCTGTCGCCATCAAGGACAAGAAGGGCAAGATCGGCAAGCTGTCGAGGGGTGGCGAGGCGCGTTACCTCCTCCCCGTTGACGCGATCATGTCCGTCGAGTCCGGCCACGAGGTGAGCGCCGGCGACGTGCTGGCGCGTATCCCGATGGAGAGCGCCAAGACGCGCGACATCACCGGCGGTCTGCCGCGGGTGGCGGAGCTGTTCGAGGCGCGGCGTCCGAAGGACCACGCCATCATCGCCGAGATGTCAGGCACGGTGCAGCTTGGCCGCGACTACAAGAACAAGCGGCGCATCACCATCGTGCCGGACGAGGACGGCGGCGAGCCGGTCGAGTATCTCATCCCCAAGGGACGGCATCTCGCCGTGCAGGAGGGCGACCGCATCGAGAAGGGCGAGTTCCTGCTCGATGGTCATCCCGCGCCGCACGACATCCTGGCCATCAAGGGCGTCGAGGAGCTTGCCAACTACCTCGTGAACGAGATCCAGGAGGTCTACCGGCTGCAGGGCGTCACCATCAACGACAAGCATATCGAGGTGATCGTCCGGCAGATGCTGCAGAAGACCGAGGTGGACGATCCAGGCTCGACCGACTTCCTCAAGGGGGAGCAGGTGGACCGGATCGACTTGGAGGACGCCAATACCGCGATCGAGGCGCAAGGTGGCAAGCCCGCGACCGGCCAGCCGGTGCTGCTCGGCATCACCAAGGCGAGCCTGCAGACGCGTTCCTTCATCTCGGCGGCCTCCTTCCAGGAGACCACCAGGGTGCTCACCGACGCTGCGGTCAACGGCAAGACCGATGCGCTCGAGGGGCTGAAAGAGAACGTCATCGTCGGGCGGCTCATCCCGGCAGGCACCGGCAGCATGCTTTCCAGGTTGAGCAAGATCGCAAGCCACCGCGACGAACTCATCTTGGAGGAGCGCGAGCGCACGGCCTCCGACCAGATCGGGCAGGAGGACGACGAGGCTGCGGAGGAGCGCGAGACGGTATAGTTGCCAGGGGACAGAAGTCAGAAGTCGGAGATCAGAAATGCGGAGTTTGTTTTCTGACTTCTGATTTCTGACTTCTGACCCCCCTGGACCCTTGACGATAAGAGAATCGGCCTGATACAAACCGCGCACTTACGCGGCAGGCGGTAGCCCTTCACGCCGCGGGCTAGACGCTGCCGGACTAACCGGGTCACATTCGGGCACACGATCTTGGAGGCCTGCCTTCCAAGATCCTCTGGTTTAACAGGCTGAAGATCGCGCTCACCCGCGCTTCAGCCTCAGGTGTTGTGGGCCTTTGGCCCGTGAAGTGGTTGTGGGCCTAGGGGCCCGTAAAGAGAGATTGGACGAAGGCCGTAGATGCCGACGATACAACAGCTGATCCGCAAGCCCCGCCGCCAGCCGGGGAAGCGGAACAAAGTGCCGGCCATGCAGGCTTGCCCGCAGAAGCGCGGCGTGTGCACGCGCGTCTACACGACGACGCCGAAGAAGCCGAACTCGGCTCTGCGCAAGGTCGCGCGCGTGCGTTTGACCAACGGGCTGGAAGTGACGAGCTATATCCCGGGCGAGGGCCATAACCTCCAGGAGCATTCCGTGGTCCTGATCCGAGGCGGCCGCGTCAAGGACCTGCCGGGCGTGCGCTATCACATTATTCGTGGCGTGCTCGACACCCAGGGCGTAGGCGATCGCCGCCAGCGGCGCTCGAAATACGGCGCCAAGCGGCCCAAGTGACCTAAGCTAACGCGAGGGTCACTCGGGCAAGCCAAGAGCAGGCCGGGGACCTTCGCAAGAAGGATCAAGGAACGAGACTATGTCCCGGCGGCGCAAGGCAGATAAGCGCGACATCATCCCCGATCCAAAATTCGGGGACGTGGTGCTGACCAAGTTCATGAACAGCATCATGTATGAAGGTAAGAAGTCGGCCGCTGAGCGGATCGTCTATGGCGCGCTCGACCAGATGGAGAAGAAGACTAAGCAGAATCCGGTCGATCTGTTCCACGAAGCGCTGCGTAACGTAATGCCGGCGCTCGAGGTGCGCTCCCGCCGTGTCGGCGGCGCCACCTATCAGGTCCCGGTCGAGGTCCGCTCCGATCGCCGGCAGGCGCTCGCCATCCGCTGGATCATCTCCTCGGCGCGCGGGCGGAACGAGAACACCATGGTCGAGCGGCTCTCCGGCGAGCTGCTCGATGCCGCCAACAATCGCGGTACTGCCGTGAAGAAGCGTGAGGACACCCACCGCATGGCGGAGGCGAACCGCGCCTTCTCGCATTACCGCTGGTAACGAGTTTCAAGGATCTTTTGAGATGCCCCGAGCTACCCCACTCCAGGACTACCGCAACATCGGGATCATGGCGCATATCGACGCCGGCAAGACCACCACGACCGAGCGGGTGCTCTATTACACCGGCAAGAGCCACAAGATCGGCGAAGTGCACGACGGCGCTGCCACCATGGACTGGATGGAGCAGGAGCAGGAGCGCGGCATCACCATCACGTCCGCGGCGACGACTGCTTATTGGAACGACAAGCGCATCAACATCATCGACACGCCCGGCCACGTGGATTTCACCATCGAGGTCGAGCGCTCTTTACGCGTGCTCGACGGCGCGGTGGCCCTGCTTGACGCGAACCAGGGCGTCGAGCCACAGACCGAGACGGTGTGGCGGCAGGCGGACAAATACGGCGTGCCGCGCATGGTGTTCGTCAACAAGATGGACAAGATCGGCGCCGACTTCTTCGTCTCGGTGCAGATGGTGCGCGATCGGCTTGGGGCCAATCCAATCATAATTCAGCTGCCGCTTGGCGCGGAGAACAAGTTCAAGGGCATCATCGACCTCGTACGCATGAAGGCGGTGGTGTGGGACGACGAGTCCCTCGGCGCCAAGTTCCATGACGAGGAGATTCCCGCCGATCTGCTCGATCTGGCCAAGGAGTATCACGAGAAGCTGGTGGAGCAGGCGGTCGATCTCGACGAAGGGGCCGTGGAGGCCTATCTCGAAGGCAGGCACCCGAGCGAGGAGACCATCAAGGCGCTGGTCCGCAAGGGCACGATCCATAACGTGTTCGTGCCGATCCTGTGCGGCTCGGCCTTCAAGAACAAGGGCGTGCAGCCGATGCTCGACGCGGTCGTCGACTATCTGCCTTCGCCCGTCGATGTGCCGCCGATGAAGGGCATCGACTTCAAGACCGGCGACGAGGTGACGCGTGCGCCCTCCGACGCCGCGCCGCTCTCCATGCTCGCCTTCAAGATCATGAACGACCCCTTCGTAGGCTCGCTCACCTTCTGCCGCATCTATTCCGGCAAGCTGGAAACCGGCACGACCCTGCTCAACACGGTGAAGGACAAGAAGGAGCGTATCGGCCGTATGCTCTTGATGCACGCCAATCACCGCGAGGACATCAAGGAAGCTTACACCGGCGACATCGTGGCGCTGGCCGGCCTCAAGGACGTCACCACCGGCGATACGCTTTGCGATCCTACCAAGCCCGTGATCCTCGAGCGCATGGAGTTCCCGGAGCCGGTGATCGAGGTCGCCGTCGAGCCCAAGACCAAGAGCGATCAGGAGAAGCTCGGGGTGGCGCTGCATCGTCTGGCGCAGGAAGACCCGTCCTTCCGCGTCTCGGTCGACCATGAATCGGGTCAGACCATCATCAAGGGCATGGGCGAATTGCATCTCGACATCATCGTCGATCGCATGCGCCGCGAGTTCAAGGTCGAGGCCAATGTCGGCGCGCCGCAGGTCGCCTATCGCGAGACGGTGTCGAGGCGTGCCGACGTCGACTACACCCACAAGAAGCAGACCGGCGGCTCGGGCCAGTTCGCTCGCGTCAAGCTCGTGATCGAGCCGAACGAGGCCGGCAAGGGCTTCGAGTTCGAGAACAAGGTGGTCGGCGGCAACGTGCCGAAGGAATACGTCCCCGGCGTGCAGAAGGGCGTGAAGAGCGTCGTCGATTCCGGCGTGCTCGCGGGCTTCCCGATCCTCGACGTCAAGGTGAGCCTCATCGACGGCGCCTATCACGACGTTGATTCGAGCGTCATGGCGTTCGAGATCGCGGCCCGCGCCGCCTTCCGCGAAGGTGCGCTCAAGGCTGGCCCCAGGCTGCTCGAGCCGATCATGAAGGTCGAGGCGGTGACGCCGGAGGAATATGTCGGCGGCATCATCGGCGACCTGACCAGCCGGCGCGGCCAAGTGCGCGGCCAGGAGACCCGCGGCAATGCCGCGGTGATCAGCGCCATGGTCCCGCTCGCCAATATGTTCGGCTACGTGAACACGCTGCGCTCGATGAGCCAGGGGCGGGCGCAGTTCACCATGCAGTTCGACCACTATGCGCAAGTCCCGCAGGCGGTCGCCGAAGAGGTGCAGGCGAAGTTCGCCTAAAGGTTCGCGGGCCGGAGAGGCCCTTGGAGAAGACTTTCGTTTTGTGTTGAAGGATGGAGAGCCAACATGGCTAAGGAAAAGTTCCAGCGGACGAAGCCCCATTGCAACATCGGGACCATCGGTCACGTCGATCACGGCAAGACCACGCTGACGGCAGCGATCACCAAGGTGCTCGCCGAGACGGGCGGGGCCAAATTCACCGCCTATGACGAGATCGACAAGGCGCCGGAGGAGAAGGCGCGCGGCATCACCATCTCCACAGCGCATGTGGAGTACGAGACCGGCAAGCGGCACTATGCCCATGTCGACTGTCCGGGCCATGCCGACTATGTGAAGAACATGATCACCGGCGCCGCGCAGATGGACGGCGCCATCCTCGTGGTATCGGCCGCCGACGGCCCGATGCCGCAGACCCGCGAGCACATCCTGCTTGCCCGCCAGGTCGGCGTGCCGGCGCTCGTCGTGTACCTCAACAAGGTGGACATGGTTGACGACCCCGAGCTGCTCGACCTGGTCGAGCTCGAGGTGCGCGAACTCCTGTCCAAATACGAGTTCCCGGGCGACGAGATCCCGATCGTCAAGGGCTCGGCGCTTGCAGCGCTCGAGGGCAAGGATGACGAGGTCGGCAAGAGTTCCATCGGCGCTCTGATGGATGCGGTCGATTCCTATATTCCGCAGCCGGACCGTCCCAAGGACAAACCGTTCCTCATGCCGATCGAAGACGTGTTCTCGATCTCGGGCCGTGGCACCGTGGTGACCGGCCGCATCGAGCGCGGCGTGGTCAAGGTGGGCGAGGAAGTCGAGATCATCGGCATCAGGCCGACCACCAAGACCGTGGTGACCGGTGTCGAGATGTTCCGCAAGCTGCTCGATCAGGGCGAAGCCGGCGATAATGTCGGCTGCCTGTTGCGCGGCGTCGATCGCGAGGGCGTCGAGCGCGGCCAGGTGTTGGCCAAGCCCGGCTCGGTCAAGCCGCACACCAAGTTCAAGGCCGAGGCCTACATCCTCACCAAGGAGGAGGGCGGCCGTCATACCCCGTTCTTCGGCAATTACCGTCCGCAGTTCTACTTCCGCACCACCGACGTGACCGGTGTGGTGCACCTGCCGGAGGGCACCGAGATGGTGATGCCTGGCGACAACATCGCCATGACGGTCGAGCTGATCGTGCCGATCGCCATGGAGGAGAAGCTTCGATTCGCCATTCGCGAAGGCGGCCGCACGGTCGGCGCCGGCGTGGTGGCGGCGATCATCGAGTAAGGGAAGACAGCGGGCGTGTCGCGGCGAGCGGCGCGCCCTTCAATTTGAGGCCATCGGGATGCAAAGTCAGAACATAAGAATCAGGCTCAAGGCCTTCGACCACCGTATTCTCGATGCGTCGACCAAGGAGATCGTCAACACGGCGAAGCGCACGGGCGCCGAGGTGCGGGGACCTATTCCGCTGCCGACGCGCATCGAGAAGTTCACCGTCAACCGCTCGCCTCATATCGATAAGAAGAGCCGGGAGCAGTTCGAGATGCGCACGCATAAGCGCCTGCTCGACATCGTCGACCCGACGCCGCAGACCGTCGATGCCTTGATGAAGCTCGACTTGGCCGCCGGCGTGGATGTCGAGATCAAGCTCTAGGCTGACGAGGACGAGGCAAGGAATTAGTCCGATGCGATCAGGTGTCATCGCGCAAAAACTCGGCATGACGAGGATCTTCACCGATGCCGGGGAGCATATCCCGGTGACGGTGCTGCGTCTCGATCGCTGCCAGGTGGTGGGTCACAGGACCTCGGAGAAGAACGGCTACACTGCGCTGCAGCTTGGCGCCGGTACCCCCAAGGTGAAGCGGCTCTCACGCGCCGCGCGCGGTCATTTCGCCGTGGCCAATGTCGAGCCCAAGCGCAAGCTCGCCGAGTTCCGCGTGAGCCCGGACAATGTGATCGAGGTCGGCGCCGAGATTACCGCCGACCATTTCGTCGAGGGCCAGTTCGTCGACGTTTCGGGCACCACCATCGGCAAGGGCTTTGCCGGCGCCATGAAGCGTCACAATTTTGGCGGCTTGCGCGCCAGTCACGGCGTGTCGGTGAGCCATCGCAGCCACGGCTCGACCGGCCAGCGCCAGGACCCCGGCAAGGTGTTCAAGGGCAAGAAGATGGCCGGCCACATGGGCGATGTGAACGTCACCACGCAGAATTTGCGCGTGGTAAAGACGGACCCCGAGCGCGGGCTGATCATGATCCGCGGGGCGGTTCCGGGCGCCAAGGGCGGCTGGGTGCTGTTGCGCGACGCGGTGAAGCGGAGCCTGCCCGAGATGGCGCCGAAGCCAGGCGCCTTCCGCAAGGGGTCCGGCGAGGCCACCAATGGCGCGGCCAAGACTGAGGCAGAGCCGGTACAAGCCGAGGCGGGGAGCCAAGAGTAATGCAGGCCGACGTCACCACGCTCGACGCCAAGAAGGCGGGAACGGTTGAGCTCGCGGACGACGTGTTCGGGCTCGAGCCCCGCCCCGATATCCTCGCCCGCATGGTGCGCTATCAGCTCGCCAAGCGGCGGAGCGGGACGGCTCACGTCAAGGACCGCTCCGAGGTCAACTACACGACCGCCAAGATGTATCGCCAGAAGGGCACCGGCCGCGCCCGCCATGGCAGCAAGAAGGCGCCGATCTTCAGGGGCGGTGGCAAAGCCTTCGGCCCGAAGCCCCGGAGCTTCGCCATCGAGCTGCCGAAAAAGGTGCGTGCGCTTGCGTTGAAGCACGCGCTGTCGGCCAAGGCCAAGTCGGACACTCTCGTGGTGATCGACAAATGCGAGCTGAAAGAGGCCAAGACCAAGGAGCTGAAAGTCCGTTTCTCCAAGCTCGGGCTTGGCTCGGTGCTGATCATCGACGGCGCCGCAGTGCAGGACGCCTTCGCCAAGGCTGCCCGCAACCTGCCAGGGGTCGACGTGCTGCCGGTGGCCGGCATCAACGTCTACGACATCCTCAACCACGACAAGCTCGTCCTCACCAAGGCGGCCGTGGAAGCGCTGGAGGCGCGGTTCAAATGAGTGCGCTTTCCGCCTACGACGTCATCCTCGCCCCGGTCATCACCGAAAAATCCAGCATGGCTTCGGAATCGAACCAGGTGGTGTTCAAGGTGCGCCGCGACGCGACCAAACCCGAGATCAAGGCGGCCATTGAGCAGCTGTTCAAGGTCAAGGTGCTGTCCGTCAACACCATCCTGCGCAAGGGCAAGACCAAGACGTTTCGCGGGATGCGGGGCAAGCAGCAGGACGTCAAGAAAGCGATCGTCAAGCTCGCCGAAGGCGACAAGATCGACGTGACCACGAGGATCTAGCGCGCCATGGCCCTCAAAACCTACAAACCAACCACGCCGAGCCAGCGTCAGCTCGTGCTCGTCGACCGCAGCCATCTGTGGAAGGGCAAGCCCGTCAAGGCGCTGACCGAAGGCCTCACCAAGTCGGGCGGCCGCAACAATCAGGGCCGCGTGTCCATGTGGCACCGCGGCGGCGGGCACAAGCGCAGCTACCGCATGGTCGATTTCAAGCGCGGCAAGCTCGGCATGCCGGCGACCGTGGAGCGGCTCGAGTTCGATCCGAACCGTACCGCCTTCATCGCCCTCATCAAATATGAGGACGGGGAGCTCGCTTACATCCTCGCCCCGCAGCGGCTTTCGCCGGGCGATACGGTGATTGCCGATACCCGCGCCGACGTGAAGCCGGGCAACGCCATGCCGCTCGCCAACATGCCGATCGGCACCATCGTCCACAATGTGGAGATGAAGGCGGGCAAGGGCGGGCAGATCGCGCGCGCCGCCGGCACCTACGTGCAGCTCGTCGGCCGCGATTCGGGCTACGCCATCCTCAGGCTCAATTCCGGCGAGACGCGCATGGTGCCGGCCGCCTGCATGGCGACGGTTGGCGCCGTGTCCAACCCGGACAACTCGAACGTCTCGATCGGCAAGGCCGGCCGCATGCGCTGGAAGGGCAGGAAGCCGGTCGTGCGCGGCGTCGCCATGAACCCGGTCGATCACCCGCATGGCGGCGGCGAAGGCCGCACCTCCGGCGGGCGGCATCCGGTGACGCCCTGGGGCAAGTCCACCAAGGGCAAGAAGACGCGGCATAACCTGGCGACCGACAAGTTCATTCTGCGCAGCCGCCATGTGAAGAAGAAAGGTTAGGCTCGTGTCACGCTCAATTTGGAAGGGCCCGTTCGTCGACGGGTATTTGCTGAAGAAGTCCGAGAAGGCGCGCGGGTCGGGCTCGAACGCGGTGATCAAGATGTGGTCACGCCGTTCGACGATCCTGCCGCAATTCGTCGGGCTCACCTTCGGCGTGCATAACGGCCAAAAGCATATTCCGGTGCTGGTCACCGAGGACATGGTCGGCCACAAATTCGGCGAGTTCGCGCCGACGCGAACCTTCTACGGCCACGCCGCGGACCGCAAGGCGAAGAGGACGAAGGTCTAATGGGCAAGCCGCAACGCGAACGCGACCTCGCGGAGAACGAGGCGAGGGCGGTGACCAAGCTCCTGCGGGTGAGCCCGCAGAAGCTGAACCTGCTTGCCCAGCTGATCCGCGGCAAGAAGGTCGATAAGGCGCTTGCCGACCTTACCTTCTCGCGCAAGCGCATCGCGCGCGACGTGAAGAAGACGCTGGAATCGGCGATCGCCAACGCCGAGAACAACCACGACCTCGATGTCGACGCGCTGATCGTGTCCGAGGCTTACGTCGGCAAGGGGTTGGTGATGAAACGCCTGAAGCCGCGCGCGCGGGGGCGCGCGAGCCGCATTGAGAAACCGTTCGCGCAGATCACTGTCATCGTGCGCCAAGTCGAGGAGTCTGCTTGATGGGGCAGAAGGTCAATCCGATCGGGCTTAGGCTCGGCGTCAACCGCACCTGGGATTCGCGCTGGTACGCCTCGCGCGGCGAATATGCGCGCCTCCTGCACGAGGATCTCAAGATGCGCGAGCACATCCTCACCTCGCGCAAGCAGGCCGGCATCTCCAAGGTGGTGATCGAGCGCCCGCACAAGAAGTGCCGGGTGACGGTGCACACCGCGCGCCCAGGCATTCTCATCGGCAAGAAGGGCGCCGACATCGAAAAGCTTCGCCGCGAGCTTGCCGCGATGACCGACTCTGAGGTGCATCTCAACATCGTCGAGGTGCGCAAGCCGGAGATTGACGCCACCCTGGTGGCCGAAGGCATTGCGCAACAGCTTGAGCGCCGCGTGGCCTTCCGCCGCGCCATGAAGCGCGCCGTGCAGTCTGCCATGCGCATGGGTGCGCTCGGCATCCGCATCAATTGCGGCGGCCGCCTCGGCGGCGCGGAAATCGCGCGCATGGAGTGGTACCGCGAGGGTCGCGTGCCGCTGCATACGCTGCGCGCCGACATCGACTACGGCACGGCGCTCGGCCGCACTGCCTACGGCATCATCGGCGTCAAGGTGTGGATCTTCAAGGGCGAGATCATGGCCCACGATCCCATGGCGCAGGAGCACCGGGCGCTCGAGGCACAAGAGGGTGGACGCTCTACGGGTCGCCGCGAGGCCCCGCAGGCGCAGGCTTGAACCACGGATTGAACGGTCATGTTGCAACCGAAACGCACGAAATATCGCAAGGCCCATAAGGGCCGCATCAAGGGGGCGGCGTCGAGCGCCATCAGCTTGAGCTTCGGCTCGCATGGGCTGAAGGCTCAGGAGCCCGCTCGCATCACCGCGCGGCAGATCGAGGCGGCCCGGCGGGCGATGACGCGCCAGATGAAACGTGCCGGCCGCGTGTGGATCCGCGTGTTCCCCGACGTGCCGGTGTCGAAGAAGCCGACCGAAGTGCGCATGGGCAAGGGCAAGGGCACGCCCGAGTTTTGGGTGGCCCGGGTGAAGCCCGGCCGCGTGATGTTCGAGATCGACGGGGTGACCGACGCCGTGGCGCGGGAGTCACTCCGGCTCGGCGCTGCCAAGCTGCCGCTCAAGACGCGCGTGGTCACGCGCATCGTGGAGGCTTGAGGACCATGAAAGCGGCACAAGTGCGCGGCATGACGGTCGATCAGCTCAGTGACGAGCTGGTCAAGCTCAAGAAGGAGCAGTTCAACCTGCGCTTTCAGGCGGCCTCGGGCCAGCTTGAGAACACGGCGCGGGTAAGAGAGATCAGGCGCGACATCGCGCGCATTCAGACCGTCACGCGCCAGAAAAGCACTGCCGGCGCCAAGGCTTGAGGACGTAACAGAGATGCCGAAACGAGTACTGCAAGGGGTCGTGGTGAGCGACAAGAACGACAAGACGGTGGTGGTGCGCGTCGAGCGCCGCTTCACCCATCCTTTGCTGCAAAAGACCGTGCGGCGGTCCAAGAACTATCACGCCCATGACGAGAAGAACGAGTTCAAGGTGGGCGAGATGGTGTGGATCGAGGAATGCCCGCCGATCTCCAAGCAGAAGCGCTGGACCGTGCTGCCGCGCGAGCAGGCAGCGAGCTAGAGGGCCGAGGCTGCCATGATCCAGATGCAGACCAATCTCGATGTTGCCGACAATTCCGGCGCGCGCCGCGTGCAGTGCATCAAGG
>NZ_JBOHJB010000034.1:0-32720 GCF_050728395.1 Methyloceanibacter sp.
CTCCTTCCCGACTACGAGCGGCTCACGCCTTACCTCAAGGCCTATATGGAGTTCATGGGCTGGGACGACCTCAACTGGCTCGAGGACGTGCATATGGGCTATGAGGCCGGGGAGCCCGCCATCTTCGACCGCAACATCAATGGCTGGGTGCGCATCCCTAAGTCGATGAATTTGCCCGACAATCAGCAGGACCGCGACATGTTGGCGCGGGAGCTCTTGGTGCGTTTCCAAACCTCGCCAAACCATCCTCTTATGGAACTGAATAGAGCGTATCGCAAATTCTAGACGGAGCGTGACGTTCGGCCGGCGGGCTCTGGATCGGCCCGGGCCGAATCCCAGTCGGGTTGGAGACCGAGCACATGCACGGTGTCAGGCAGGGCGGGATTAAACAGACGGTTATGCCAAATCGCTGCTTCGCGAGCGGGATCTACGGATTTCAACGCGCGCACTTTGGCGGCGATGCGATAGCTTTGTCCCAACTGGACGAATTCCAACGCGCAAGCGCCGTCATCGAGCAGCGCGGCTGCCAGCGCAGCGTCCCGAGGCAGCACGGCCACCATCCTGTCGCTGAAGGCCTCGGGCTCCTGAAAAAAATCAGCCTGGAGGAAGGCCAAAGCGCGCTCGTAAACGTCGCGCGGATCTGGCGTCTTCATCACCTGAAAGCGGAAGAAGGCCGTGCTCTCCTCCGGCTCCTTCGGGATCAGCAGCACGGTCAAGGCTGGCGCGAGCTCGCGCCGCTGCGTATCGAGGATCCGCGGACGCATGCCGGGAGAGGGGCGGCCGCCCTGCTCGCGCATGGCGACCTGGCGGATGCGGCACTGCCAGGCGAGAAAATGATCGCGAATGGCGTGGGCCGAAGGGCGTTTTCGAAAGCGTTCCGCGCGTGCCATGTCTCTATTTTACCTAGAGGAAATCTTATTTCACCGTGGTTGACGAGTTCCCGGCGGAAGCCTAGCATTGTTGTTAGGCCGACAAGGGGAGGGGACCCAGCAGAACTTGCCGTGCCGGAGACCGCACGGGCAGTGGCCTGCGAAACCCAACGAGGAAGGCAAAAGTGTAGTTGAATCGTCCATCGGGCGCCGCTGGGCACGGTCGTCTGCGACGTCGTGCCGGGGCATTGGGGAAAAGGGGGTAAATCAGATGGAAGGCAATCTCAATGCACTGACGACGATCTTCACCGAATTCTACTACTTCGTGACGATCGTCTTCATGTTTCTCATCCATGTTGGCTTCTGTACGTATGAAGTCGGCGTGTCTCGCCGACGTAACCATCTCAAAACGCTGATGAAGAATGCGATGGCGATCCCGATCGTGACCGTCACCTTTTTCCTCTTCGGCTGGTGGATCTACTTTGCGTTTCCGAACGGACCGGGAATTACCGGCGGATTGATTCCGGCACCATACTCCGAACCTTGGAATCCGCTGATGGCGGCGCATCTCTCCGGCGTCAACGCCAATGAAACCGGAGTCACGCCGGCCGATGCCCTGATTTGGCACCGCCTCAATGGCGTGTTCTGGGGCGCCTTCCTCCTGTTCTCGATCACGACCGCCTCGATCATCTCGGGATCCATCATCGAGCGAGCGCGTTCGGGTGCATTCTGGGTCGTGGCCGTGCTGATCGGCTCGGTTTTATGGATCCTCGATGCGGCCTGGGGTTGGCATCCGCAAGGCTGGATGGTGAAGCTGTGGGGCTATCATGACGCCTATGCCTCCGGCGTGGTCCATGCCATTGCGGGCGGCGCCGCCCTTGCCTTTTTGATTGTTCTCGGTCCCCGCATCGGCAAATTCCGGCCTGACGGGACGCCGCGCGACATCCCTCCCCACAATGTCTGGCTGGTAACGATCGGCCTGTTCCTGATCTACACCGGCTTCTGGGGGTTCTATGCCGCGTGCAACATTCCGATTATTGGCCCGGAAACGATCGCGGGACAGATCACCGGCACCACGTGGACGGCGACAAATATCTATCTCGCACCGACCACGCTTTCGGCGATCACGTTTAACTTCCTGATGTCGCTGGCGGGCGGCATGATGGGTGGCTATCTCGTCTCCAAGGGCGATCCTTACTGGACGTTCTCATGCGGGTTGTGCGGCATCATTTCCGCCTCGGCCGGCAACGATCTCTATCATCCGATCCAAGCCATGCTTATCGGCGCCATCGTTCCGGTGATCTGCTACAAGCTGCACTATTTCGTCGAACGCCGGTTCAAGATCGACGATGCGGTGGGCGCTGTCGCGGTGCACGGCTACGGCGGATTCTTCGGCGTGGTCGTTGCGGGCTTCATGCTGTGGGGGCAGCCGTCCTCTCCCTATGAAGGCTTCGCGCATATCAATCCGCTCGGCAATTTCGCCGGTGCTGTCTTGATGTTCATGCTCGGCTTCATCCCGATCTTGATCGCCTGCAAGATCATGGATGCAATGGGCCTGTTGCGCGTGCCGACGAAAGTCGAGCTCGAGGGCGTCGACTTTGCGCTCAACCACGCTTTCATGGAGTCGGTCCGCGAAGTGGGCACGGTCGAGAAAGCGATGATCAAATAGAGATCCGAGAGGAGAGAAGAAATGTCGACCAATGGAATGACGAGCTGGGCTGTCGACCTCAAGGATGTCGGCGCAATCTATCCTTTCCAGGGATGGGAAGTGCTTCTGGTCATCCTAGGATTCATCTTCTGGATCGGCTGGCACATCATCCAGACGCGACAGGAAAATGAAGAAATCGAGGCCGATATGTCGGCCGACCGGAGCGGCGACGAAACCAGGTCCTCGATTGATCGCTACTATTAGAGGACTGGCATAAAAGGCGCGTTTAAGGGCGCCGGCGTTCACCGCTGGCGCCCCTCCCTTATTTTGGCTCGGGAACGTAAACTCAGCCGCTACCGAGAAGATGAGACGAAGCGGTAGAGCGACCGGTGTACGGAGGCCGGGCTCTCGCCGTCATCCTGTTCGCGCTAGAGGCTCAGGGTTCCAGTCAAGCAGCGCAAGCATGAGGAAGAACCCAGCGACATAGGCAAGGGCGACGGGCCAGCCCTCTTTCAGCCAGCGGGCCGCGGATCTCGCTTCGGGCATCAGTCCCGCAACCGCGACGCCGGCGGACGATCCGAACCAGATCATCGAGCCGCCGAACCCCACGGCGTACGCCAGGAAACCCCAATCATAGTTGCCCTGCTTTAGGGCGAGCGCGGTCAGCGGAATATTGTCGAACACGGCCGAGACGAAGCCTAGCCCAAGCGCTGTCTCCCAGCTCGGCGCCGGCAGGGATTTGACGGGCATCATGGATGCCGCGGAGACAAGAGCGATGAGAAACAGCGCGCCGCGTGCGGCGTAGGGAACGATGGACCAATCAGGCCGCGCCATCGGGGCGGTCAGGAGAAGCGCCGCCGCGACTGCAAGCCCGATCAGCGGTATCTCGTCCAGAACATGGGCGTCGAGCAGATGTGCCCCGACATTGGCGGCGATCGCCGATGCGAGCACCATCACGACCACGGCGACATGCCTGAACGAGATGTGCAGACCCGACGGCGGATCTTTGACCATAGGCGCATATTTCTGTTGTGCCAGCGCCGCCGGGATGCCCGTGACGAGCAGCGCACAGGCAGCCGCCACATAGGCATGAAGCACTTGCAAGGGGTTGGCACCGGCGATCCACATCATCGTCGTCGTGGTGTCGCCGATGACGCTGCCCGAACCGCCGGCATTGGACGCGGCGACGATCGCCGCGAGGTAACCGATGCGGACGCGGCCTTTGAACACATGCCTCGCCACGGTCGCGCCGATCAGGGCCGCGGCGATATTGTCGAGGAATGAGGAGATCACGAACACGAGGACCAGAAGCATCAAACCGCCGGTCCAATTGTCAGGCAGGGCCGCCGGCATCCAATCAGGCACGCGGCTTGCCTCGAAATGGCGGGCGAGGAGCGCAAACCCGACCAGAAGCAGAAACAGGTTCACGATCAAAACCCATTCATGCTCGTAATGCGCCAAAAGGCCTGCCAGGCCCGGGCCCTCGTTAAAGCCGGTGCCCAAAAGCTTCTTGAGCGTGATAACGCCGAGGCCGATGAGGGCTGCGGCGAGCGTATGGCGATGAAAGATGGCGACACAGGCGAGCGTGATGGCGAAAAGCAGAAAATCGATCAGCACGGAGAGATCGTGAGCGCTGAGATAAGGAGCGACGCTAACGGCCACGTTCCAGTTCCCGGAGTTTTCTAGTCGATTGAGAAGGCGGGGATAATCAGGCTTCCGTTAGCATCATCCGTTAATGGCACAAAGCGGACAATCTATTCCGGCGCCTCGATCTCTCGAACGCGTGTGTTTCCTGTGGAGAAATGATGGTTGACAGCTTCGCGGCAAAGGGTCGAAGTGCTCGCATGGTGCTGGCAGGCTTTGGGTACGAAAGAGCAGGCATATGGCTAGGGGAAACTTGGCGCCGAAGGCCCGAAAGTCAAAGCTCCACGCGCCCGCGCCAAAGCGCGACGGCAGCGCGCTCAAGACAGGGTCGCTCGCGCCGCAGCCGGCTGCGAGCCTGTCGATCGCCGAGGCGATCGGCACACAGGTGCGCAACCTTCGCCGCAAGCTCGATTTGACCGGCGCCGAACTCGCCGACCAGGCGGGGCTGTCGGCGGGCATGCTTTCCAAGATCGAGAACGGAGCGGTGTCGGCGTCGATCGACAGCCTTGAAGCGCTGGCGCGCGCGCTCAACGTGCCGCTCACCACGTTCTTTGCGAGCTATGAGGAACAACGCGACTGCTCGCATGTGCGCGCCGGACAAGGCGTGACCATCGAGCGGCGCGGCACCAAGGCCGGACATCAATATCAGCTGCTCGGCCATTCGATTTCGGGCGAGGTCGTGGTCGAGCCTTACCTGATCACCCTCACCGAGGAGGCCAAGCCCTACACCATGTTTCAGCATGCCGGCGTCGAATTTATCTATATGCTGACCGGCAAGGTACTTTACCGCCACGCCGACAAGGCCTATCCATTGGCGGCGGGCGATGCGCTGTTCTTCGATGCTGCGGCGCTGCATGGGCCGGAAGAGCTGACCAAGCTGCCCATGACCTACCTTTCCATCATCATCTATCCGCGAACCTGAGTCCTTCCCGGCTGGTTTCTTTACAGGAAATTATTATTCCTGACAGTTGACAAGGGCTCGGCCCCGCCATTACCTTCGCTGGCAGCGGGGTTAATCAATAAAGCGGCGGTGGAGAATGTGCGGAATCGTGGGTCTTTTCCTGAAGAACGAGGCGCTTAAGCCCGAGCTCGGCAAAATGATGTCGGGCATGCTCGCCACCATGTGCGACCGCGGGCCGGACAGCGCCGGCTTCGCGGTCTATGGGGCAGGTGATCGCGGCCACGTGAAGCTCACGGTGCGGGCGATGTCGCCGAACTATGACTTCGCGAGCCTCGCCGGCCGGCTGTCGGAGGCCGTCGGCTCTTCCGTGCCGGTTGACATTCGCGAGAGCCACGGCGTCTTCATCGTCCCGGAGGGCGCCGAGCAAATAGCCCGGAAGATTATTGAGGCAATCGGCGACGATGTGCGGATCGTGGGCTCAGGCACGCGCATGGAAATCTACAAGGAAGTGGGCCGCCCGGACGCCGTGGGCAGGCGCTTTCATCTTGAGAGCATGGCCGGGTCGCATGGCATTGCCCACACCCGCATGGCCACTGAATCTGCGGTCACCACCGATGGCGCCCATCCCTTCTCAACGGGCCGCGATCAGTGCCTGGTGCATAACGGCTCGCTGTCCAATCACAACGCGCTCCGGCGGAAGCTCAAGCGCAACGGCTTGAGCTTCGAGACGGACAACGACACCGAAGTTGCCGCAGGTTACCTCACCTGGCGGATCAGCCAGGGCGACAGCCTGGGCGACGCTCTCAAGCATTCGCTCGACGACCTCGACGGCTTCTACACCTTCGTGGTCGGCACCGAGGACGGCTTCGGCGTGTTGCGCGATCCAATCGCTTGCAAGCCGGCGGTCATGGCCGAGACCGACGACTATGTTGCTTTCGGCTCGGAATATCGCGCGCTCGCCGGACTTCCCGGCATCGAGAAGGCAAATGTGTGGGAGCCTAAGCCGGCTACCGTTTACTTCTGGGAACGGCATTGATGCCGACCATCGATCTGGAGGTCACCTCGCTCCGTGAATTCAATCAAATGCTGCATGAACTCGCGGGGGGGACCAACAACACCCATTTCCGCGTGCTCAATCCGCGCGGCCGCCATGCCATCGCCGCCGGCGTCGACGCGCCGGTCACCATCGAGATCGACGGCAATGCCGGCTATTACTGCGCCGGCATGAACAAACGGGCCAATATCATCATAAACGGCAGCGCCGGCGTCGGCCTCGCCGAGAACATGATGTCGGGCCGGGTGCACGTCAAAGGCGACGCCTCGGCCTCCGCCGGCGCAACCGGCTGCGGCGGGCTGCTCGTGATCGACGGCAACGCTTCGAGCCGGTGCGGCATCTCAGCCCGCGGCATCGACATCGTGGTCAAGGGGTCGGTCGGGCACATGTCGGCCTTCATGGCACAAGCTGGAACCCTCTTGGTGCTTGGTGACACCGGCGATGCGCTCGGCGATTCGCTCTATGAGGCCCGTCTCTTCGTGCGCGGCAAGGTGAACAGCCTTGGCTCCGACTGTGTCGAGAAGCCGCTCCGCGACGAGCACAAGAAGACGATCGGCAAGTTACTGGAGGATGCTGGCTTGGCCAGCGAAGTTGATCCCTCAGAGTTCCGCCGCTACGGCTCGGCGCGGCAACTCTACCACTTCCACATGGACAATCTGGAGGCGTATTGATGGGCGCCGAAACCCGCTGGGTGCATACGCCGCCGCGCTACTCCGCGACTTTCGACGAGCATTCGATCGCGGAGATCCATCGCGCCGCCGCGACCGGCATCTACGACATTCGCGGCTTTGGCGCCAAGCGCAAAGTCCCCCATTTCGACGATCTTTTGTTTCTCGGCGCCTCGATCAGCCGCTATCCGCTCGAAGGCTACCGCGAGAAATGCGCGACCGACGTGATGCTTGGCACGCGCTTCGCCAAGAAGCCGATCCATCTCAGGATTCCGATCACCATTGCCGGCATGAGCTTCGGCTCGCTGTCGGGCCAGGCCAAGGAAGCGCTCGGGCGCGGCGCCTCGATCATGGGCACGTCCACCACCACCGGCGACGGCGGCATGACCGAGGAGGAACGTCAAAGCTCGAAGACGCTCGTCTACCAGATGCTCCCCTCGCGCTATGGCATGAACCCGGATCATTTGCGCAAAGCCGACGCCATCGAGATCGTCGTCGGCCAGGGGGCGAAGCCTGGCGGCGGCGGCATGCTGCTTGGGCAGAAGATTTCAAAGCGCGTGGCGGAAATGCGCACGCTGCCTGAGGGCATCGACCAGCGCTCGGCCTGCCGCCATCCGGACTGGACCGGCCCTGACGATCTTCAGATCAAGATCGAGGAATTGCGCGAGATCACCGACTGGGAGAAGCCGATCTATATCAAGATCGGCGCCGCCCGGCCTTACTACGACACGGCGCTCGCGGTAAAGGCAGGCGCCGATGTGGTGGTGCTCGACGGCATGCAAGGAGGCACCGCGGCAACGCAGGAAGTCTTCATCGAGCATGTGGGTCTCCCGATCCTCTCCGCTATCCGGCCGGCGGTGCAGGCTCTGCAAGAGCTCGACATGCACCGCAAGGTGCAGCTCATCGTGTCGGGCGGCATTCGCAATGGCGCCGACGTGGCCAAGGCCTTGGCGCTCGGCGCCGACGCCGCCTCGATCGGCACCGCGGCGTTGATCGCGCTTGGCGACAACGCCCCGCATCTCGACGAGGAATATCGCAAGATCGGCTCGAGAGCCGGCGCCTATGACGACTACCACGAGGGCCGCGACCCTGCCGGCATCACAACCCAGGACCCTGAGCTGATGCAGCGCTTCGATCCTGTTGCGGGCGGGCGCCGGCTCGCCAATTATCTCTCGGTACTGACGCTCGAGACACAGACCATCGCGCGCGCCTGCGGCAAGAGCCACGTGCATAATCTCGAGCCGGAAGATCTCGTGGCGCTAACTGTCGAATCTGCGGCGATGGCGCAAGTGCCGCTCGCCGGCACGAACTGGATACCGGGCGCGTGACGCCCCAGCGGGAGTAACACATGACGGACCTGGCCAAGACCGCAAAAGTAAAGGGAATCAAGTACTTCCTCATCAGCTATGTCGACCTCTTCGGCACCATGCGGGCGAAGCTCGTGCCGGCAGCGGCGATCGGAGAGATGGCGAAGAACGGAGCCGGATTTGCCGGCTTCGCCAGCTGGCTCGATATGACGCCGGCCGATCCGGACGTGCTCGCCATCCCCGATGCCGACAGTTTGATTCAGCTTCCGTGGCGGAAGGAGGTCGGCTGGCTCGCCGCCGATCCGTACATGAACGGCAAGCTCGTCGAGCAGGCGCCGCGCAACGTGCTGAAGCGCGTGGTCGCCGATGCCGCCGCCAAGGGCTACATCCTCAAGACCGGCGTGGAGTGCGAGTTCTTCCTCATCAGCCCGGACGGCTCGACCATCTCGGACAGCGGCGACCATCAAGCCAAGCCCTGCTACGACCAGCAGGCGCTGATGCGCCGCTACGACGTGATCAGCGAAATCTGCGACTCCATGCTGGAGCTCGGTTGGAACCCGTATCAGAACGACCACGAAGACGCGAACGGCCAGTTCGAGATGAACTGGCAGTATGACGATGCGCTGAAGACCGCCGACAAGCACGCCTTCTTCAAATATATGACGAAGTCGATCGCCGAAAAGCACGGGCTTCGCGCCACCTTCATGCCGAAGCCGTTCCCGACGCTCACCGGCAATGGCTGCCACGTGCACGTATCGGTGTGGTCGAAGGACGGCAAGAACCTGTTCGAAGACGCGAACGACCCGATGGGACTGTCGAAGCTCGGCTATCAGTTCATCGCCGGGTTGATGAACTCGGCGGAAGCGCTCACCGCCATCACCAATCCAACGGTCAACTCCTATAAGCGCATCAACGCGCCGCGGACAACCTCCGGCGCGACCTGGTCGCCGAACACGGTGACCTATACCGGCAACAACCGCACCCACATGATCCGCATTCCCGACGCCGGCCGCTTCGAGTTCAGGCTCGCCGATGGCGCGACCAATCCTTACGCCCTACAGGCCGCCGTGCTGATCGCTGGTCTCGACGGCATCGAAAACAAGCGCGATCCGGGCGAGCGCCTCGACATCGACATGTATGCCGAAGGGCACACGGTGAAGAACGCCAAGAAGCTGCCGCTCAATCTGCTCGATGCGCTCCGCGCGCTGGAAGCGTCCAGCGTCATGCGCAAGGGCTTGGGCGAGCCGTTCATTTCCGCCTACCTCAAGCTCAAGCGTGCCGACTGGAACGAATATGCCGGTCAGCTCACCGAGTGGGAGCGGCGCACCACGCTCGACTGCTAGGGGCAAGGTGGACCCAGGCCAGCGGGTAACAAGTTTCCGGCCAAATTCTAGGGTTTGCTCCCCTCCTTCGGGGAGGGAGGACCCTTTGTGCTCTCTCGCAAAAAAAAATTGATCCGGCTTGTCGATTCCTACCGGTGTCGTTCGACGTGACGGTAGAGCCAGGCATTCCGGGACGGGCGCCAGACTCCGAACCAGTAGGAGAGGCGACAATGCGATTCATGATTTTGGTCAAAGCCACCAAGGACTCCGAAGCGGGCACAAGGCCGCCGGAGGAGCTCTTCGCCGCCATGGCCGACTATCACGAGCAACTGGTCAAGGCTGGCGTCCTGCTCGATGCCAGCGGGCTGCAGCCGAGCTCGAAGGGCTGGCGCGTCAAATATTCCGGGGGCAAGCGCACTCCGATCGACGGGCCCTTCACCGAGGCAAAGGAGCTGATCGCGGGCTACACGATGATTCAGGTGAAGTCGCGCGAGGAAGCGGCCGAATGGTCTAGGCGCTTTCCCAATCCCACCATCGACGGTGGAGACTGCGAGATCGAGGTGCGCCAAGTCTTCGAGCTCGAGGATTTCGGCGAGAGCGAAGCGATCGACCGGTTTCGCGAAATGGGCGTCGGGTAGAAGCAGCCAGCTACGAAACGAGGAACACGACATGCGATTCATGATGCTGATGATCCCCAAGGGATACGAGAAGGCGGCGCCGGGCACCGCGCCGGACGCCAAAGCCGTTGAAGCGATGATGAAGTACAACGAATCTCTGCAAAAGGCGGGCGTGCTGCTCGCGCTTGACGGTCTGCACCCGCCATCGGTGGGCGCGCGCGTCTCCTTCCCCGGAGGCAAGCCCAAGGTCACCGACGGTCCCTTCACCGAGGCGAAGGAGGTCATCGGCGGCTACTGGATGATCGAGGTGAACTCCAAGGCAGAGGCGGTTGAATGGGCCAAGCGCTGTCCGGCCGGCGAAAACGAGGTGATCGAGATTCGCCAGGTGCAGGAGATGTCGGACTTTCCTGCTGACGTACAGAAAGCGGCGGCCGGGTTCGCCGAGATGCAAAAAGGGCTGGGGCACTAAACAATCGTGACCATCGCCTCGTCACGAACCCCAAGCGTCAAACAAGCACCACAAGGAGAAACGACAATGCGATTCATTTCGATGGTCAAGTCAATCGAAGGAATGGCCGGTATGCCGCCAAAGGCGTTCCTGGACGCCATGGACCAACTCGTGCAAGAGGCGAGCAAGGAAGGCTGCGTGATGGTCGAGGGCGTTGGGCTGCACCCGACTTCCGCCGGCGCCCGCGTGCGACTTTCGGCAGGCAAAGTGTCGGTGATGGACGGGCCATTCACGGAGGCCAAGGAAGTGGTCGGCGGTTTCGCAATCTTCGACGCGCCGTCGAAGGCCGAGATGCTGATATGGACCACCCGGTTCATGGATCTGCACAAGAAGCACCTTCCCGGCTGGGAGGGTGAGTGCGAGGTCCGGCAGATCGCTGGGCCAGGGGAAAAGCTGTGCGACCAGGCCCGCGAGGCGCAGGCGGCCGCAGTTTAGCGCGGCTTGCGGCATTGCAGGAAGGTGCGTTAGTCGGTAGCCGGTGACGGCTACCGACACACACCGGGCGATCGACGCGGTCTTTCGGATCGAGCAGGCGAAGCTGATCGCCGGTCTCACCCGCATGGTGCGCGACGTCGGCGTCGCCGAGGACCTCGCGCAGGAGGCCCTCGTTGCGGCGCTCGATCAATGGCCCAAGTCGGGTATCCCGGAAAATCCAGGCGCTTGGCTCATGGCAGCGGCGAAGCATCGGGCCATCGATCACTTCCGCCGCAACAAGCTGCTCGAACGAAAACACCGGGAACTCGGTTACGAGCTTGAGATTGAGCAGGAGCTGGCGCAGCCCGATTTCGATGCCGCGCTCGACGACGATATTGGCGACGATCTCCTCCGGCTTGTGTTCACGGCCTGCCATCCGGTGCTTTCGACCGAGGCGCAGATCGTGCTCACGCTGCGCCTGCTTGGAGGCCTGACGACCGAGGAGATCGCTCGGGCGTTCCTGGTCCCCGAGCCGACCATCGCTCAGCGGATCGTCCGGGCCAAACGCACCTTGAGCGCGAAAAATGTGCCGTTCGAGGTTCCGCGCGGGGATGAACGCGCGGCGCGGCTGTCTTCCGTGCTCGCGGTGGTCTACCTGATCTTCAACGAAGGCTATTCAGCCACCGCCGGCGACGACTGGATGCGTCCACAGCTTTGCGAGGAAGCGCTGCGCCTTGGCAGGATCTTGGCCGGACTTTGCCCGTGAGGAGCCGGAGGTCTATGGCCTTGTCGCCCTCATGGAGATCCAAGCGTCGCGCTTCGGTGCCCGCAACGGCCCGTCGGGCGAGCCGGTGCTGCTGCTCGATCAGGATCGCGCGCGCTGGGATCGTCTGCTCATCCGCCGCGGTCTTGCCGCGCTGGCGCGTGCGGAAGCGCTGGCCAGCACGTCCAAGCGCATGGCGGGTCCTTACGCCTTGCAGGCCGCGATCGCGGCTTGCCACGCGCGCGCCCCTAGGGCTGAGGAAACGGATTGGGCACGGATTGTGGGGCTCTATGGGGCGCTTGTCGAGATCACGCCTTCGCCGATCGTCGAGCTCAATCGCGCGGTGGCGTTGGCGATGTTGTTCGGTCCGAAGGCCGGCCTCGAAGTCGTCGATGCGCTTAGTGCGGAGCCCGCGCTCAAGAGCTATCATTTGCTGCCGAGCGTGCGGGGGGATTTGCTGCGGAAACTCGGCCGGCTCGATGAGGCCCGCGCCGAATTCGAACGCGCGGCTGCACTCACGCAAAACGAGCGCGAACGCAAATTGTTGCTCGATCGCGCCGCGGCGTGTGTGGGCGGCTAGCCGGCCTAGCCGCTGAGCCGGGTGCGGCTTGGCGGCTCGCCGAAGTTCCGTCTATAGGCGCGGGCGAACTGACTTGACGAGGAGAAGCCGGTCGCTATCGCCACGTCGAGCACCGGCAGCGTCGTCTCCCGCAATAGCTGCCGCGCCCGTTCAAGCCGCATGGAAGAATATTGCCTGTGGATGCCGTGGCCGAGGTGACGCCGGAACAGGCGCTCGAGCTGCCTGACCGAGACGCAGGCGATGCGCGCCAATTCGGCGCGCGGCTGCGGCGCCTCGATGTTGCCCTGCATGCGGCGGAGCACGCGTAACAGCTTCTCGTCGGCAATGCCGAGCCGGACCCGGAGGTCCATACGCTGCGGGCCCATGCCCTCGCGGATGTGGGTGTGCAGGAACCAGTCGCCGACCGCAGCGGCAAGCTGGCGGCCGTGATCGCGCTCGATCAGCGCCACCATCATGTCGAGCGCCGAGATGCCGCCCGAGCAGGTGATGCTGTTGCCGTCGATCTCGAACAGAGAGGGCGCCACGGCAATCTCCGGAAAGGCTTCGCTGAAGGCCGGCTGGTGCTCCCAATGGAGCGTGACGCGGCGGCCGTCGAGCAGTCCGGCGCGCGCGAGGATGTAGGGTCCGCCCGAGATGCCGCCGATGGTCACGCCGCGGCGCGCGAGCTTGCGCAGCCAGGCAAACACGTGCCTGTCGTTGAAGGTCGCGGGATTGCCGCCGGCGCAGACGAACAGCATATCGGCGTCGCGGTCGGTGCCGACCCCGGTATCGGGAATGATGGTCAGCCCGTTCGAGGCCATCACCGGCTTGCCGCCGGGTGCTGCGTGCCACCAGCGATAGAGCGGCTTGCCCGAGATGAGGTTTGCTGCGCGCAAAGGCTCGATTGCCGCGGCGTAGGACATCAGCGCAAAGCCAGGCACGAGCAGAAAGCCGACCGACTGCGCGCTGGCTTGCACCTGCTTTTTGCCCATGTCGTAAATTGTCAATCAGACGTCGCTAAGTGTCAATAAGTGCATGCGCGCAAGCTCAAGATGTGCCATGCGCTACTCGGCCTTCTCTCTCCTAAAGCAAGGGCTTGCCGGCAACCGCGGCTGGGGCCAAGCCTGGCGCAAGCCGGAGCCGAAGCCTGCCTATGACGTGGTCATTGTCGGCGGCGGGCATGGCCTCGCCACGGCTTACTACCTCGCCAAGCAGTACGGCATCACCAATGTCGCCGTGCTGGAGAAGAGCTATCTCGGCTCGGGCAATATCGGGCGGAACACCACCATCATTCGCTCCAACTACCTCTTGCCGGCAAACACCGCCTTCTACGAGCGCTCGATGAAGCTCTGGGAGGGGCTCGCGCAAGAACTCAACTTCAACACCATGGTAAGCCAGCGCGGCATCCTCAACGTCTTCCACTCGGACCCGCAGCGGAACGCCTATGCGCGGCGCGGCAACGCCATGCGTCTTGCCGGTGTCGATGCCGAGCTTTTGACGCGCGACCAGGTGCGCGACTATTTGCCCTTCGCCGATTTCGACAATGCGCGGTTCCCTATTCGTGGCGCGCTGATGCAGCGCCGCGGCGGCACGGTTCGCCACGACGCCGTCGTTTGGGGCTACGCCCGCGCCGCCGATGCTCTTGGCGTGGACATCATCGAGAATTGCGAGGTCACCGGCTTCCGCATCGAGCAGGGCAGCATCAAGGGCGTCGAGACGACCCGCGGATATATCGGCGCGTCCAAAGTTGGGCTTGCCGTCGCCGGCAGCACATCACGCGTCGCGGCACTTGCCGGCCTGCGGCTGCCGATCGAGGCGCATGTCATCCAGGCTTTCGTCACCGAGGGCATCAAGCCGCTGATCGACCAGGTGGTAACCTTCGGCGCAGGCCATTTCTATGTCAGCCAGTCGGACAAAGGCGGCCTCGTGTTCGGCGGCGATGTCGACGGCTACAATTCCTACGCCCAGCGCGGCAATCTGCCGGTGGTGGAGGACGTGGCCGAAGGCGGGCTTGCGCTCTTCCCCAATCTTGCACGGCTGCGCGTCCTGCGAAGCTGGGCGGGGCTGCTCGACATGTCGATGGATGGCTCGCCCATCTTCGACAGGACCGACATCGCCGGGCTCTATCTCAATTGCGGCTGGTGCTATGGCGGCTTCAAAGCGACGCCCGCCTCCGGCGAGGCCTTCGCCCATCTCATCGCCAAGGACGAGCCGAGCGATCTGATCAGGCCCTTCCGTCTCGACCGCTATCGCCAAGGCGCGGTGCTCGACGAGAAGGGCATGGGCGCCCAGACCAATCTGCATTAGAGGCCGAGATGCGGATCAAATGTCCTTATTGCGGCGAGCGTGATGTCGGCGAGTTCACCTATCTCGGCGCCGCGGACGTGAAGCGTCCCGACATCGCCGCGCCCGATGCCGAGGGCGCCTTCTTCGACTACGCCTATATCCGCGACAATCCAGCAGGCGCCATGGCCGAGCTTTGGTATCACGGCGGCGGCTGCCGCTCCTGGCTCCGCGTGGTGCGCGACACGCGCAATCACGCGATCGAAAGCGTTGTCCTGGCGAGGCCCGAGGGAGGCCGGCGCTAATGGCCCGCGATCTGCCAGAACGCGAGCCGTTCCGCCTCGCGTCAGGCGGCGTCATCGACCGGACGCGCAGTGTAAATTTCACCTTCGACGGCCACGCCTATGCCGGCTACCCCGGCGATACGCTTGCCTCAGCGCTCCTTGCCAATGGCGAGCGGTTGGTCGGCCGCTCGTTCAAATATCACCGGCCGCGCGGCATCTTCAGTGCCGGCGCCGAAGAGCCGAATGCGCTCATCGAGGTGCGCGACGGGGCGCGGCGCGAGCCCAATACGCGTGCGACCATGGTCGAGCTTTACCAGGGGCTAGACGCTGCGAGCCAGAACCGCTGGCCGTCGCTGAAATTCGATGTGCAGTCGATCAACGGGCTGTTCAGCCCGTTCTTCAGCGCCGGCTTCTACTACAAGACCTTCATGTGGCCGGCGAAATTCTGGAAGCTCGTCTATGAGCCTATAATCCGGCGAAGCGCAGGACTTGGCCGCGCGGCGACGGAGCCTGATCCTGACCATTACGAGAAGGCCTTCGCTCACTGCGACCTGCTCGTCATCGGCTCAGGGCCTGCCGGCCTCATGGCGGCGCTGACCGCGGGCCGGGCAGGCGCCCGCGTCATCCTCGCCGAGGAGGATTTTATGTTCGGCGGGCGTCTCCTCTCGGAACGGCTTTCCATCGACGACAAGCCGGCATGGGAGTGGTTTCGCGCCGTCGTCACCGAGCTAAGAGGCCTCGATAACGTCACGCTGATGCCGCGCACCACGATCTTCGGCGTCTATGACGGCGGAACCTATGGCGCCGTCCAGCGCGTCGCCGATCATCTGCCGGTCCCGCTCGAGCACCAGCCCCGCCAGCGCTCCTGGCGGATCGCGGCCAAACGCGCCGTGCTCGCTTCCGGCGCCATCGAACGCGGCATTGCGTTTGCCGGCAACGATCTGCCCGGCGTGATGCTGGGCTCGGCGGTGCGCAGCTATCTCAATCGCTTCGCTGTAGTGCCAGGCGCCCGCGCCGTTGTGTTCACCAGCTCCGATGATGGCTGGGCCACGGCGCGCGATCTTGCGGCCTGCGGGATCGCCGTCGCGGCCGTCGTCGATGCGCGCAAAGACGGGATCGAGACCAAGGGTGCGGGCCCCTGGCCGATCTTCGCAGGCGCAGTGGTGAAGGAAGCTAAAGGCGGCCGGCAGCTCAAGAGCGTGGTCGTGTGCGACGAGAACGGCATCGAGACCGAAATCGGCTGCGATCTGCTGGCGGTGTCGAACGGCTGGAACCCGACGCTGCATCTGACCTGCCATCTCGGCGGCAAGCCGGTCTGGCAGGAGGCGCTTGCCGCCTTCGTTCCGGGCTCGGTGCCGAAAAGCATGGCCGTCGCCGGAGCCGCGGCAGGTCATCTGACGCTCGCCGATGCATTGCAGGATGGGGCCCGGCTCGGCGCCGAGGCTGCCGGCGATTTGGGTTTTGCCGCGCCGGTGCCGGCGGTGCCGGCGGCCGGCGGCGACGAGCAGGCGACCGCCACCCCGCTGTGGTGGGTGCATGGCGGCAAGGGTGCGGCCTTTGTCGATCTGCAGAACGACGTCACCACCAAGGACATCGAGCTTGCGCGGCTGGAGGGCTATGGCGCCTCCGAGCATGTGAAGCGCTACACCACGCTCGGCATGGGCACCGACCAGGGCAAGACCGCGAATGTCACGGCGCTCGGCGTGTTGTCGGAGCTGACGGGCGCGCCGATCCCCGCGCTCGGCACCACGGGATTCCGTCCGCCGTATACGCCGGTCACCTGGGGCGCGCTTGCCGGGCACCATCGCGGCAAGGATTTTCGCCCCAAGCGCCTGCCGCCGTCGCACGCCTGGGCGGAAGAGAACGGCGCGGTGTTCGCCGATGCCGGGCTGTGGCTCAGGGCGCAATGGTACGAGCGCCCGGGCGAGACTTTGCAGCAAAGCATCGCGCGCGAGGCGGCGGCAGTTCGCCGCTCGGTCGGGGTTTGCGATGTGTCGACACTCGGCAAGATCGACATTCAGGGGCCCGACGCCGCCACACTGCTCGACCGCGTCTACGTCAACAAATTCTCGACGCTGAAAGTCGGCCGCGCCCGTTATGGCCTCATGCTGCGCGAGGACGGCTTCGCCATGGACGACGGCACCACGGCGCGGCTCGGCGAGCAGCATTTCGTCATGACAACGACCACCGCCAATGCCGGTAAGGTCATGCAACATTTGGAGTTTTGCCGCCAGGTGCTGTGGCCTGAGCTCGATGTCAGGCTGGTCTCGGTATCCGATCATTGGGCCCAATATGCGCTCGCCGGTCCGCGTGCGCGCGACGTGCTGGCCAAGCTCGTCGACGCGCCGTTCGATATCTCCAACGAGGCCTTCCCGCGCATGGGTGCGGGCGAGCTCGCCATCTGTGGCGGCGTGCCGGCGCGGTTGTTCCGCGTCTCGTTCTCGGGCGAGATGGCTTACGAGATCGCCGTGCCGGCGCGCTACGGCGACGCAGCGATCCGCGCCCTGATGCAAGCCGGCGCCGAATTCGACATCACGCCCTACGGCACCGAGGCATTGAACGTGCTCCGCATCGAGAAGGGGCATGTGAGCGGCGCCGAGATCACCGGTCACGTTACGGCACGCGACCTCGGTCTTGCAGGCATGGTCACGGTCGACAAGGATTGCATCGGCAAGGTATTGGCGCAACGTCCGGCGCTCGTTGACCCGGCGCGGCCGATCGTCGTCGGGGTGAAGACCGTCGATCCAACGCAATCGCTCAGCGCCGGCTCTCATTTCATTCCTGTCGGCGCGCCCGCGATTACCGCCAACGATGAGGGCTATCTCACCTCGGTCGCCTTCTCGCCGGCGCTCGGCCAGGACATCGGCATCGGCTTTCTCGCGCGCGGGCGCGAGCGCATCGGCGAGCGTATTCGCGCCGTCGATCTTTTGCGCGGGCATGACGTCGAATGCGTCGTCGCCTCGCCGGTGTTCTACGATCCTGAAGGCAAGCGCACCCATGGCTGAGATCCGACTGCAAGCGCGCTCGGCCTTCGCCGGTCTGCTCAAGCCTGGGCGTCACGGCGCGCAAGGGGGTAGCACCGGTGTGAGCTTGAGCGAGCGCGCCAGCCTTGCGCTTTGCGTCATCTCGGCTGGGGCGAACAAAGCGAGCGAGGTTGCCGCCAAGATGGCCTCGGTCACCGGGCTCGACCTGCCCATGGGACCGAAGCGTGTGAGCAAGAACGGCTTTGCGGTGATCGGCACGGCGCCTGGCCAATGGCTCGCCGTCGCCGAGAGCAAGGACGCCCGAGCGTTGCCGGCGATGCTTGGCGTGGCGCTAAAAGGCCTCGCCACGGTGGTCGATCTCTCCGACGGCAAGGCGGTGCTTCGCATTTCGGGACCGCGGGCGCGCGATACACTCGCCAAAGGCTGCTCGCTCGACCTGCATCCAAGAATGTTCAAGCCGGGGAATGCGGCGACGGCGCCGGTCGCGCTGATCGACTGCGTCATCTGGCAGGTCGACGAGACGCCGACCTACGACCTCGCCGTGCCGACGAGCTACGCCGAGAGCTTCTGGTCCTGGCTCACGGCGTCGGCCGCCGAATTTGGCTATACCGTCAAATAGCGGTGAAAAGGTCTCAACGCGTTTGCGCCGCCGTGCCGGCAGCCTCGGCAATCGCGCCGCCGATGCGATGCGGATGGGTGAATACCTCGAACCCGTCCTTGCGAGCGACGGCCACGAGCGTCATGCCGCAAGCCTCGGCCATGCGGAGCGCAAGCGCGGTCGGCGCCGACACCGCGACGATGATGGGCGCGCCGATGACGGCGGATTTCTGCACCATCTCAACCGAGACGCGGCTGGTCAGCACCACGATGCCTTTCGCGGCATTGGTGCCTTCGCGCGCGAGCGCTCCCGCAAGCTTGTCCAGCGCATTGTGACGGCCGACGTCCTCGCGCACGGCAACGAGGCCGCGCCTCGGATCGAAGAAGCCGGCGCCATGCACCGCGCGGGTCTCGCGGTTCAACGCCTGCAAGGGGAACAGGGACTCGATCGCCGTCATGATGTCAGCCGGCGTGACGCTGAGACCTTCGCGCACCTCAGGCGGCGGGCGCATCGCCTCGGTCAGGCTCTCGATGCCGCACAGCCCGCACCCCGTGGGACCGGCCATCTTGCGGCGACGCGTCAGGAACTCCGCGGCGTCCGGCGTCTTGAGCCAGATGCGGAGCTCGATGCCGACCTCCTCCTCGACGATCTCCACGCTCTCGATGGCATCGACGGAGGGGATCACCCCCTCGGTCAGACTGAAGCCGACGGCGAAGTCCTCAAGATCCTGCGGGCTCGCCATCATCACCGCATAGGAGGCGGTGTTGTAGGTGAAGGCGACCGCGATCTCCTCCGGAATGGCGCGTTCGCCTCTCGAATAGCCGCTCGCGCGCCAGGCAGAGCAGGGGACGCGAACCACTGGCTCAGCCAAATGCTTACTCCGCTTGGATTTATTGCGCTCGAAGCTAGTCGCTCGCGCTCGCGCTGACAAGCCATGCGAGCTTCATGTCTCTCTCCTACGATCGAATAGACGCCAGAGAACGGCGGACAGGCTAAGATGTTGGTGCGTACAGTTAAGGGAGGCCCCCTATGGCGAATAAAGCGAGCTTCACGCCTGACGAGTGGACCAAGGTGATGGAAAGCGTGGCGGTGACCGGCATGGCGGTGACCGCTGCGGATCCGAGCGGGCTTTGGGGCATGTTAAAGGAGGCGCTGGCCGGCGGTGCGGCCTTGGCGGCGGCGAAGGCCGATCCCAATGCCAACGAGTTGGTGAAAGCGGTGATTGCCGGTTTCGAGACCGCAGACGGAAGGAGCGCCGCGCAGGAGGCGCTGAAGAAGCGCTTCGCCGACGCAAAGCCTGGCGATGTTGTCCCCAGGGCTCTCGAGACGTTGCGTCAAGCCTCTGCCGTTCTGGACGCCAAGGCGCCGGCCGATGCTCCGGCCTTCAAGGCCTGGCTGAATTCTGTCGCGGCCAAGGTGGCCGAGGCCTCGTCGGAAGGAGGCTTCCTCGGCTTTGGCGGCGTGAAGGTGAGCGAGGCAGAGAAGGCCACTCTTGCCGACATCGCCAAAGCCTTGGGCACGACGGCAAGCACCTGACGGCGGAGGGCCGGGCGATGAGGACGCACATGAGGTCAAGATCGTGTCTTCACTGACGTGCGTCCTGCGGATCGCGGCGACCGCCTTGGCGATAGGGAGTGCCGGCGGCTTCGCGGCGGCAATCGCGGCAGAGCCGAACGAGCGCCCCTGCAATGACGACGCCATGATCGTGTTCGATGCGTCAGGCTCGATGGCCGGGAACGTGGGACAAGGTATCGCGACCACCATCCCGCGGATTGACGAAGCGCGGCACGCGCTCGCCGAGGTCTTGCCGAGCGCCACGAAATTTCGCCGCGTCGGCCTCATCACTTATGGTCCGGGGCCTTACCAACAGTGCAACGTCCACCTCGATCTCGAGCCCACTGCCAATGCCGGAGCTATCATCATGCGCACGGTGAACGCTCTGACGCCGGGTGGCCGAACGCCCCTGACCTCCGCGGTGCAGCAGGCGGCAACGGTGCTCGACTACCAGCATAAGCCAGGCGTCATCGTCGTGGTCACCGACGGCGAAGAGACTTGCGGAGGTGCGCCTTGCGACCTTGGCAAAGAACTCCATGCCGCCGCCAAACAGTTGACGATCCACGTCATCGGCTATCGCGTTAAGGATTTCTCTTGGACGGGCGAGCAAAGCATCCTCGATGTCCGCTGCCTGGCCGAGCAAAATGGTGGTCTCTACATCGCCGCCGAGTCGAAAGAAGACCTGATCGAGGCCCTCAGAAAAACCCTAGACTGCCCGATGGTGACGCAACGCGATTCACCTGCATCATCACAATCCTATCTCGATATCATTCGGGTCGCCTCACAGGGAGCGTTGCGCCGTCCCAATCCTTGAGAGTTGTCCGGCTTTGCCTTCGGCGCGCGCGCACCTTGTCGATGTGGCGCCGGGCCAACATTCTGGGGCTTATGCTGATTTTCGTGCCGGTGGGGCCAAGGGCTTTTTGTCGCCCCCCAGCATTGACGGGGGGTGTCGGCGATGTCGCGCCCGCCTTCCACGCGAGCAACGCAGCTTGGAGTCTCGGCCGATTTGCGCTACTGCCAGGGGCGACAGGTTTGGTCCCTAGAGTTGAGTTGCGATCCCGCCCGTGCTTTCTTCTCGCGCTTTGTGATGGGGTTCTAACGGCATGCAGAATTCGAGCGCGGGTAAGGCCAAGGAGAAGCACGCAACGCACGAAGTGTTCGACAACGTCGCCTGCCCGTTTTGCGGCATGCTGTGTGACGATCTCGAGATCGAGAACAATGACGGTACGTTGAAAGTCCTCAAGAATGGCTGCGGCCGGGCGATCAGCGGCTTCGAACGCAAGCTCCCGGCGAACAGCCCGCAGATCGGAGGCAAAGACGTCACGCTCGCCGAGGCCGTCAAGGAAGCCGCGGCGCTCATCGGCAAGGCCGATAGCCCTCTGTTTGGCGGCCTTGCCACCGGCGTTGAGGGCATGCGCGCGGCACTCGCGCTTGCCGAGCGCGCCGGCGGGGTGGTCGACCATGCCTTGAGCGAAGGGCAATATCGCAACGTCAAGGTGCTGCAGAGCGCGGGCTGGATCACCTCCACGCTCACCGAGACGCGGAACCGCGCCGATCTCCTGATCATCGTGGGCAGCGACATCCGCAAGCTGCATCCGCGCTTCTTCGAGCGCATCGTCTCGCCGCCTCACTCGATGTTCGAGGTGACGGCGCCGAAGCGCGCCGTCGTGTTCATCGGCGAGGTGCCGGAGCGCAAGGACGCGGCCGGGCCGCAGGTCGGCCAGGTGATCACGCTTGCCTGCAAGGTCGAGCAGATCGGCGAGGTTCTCGGTGCGCTCCGCGCGCGGCTGCGCAGCTTTCACATCAATGCCAAGACCGCCGGCGGCATCGCGCTTGCCAAGATCGATGCGCTCGCCGAGCTTTGCCGGCAGGCGAAATACGGCGTCGTGGTCTGGGCGCCGCCGACGCTCGACGTGCCGCATGCCGAGCTGACCGTCGAGCAGGCTACCGGGCTCGTCAAGGATCTCAACCAGACGCAGCGCTTTGCCGGGCTGTCGCTCGGCGGCAATGAAGGCGCGGTGACGGCCGCCGCCGTCACGACCTGGCAAAGCGGATTTCCGCTCCGCATCTCCTATGCAAGCGGCGCGCCGCAGTTCGACCCTTACAATTATTCGATCAGCCGCATGCTTGCCGCTGGCGAAGGCGATCTGCTCGTGTGGATCGCCTCGATTTCTCCCGACCTCACGCCGCCAGCGACCGACATTCCCACCATCGTGCTTGGCACGCCGGGGCTCAAGCTACCGCGGAAGGCCGCGGTATTCATCCCCGTGGGCACGCCGGGGGTGGATCACGCCGGCCGGCTCATTCGCTGCGACAGTGTCGTGTCGCTGCCCCTCAAGAACCTGCATCGGGCGGAGCTTCCGCGCGTCGCCGATGTGCTCGCGTCAATCGAAGCGGCGCTGTAAAGACCCGGAGTCTCCTCGCAATGGTGATCAAGCTTTCCGGCGGCAAAGTCTATGACCCTGCCAACAAGGTGAGCGGCGAGGTCCGCGACATCTATGTCGAGGACGGCAAGATCGTGACCGCACCCGCCGATGGGCGCGTGGCACAGGACTATGACGTGAAAGGCCGCGTGGTGATGGCCGGCGCCATCGACCCGCACACCCATATCGGCGGCGGCAAGATGACCATCGCCCGCATGCTGATCCCCGAGGACCACATGAAGGACGAGGTCAAGCGCACAGCGCTCACCCGCGCCGGCACCGGCCATGCGGTGCCCTCGACCATGGTCACCGGGTATCGCTATGCCGAGATGGGCTACACCGCCTGCTTCGAGCCGGCCATGCTGCCTGCCAACGCACGCCAGGCGCATATGGAGATGGGCGACACGCCGATGGTCGACAAAGGCGCCTTCGTCATGCTCGGCAGCGACGATTATTTCCTGCGTCAGCTCGCGGCCAAGCAGGAGTTCGAGCGCATCAAGGATTACGTTGCCTGGACCATGCATTCGGCGCAAGCGATCGCCGTCAAGGTGGTCAATCCCGGCGGCATCAGCGCCTTCAAGTTCAATCAGCGCAAGCTCGATCTCGACGAGGAGCACGTCTACTACCACGTGACGCCGCGGCAGATCATCGTGACGCTGGCCCGCGCGCTGAAGGAGCTCGGCGTCGTCCATCCTCTGCATGTGCATGGCTGCAATCTCGGCATCCCGGGTAATATCGAATCGACGCTCGCCACCATCCGCGCGGCGGAAGGCCTGCCGCTGCACATGACGCATACCCAGTTCCTGAGCTATGGCACCGAGGGCGACCGCAAGTTTTCGTCGGGCGCTGCGCGGCTCGCCGAGCTCGTCAACAAGACTCCGAACGTCTCCATCGACGTTGGCCAGGTGCTGTTCGGGCAGACCTGCACCGCGTCAGGCGACAGCATGCGCCAATACGCCATCGGCAAGAGTGCGCACCCGAAGCGCACGGTGATCATGGACATCGAGTGCGACGCAGGCTGCGGCGTGGTGCCGATCCGCTACCGCGACAAGAGCTTCGTCAACGCCATGCAATGGGTGGTCGGGCTCGAGACCTTCCTCCTGGTCGAAGATCCCTGGCGCATGTTCCTCACCACGGACCATCCGAACGGCGCACCGTTCTATACCTATCCGCATCTGATCAGGCTGCTGATGGACAAGGGCTTCCGCGATGACATGCTGCAGAAGATCAACCCGGATGCGGCGGCCATGAGCATCTTGCCGACCATCACCCGCCAATACTCGCTCGACGAGATCGCCATCATCACCAGGGCGGGTCCGGCGCGAAGCCTAGGCTTGCGGGACCGTGGGCATCTCGGCGTCGGGGCTTGCGGGGACATCACCGTCTACCGGGACAATGCCGACCGCGAGGCGATGTTCAAGACGCCAGAGCTTGTGTTCAAGGGTGGCGAGCTGGTGGTGAAGAACGGCAAGGTGGTCAAGGTCACCCAAGGCGCCACGCATGTGGCACGGCCCGCTTACGACCGCTCCATCGAGGGGCCGCTCAAGAGCTATTTCGACCGTTACCTCACGGTGCGGATGGAGAACTTCAAGCTCGCCGACGAGGAGATCATCGATTGCGACCGCGGCTCGATCATCGTGCAGCCGACGGGGCAGCGGGTGTCATAGCCGGCGCTATTGCTTCGGGCGGTTGCCCATGATGTCGAAATCGGCCTCTTGCAATTGATATTTCTGCATGATGCTCGACGTATCGGACAAAGCGCGGAGGCAGGCCTCATGCGCGGTGCGCTTCTCCGTATCGGCGAGCGTCTCGCCATCTCTCAGCCGGTCGGCTGCGGTGAAGCAGATCTGCATGTCTTGCCCGAGAGCCGGTGCAGACATGGCTGCAAGCAGCAAAACGAGAATGGCCATCGACACAATATTTCGGAAGGACATCGCCAGTGTCTCCGCTACCGCCGCTTGTTCAGATTAGCATAAGCCTAACTATGTCGGCGTGTTGGCCGGTGGGAATCGGCATCATTCAGTTGCGCCTGCACCGCACGGCGCTTAGAACCGACCGAAGAGAGGATTGCTCATGCGCGCCACCATTCTCGCAGCAGTGCTGTCATTCGGTGTTCTGTCGCTGATGACGCTCGACAGCGCGTCATCCTTGCCTGGCCTTTCGACGCGTCCATCGGCGGCGAGCTCTAGTCTTGTCGAGGAGGCCCGGACGCAGCGCTACCGCAAGGCGCAAAGATACGGTCACCGGCGCCCCTATTACGTGCCGTATGCCTGTTCGCGCCCCTACCAATATCGCTATTGGCAATTCTATGCGCCGATCTGCTACCCGCTCTAGCTCGGGCTAATACAGCAGAAATTTCCGCCTGACCTCGCCGAACTCGGCAACGCCGGGGCGCCAGCTCGCGACGATCTCCGCAAGCGGCATCTCGCTCTCGATCTGCTGCCGTAGCGCTGGGGAGCCGGCCAAAATGTCAATGGGCATCTTGTCGTGCTCGTATTCGTAAGGCGGCTCGCGCCAGGCGAAGCGATCAGGCGCCGAACGGTAGCATTCCCGGAGCAACGACACGCCGGCCTTCACCGGCAGAAACGCCTCGCGGTTCGTGACATGGATCTGGCAGCCGCCGCAGGTCACCCCGGCGTGCTTCTGGAAGGTCGGCTCGAAGGTCACCGGGCGGAAATACACGCCCTTCAACCCCACCTTGTTCATGCGCTCGGCAAGTTGGTCGCCGTCGAGCCAAGGCGCCCCGATCAGCTCGAAGGGACGCGTGGTGCCGCGCCCCTCCGACAGCATGGTGCCTTCGTAGAGCACGGTGCCTGGATAGACGATCGCCGTGTCGAGAGTCGGCATGTTCGGCGACGGCATTACCCAGGGGAGGTCGGTCGCGTCCCAATACATGTCGCGCGACCAGCCTTCCATGGAAAAGACTTCGAGCGCTGCATCGATGCCGTGATGCTCATTGAACAGCCTCGCGAGCTCGGCCACGGTCATGCCGTGGCGCATGGGCATGCGGAACTGGCCGACAAAGGACTCAAATCCGGGCTCGAGCGTCGGCCCTTCGACTTGGGCGCCGCCGATGGGGTTGGGGCGGTCGCATACGATGACAGGGAGCCCATGGCGCGCTGCGGCGCGCAGGCAATTGGCCATGGTGTAGATGAAGGTGTAGATGCGGGCGCCGACGTCCTGCAGATCGATGACCAGCACGTCGACGAGATCGAGCATCTCCTTGGTCGGCTCGCGCGTCTCGCTGTAGAGCGAGAAGATCGGCACGTTGCGGCGCCGGTCCTTGGCGTGCGGCGTCTCGATCATGTTGTCCTGCAGGTCGGAGCGGTAGCCGTGCTGTGGCCCGAAGATGGCGGTGAGCTTGTAGCGGTTGGAGTGGCTGAAGCGATCGATGAGGTGGCGGAAGCCATGATCGATCGAGGCAGGATTGGCGAGCACGCCGACGCGCAGCCCGTTAAGGCGGGTCGAGGCGAGAAGCTTTTCGGAGCCGAGCAGGACGGGCATGGGCGTTTGCTTAATCGGGCGCCCCTGCCAACGCCAGCAAAAAGGGCCTGCCATGCTGAGCGGGTGCGTAACCGTAGTGTCCCCCTCCCCCCTTGAGGGGGAGGATGGGGAGGGGGGTCCAAAGATAAATTCCATGCGACCGAGCCGCACCCCCCTCCCGACCGATCAAAGATCGGTCGACCTCCCCCGCAAGGGGGGAGGTGAAGCACCCTCACTGGCGCCTAGGGCGCGTCGACCAGGACGATTTCGGAGTCTTTCAGCGCGGTGATCTTGACCACCGACTCGTCCTCGATGGCGGCGCCGTCGCGCGCCTTCAGGCTTACGCCGTTTATCTCGACCTCGCCTTCAGCCGGCACGAGATAACCGTGGCGGCCCTTGCCGAAGGCATATTCGGCGGCCTCGCCAGCTTTCAGCGTGGCGCCGAGCACGCGGGCTTCGGCGCGGATCGGCAACGCGTCGGCGTCGGTTGCAAAGCCGCTTGCCAGCACCACGAAGGAGCCGGCGCGGTCGCCCCTGGGAAAGGGCTTGGCGCCCCATGACGGCTTGCCGCCCTCGCGGTCAGGCTCGATCCAGATCTGGAAGATGCGGGTCGTCTCGGGCTCCCGATTATATTCGGCGTGGCGGACGCCGCTGCCGGCGCTCATCACCTGCACGTCGCCGGCCTCGGTGCGTCCCGTGTTGCCGAGGCTGTCCTCATGGGTGATGGCCCCGTCGCGGACATAGGTGATGATCTCCATGTTGGCGTGCGGATGCGGCGGGAAGCCCGTGTGCGGGGCGATCTCGTCGTCGTTCCACACCCGGAGTGCGCCCCAGCCCATGCGCTCGGGGTCGTAATAGCCGCCAAAAGAGAAATGATGCTTGGCCTTGAGCCAACCATGGTCGGCTCCGCCAAGGCCTTTGAACGATCTTACCTCGATCATGTCGTTACCCTCCGCGCCATGCTCGGCGCTGTTGCATGGTCCTTAGATAGGGTGCAGGATCGGCTCATAAAGGGAAACTTTAGAAACTCATCGTTTCCAAATCATGCCAAAGCTGCCTGATCTCGAAGGGCTCGCTATCTTCGCTAAGATCGCCGAACTGCGCTCCTTTGCGCTCGCCGCCAAGGATCTCGAGCTGTCCAAGGCCACGGTCTCCAAGGCCGTCGCCAGGCTGGAAAAGAGGCTTGGCGCCCGGCTGCTCAACCGCACCTCGCGCCGGCTGGCTCTGACCGACGCAGGCCAGCGCCTCTTCGATCGCGCCGCGCGCATCCTGGCGGAAGGGGAGGCTGCGGAAAGCGAGGCCCATGCACAATCGGCCACCCCGCGCGGGCTCGTGCGCCTGGCCGTGCCCATGTCATTCGGGCTCAAAGAGGTGGCGCCGATCCTGCCTGAGTTTCTTGCCAGATACCCCGAAGTGTCGGTCGATCTGCATCTGAGCGATGAGCTGGTCGACCTGATCGGAGCCGGCTTCGACGCCGCCTTGCGCATCGCCGCGCTGCCGGATTCCTCGTTGCGGGCGAGGCGGCTACGGGGCGTCGGCCGCTATCTCGTCGCAGCACCCTCCTATCTCGAGCAGCACGGGCGCCCGACCCATCCGCGCGACCTCATGCACCATGCCTGCCTCTGCTACGCCTATCTGCCGACGCCTGATGTCTGGCGTTTCGTCAACAAAGCTGGCGACGAGGTGCAATTGCGGCCGAACGGGCCGATGCGGGCCAACAATGCCGACGCTCTTGCACCTGCGCTGCTGGCCGGGCTCGGGCTCGCCGTGCAGCCGGATTTCGTGGTCGGCGAGGCGATAACGGAAGGGCGTCTTGAGGTGGTGATGCCTGACTGGGGCCCACCGCCGATCGCGCTTCACCTCGTCATGCCGCCTGGCGGTCCGCGGCCGGCGCGGGTCGAAGCGCTCGCCGCTTTCCTGACCGACCGCTTGTCCGCCTGAGCCGCGGCGCGACCCCATATTGGGATCGACTCGATCTTATTGTCGTGGCGTCGTGAACGGATTGAATGTCTTCACGACAAACGGTTCGAAATCGCGCACATTGCGAGTGACCACGATCAAACCATGAATGATCGCCGTTGCCGCCATCATCGCATCCTCGATCAGCCGGTCCGCACCCCGGTGCATCAGCCGCGCCCAGACGCGAAAAGTTGCTGCATCCATCGGAAGGACATTCCAAAGCGCGGCAACTTGGTCGATCCACGCTTCGATCTCTTGGGCCTTTGCCTCATCCTGCTCGCGCGTGATCTCGACGCCGGCCTGAAGTTCGCCGAGTGTCACCGCGGAGAGGTAGAGTTGGTCGGCCGGTGTGCCTTTCAGCCAAGCGACCACCGCGCCATGCGGCTTTGTTCGGCGCAGCTCTGAAACCACATTGGTGTCGAGCAGGTACATTTATGAGCCGGCCGGCGCCACAACCCGCCGCTTGAAACGGCCGCGCCGTGGGACCGGGATATCGGCGCGTGGAGCCTCTGCCAGCAACAGGTCCTTGAGGGAGGCCCGCGCCGCGTCTCGCAGCCGTCTCCACTCCTCGACGGGAACAAGCACCGCCTTCTCGACACCACGTTTCGTCACGATTTGCGGTCCGTCCTTCAGGCTCGCTTCAAGCATCTCGCTGAAACGTGCCTTCGCGTCTTGCACCTGCCAAATCCGCATGAATGTTCTCCTTCGGGACTAGTTATATGACTAGTCAATCTTCGGATCAAGACGTCGGATGCCGGGCGGTTCACGTAAACGGCATGCGGCATTTGATTTCCGGCGGGATCGCGGACGATACTTGGGACGCTGGGGAGGCACCACATGGCGCAGGGCTGGGGATCTCGACGTCTTTGGACCTTTGTCGGGCTTGCTGCCTTGCTCGGCTATGTGGCTTGGATCGGCGCCCCCTATCTCCGCTCGGTCGTCGTGCGCGACGCGGCGGTAACCACGTGGATAAACACCACGGCAGCGCCCATCGATGGCTTTCTCGGAAGCAAGCCGCTGCATGTGGGCGACAGCGTCGGAAAAGGCGGGCTGATCGCCACCATCGAGAATCCGCTTCAAGATGCGACTCCGGTGGTCAGGGCCGAGGCCGATCTAAACAAGGCGAAGCAACATGTCCGCGGCTTGCAGGAGCTGATGACAGGTCTCGAAGCCGCCGCCGCCGCGCGTGCCGCCATGGAACTTGCCGATGCCAAGGTCGAGGCTGAAAGCGCGGAGAAAATTCTCGCCAGCGTCAAGAGCGCCTACGAAACCGCCAAGTTTCAGCCGGTCAAGGCGCCGCCGGACGCCTATGTCTGGAGCCTGATCGCAGCTTCCGGCGACTTCGTGCGCGCCGGCTCGCCGGTGGCGACCTGGGTCGACTGCAGCTTCATGCTTGTCGACGTGCCGGTATCGGATGTCGAGCTCGCGCTGCTGCGAACCGACGCGCCGGCCCGCATCGTCCTTGAGGGCGACCCTAAGGTTCGCGATGGCAAGGTTTATCTGACGCGCGGCGCGGCGGCGACCATTGGCGCGGACGATCTCGCCGCGCTTGCCAAGGGGCGGCATGCCGGGATCGGGCAGGTTCTTGTCCAGTTCGAGCCGTCGGCCGCCGACATCTGGGAATGCCCGATTGGGGCCGCAGCCTATGTCGATTTTCCTGACATCGGCATTCTCGACATCTTGCGCGCCAGGCTGCGGCTCTAGCACCTCTCATGCCAAGCGATCCGCAAGTCACTCCGGAGCAACTGGCGCAAGAGCGTTCGATCCGTTTCGCTCTCCTCGCCGACCTCGGCGTGCTCGCGCTCGCGGTACCGGTCGCCTTGCTCGGCGGCTCGCTGACGATCAAGGCCGAAGCCATCCGTTTCGTCCTGGGGATGTCGATCGAGATTTTTGCGTACGCGGTGATGTGGCGCTTGCATCGCGGCAAGCTACGGGACCTGGAGTTCGGCGGCGGCAAGCTCGAGCAGATCGCCAATCTGGTCACCGGTCTCGGCATGCTCGGCGCCGCGGCCTGGATCGCCACCAAGGCCATGGCTATCGTCGGCGGACAAGGCGAGGTCGGCACGCCGCTGGGTTTGGCACTTGCTGCGATGGTTGGTGCCCTCAACGCCTATATCAACTTCCTGGCCTGGGACCGCATGCGCGCGGCGGCAGAGGGCGGGAGCAGTCTCCTCATGCAGGGGCAGGTCAACGCGCGACGGGTCAAGCTCGTTTGCTCTGTCGTCGTGCTCTTCACCATGACGGCTGCAGCGCTGTCCACCGACAACGTGGTTGTCGCCTCTGCCGATGCTGTCGGCTCGGTGTTCGTCGCTATCTTCATGGTGCTGAATGGCAGCGAGATGCTCCGAACCGGCATCCCGGACCTTCTCGACCGCTCGGCGGGAAAGACCGTCCGCGATACCGTCGATCGCGTGCTCGCGGGCAATGTCGACGATTATCAGCGGCTTGACCGTGTCAGGTCGAGGCGGTCAGGTCGCGTCGTCTTTGTCGAGATTGTGCTGAGCTTCGACCCCGAATTGACCATCGCCGAGGTCAACCGCCGTATCGCCGCGCTGAAGCAATCCATGGCGAACGAGATCGAGCATGCCGACATCTCGATCCTGACCACCGGCGCCACGACCGCTTGAGCCCGCCGCAATAGGCCAAGGCTATGGGTTCCATCGGCCAAGGGTATTTCCGAAATGGCCGAAATCCGGGTTTCATCAGGCTTACGCTGGAGGAAATCGGCGTATCACTCGTCAATAACGGAGCGACCTGATGACCAATAAGACTGCCACGATCTCACTCGCCCTTGCCGGAGCGCTGGCGACGGCGCTCGCCAGCCTCGCCACTCCAGTTGCGGCCGAGGAAGCCTCCAAGGAGAAATGCTACGGCGTGTCCATGAAGGGGCAGAACGACTGCGCCGCGGGCCCGGGAACCACCTGCGCCGGCACCTCGAAGACCGACTATCAAGGCAATTCCTGGCGGCTCGTGCCGAAGGGAACTTGCACCACCATCGACACGCCTTTGGGCAAAGGCTCGCTCGAGCCGATCGAGCGCAAGAGCTAGAGGCTTCGCGCCAAGGACTCTTCGGATGAAGGCGAAGGAAGCGAATGTGGCGAAGCGCGAGCCTGACCGCGTGACCGCCGCGTTCGTTTTCCGCCATGGCGCATGGGGGCTGATATGACCTCGGAGATCTTTGCCGAACACAGCGCGATCCCGGCGGCGAGCGTCGGCATCGGCTTCAAGCCCGAACATGCCGAGGAGGCGCTTTCCACCGATCATGGCCTCGGCTTCTTCGAGGTTCATGCCGAGAACTATATGGGCGATGGCGGAGCCCCCCACCGCCTGCTGACCGGACTTCGCGAGCACGCGCCGTTGTCGGTGCACGGCGTTGCTCTTTCCATCGGCGGCGCCGGACCGCTGAACCGCGAGCACCTCGCACGCCTGAAACGCGTAATCGACCGCTATGAGCCGGCGCTGTTCTCCGAGCATCTCGCCTGGTCGACCCATGACGGCGTCTATCTCAACGATCTGTTGCCGGTTCCGTACAATGCCGAGACGCTCGCCCGTGTCTCCGACCATATCGATGAGGTGCAGGAGACCCTTCAACGCCGCCTGTTGCTCGAAAACCCCTCGACCTATGTCGCCTTCGAGAGCTCGACCATGAGCGAGGTCGAGTTCTTGGCCGAAGTGGTTGGCCGCACCGGTTGCGGGCTCCTTCTCGACGTGAACAACGTCTACGTCTCCGCCGTCAACCACGGCACCGAGCCCATGGCCTATCTCGACCAGTTCCCCATGGAGCATGTGGGCGAAATACATCTTGGCGGCCATTTCGAGGATCGTGACGACCTCGACGCGCCGCTCCTCATCGACGCTCACGGGACGCCGGTCGCCGAAATGGTGTGGCTGCTCTACGGCCGCACGCTTGCCCGGTTGGGCGCAACGCCGACCCTGATCGAATGGGACAATGACGTGCCGGCCTTCTCCGTGCTTGCGGCGGAGGCCGAGCGTGCCCTTGGCATCATGGCCGCCGAGACCAAGCGCCGCCAACGGCGAGACGCCGGCGCTTCAGCCCCTCATGGGAGACCTCATGCAGAACCTCTTGGATATGCAGGATGAGTTCGCCAGCGCATTGCTGAGCGCCACCACGCCGGTCCCGTCATGCCTCAAGGGCTCAGGCATCCGCCGGGCCGACCGGCGCTTCGCCGTCTATCGCAACAACGTCGCGGCAAGCCTGATCGAGGCTCTCGGCCAGCGCTTTCCCGTGGTCAAGCGGCTGGTGGGCGATGAATTCTTCAGTGCCATGGCGCATGCCTTCGTGTTGCGCGAGCCACCCTTCTCGCCGCTCCTGATTCATTACGGCGAAACATTTGCCGCCTTCATCGAGGAGTTCGATGCGGCTGAGCCGCTGCCTTATCTCGCCGACGTGGCACGGCTCGAATATAGCCGCGGGCGTGCCTATCATGCCGCCGATGTCGAACCACTGCCGCGCGCGGCCTTCGCCTCGCTGCCGCCGGGGCGCATCGGCGTCGTCCGCGTCATCTTGCACCCTTCGGTCGACCTTGTCGCTTCGCGCTTTCCGGTGCTGTCGATCTGGGAGGTCAATCAGGCAACGGCGGTGAAGCCCGTGACGCATTGGGGTCCGGAGGCTGCGCTCATCGCACGCCCCTTCCTCGAGGTCGAGACGCGGCTGATCGGCGCCGGGACAGCCAAGTTCCTCACCGCCCTGCAAGGCGGGTCGACCATCGCCGAGGCGGTGGAGATGGCGACCGCGGCCGCCTCCGACTTCAATGCTTCCGATGGTCTCGCCGTGCTGATCGGCGCGCATCTCGTCGTCGGTCTCGAAGACTGCAGCCTCTCTCCTTCACCTCCCCCCTTGAGGGGGAGGTCGACAGC
>NZ_JBOHJB010000035.1:0-31580 GCF_050728395.1 Methyloceanibacter sp.
CCCCAGGCGCGCTGACGCGACACCACCCAATCCGGCCGCGTCTCGACCATGCCGGTGATGCGGTTCTCGCCTTGCGGCGGCACCCATTTCGTCTCGCCGATGGCTTTGAGGGCGCGCTGCCGCAGCGTATCGCCACCGTCGATACCGTCGTCCATCGCAATGAACCATTGCGGCGTGTTGCGGAAGATCACCGGCTTCTTCGAGCGCCAGGAATGCGGATAGTCGTGGCGGAGCCGCCCGCGGGCGATCAGCGCGTTGGCGTCGATCAGAGCTTTGATGACGGCTTCATTGGCGTCGCCGAAATTGCCCTTGTCGTCGATGACGCGTTTTCCTTCGAAGCCGGGCGCTTCCTTGGTGAAGTAACCGTCGGCATCGACGGTGAAGGGGATCGTGGCGTCGATGCCCCTACCCACTAAGTCCCAACGATGCTGTTCCCAGATTTCGAAGTCGTCAGTGCCATGCCCCGGCGCGGTGTGGACGAAGCCTGTGCCGGTGTCTTCGGTGACGTGTTCACCCGCCAACATCGGCACGGCGAATTCATAACCTATCTCCGCGAGGGGATGCTTTAACTCCCAAATGCGCCTTGGATTGACGGGACGGTTGCGCTTCCACGCTCCGATGCGAGCCGCCGTTCGCACTGACTCAGCAAGAGCATCCGCAAGAATTAGTCGGTCACCCTTGCGTGCCCAATTGTCCTCGGGTGCTTCCGTAACTTCATAGAGGGAATACGCAATCTCAGGCGAATAGGAGATGGCGCGGTTGCCGGGGATGGTCCAGGGGGTCGTGGTCCATATCACCACTGATGCTCCGAGCAGTTCATCCAAGTTCTCATCAACCGGCCCGTGGAAGGATTTCACAGGAAACTTCACGAAGATCGTGTGGCTGGTGATCTCCTGATATTCGACCTCGGCCTCGGCAAGCGCGGTCTTCTCCACCACCGACCACATCACCGGCTTCGAGCCGCGGTAGAGCAACCCGTTCATGGCGAACTTCATCAGCTCGGCGGCGATGGTGGCTTCGGCGTCAAAGCTCATGGTGGTGTAGGGATGGTCCCAATCGCCCTCGATCCCTAGGCGCTTGAACTCCGCGCGCTGCACCTCGAGCCAAGCTTGCGCGTAAGCGCGGCACTCCTGACGGAAGGCGATCATCGCGGCAGGATCGGAGAGGTCGGGCTTGGTCTTGCCTTTGGCGCGATAATTCTCCTCCTCGATCTTCCACTCGATGGGAAGTCCGTGACAGTCCCAGCCAGGCACGTAGTTGGCGTCCTTGCCCATCATGCTTTGCGAGCGGGTCACGACGTCCTTGAGGATCTTGTTCAGCCCAGTGCCGATATGGATGTTGCCGTTGGCGTAAGGCGGCCCGTCATGCAGGATGAACTTCTCCCGCCCCATGGCCTCTTCGCGCAGGCGGTCGTAGAGGCGAAGCTTCTGCCAGTGCTCGAGCATTTTAGGTTCGCGCTCGGGCAACCCGGCCTTCATCGGGAAGTCGGTCTTGGGCAGGAACAAGGTCGCGCTCCAATCCCGCCCGATCTGCGGGGGCCGAGGCATTGTTCTCGTCCCTGGCGGCGATGGCTTTTTGACTTGAGCTTTGCTGACCGGCTGAGCCTTCGGCTTGGCCGTCGCCTCAGGCCTGGCAGCGGGTCTCGCTTTGGCCCTAGCTTTAGCGGGTGGCTTGCGATGCGCCGTCTTCGCCGATTTCAGCTTGGGGGCGGCTCTTAAAGATTTCGGCTTTGACGCGGGGCGTTTGGCGGTCTTGGCCTTGGCGGTCTTGGCCTTGGCAGTCTTAGACTTGGCGGCCGGCTTTACCGATTTCGCTCGCGCCGCCGCCTTGGCGCTAGGCTTGGCGGCGCGCTTCGGCCTGGCGCGCGAGGAAGGTTTTTTGTTTTTGCTTTTCGCCATGAGACCTTGTTTCCGCCCATTGCCCTGCGCATGCCGGGCGCCATGCCCCGCGGGGTTCTAGCAACGCGCCCTCTTACAATCCAGTGCCGCTCGAAAGTGCCTGCCCGAGAGGAAACCGCGCCATGGGATCGCAGCCTTCGATCACCATGAGAAGTGTGCGAACTTGTGCGCAGTCGTGCCGCATCTGCGCGGCAAGCGCCTCTCCGTCGGCGAAGGCGGCGTCGTGACGGAGCTTCTCGATGAACTCGACTTCGATCTCCTCGCCGTAGAGATCGCCCTCGAAATCCAAGAGATAGGCTTCGAGCACCGGCTTGTCGCCGCCGAAGGTCGGACGCGGGCCGACATAGCCGGCTGCGGCGTAGCACTGCTCGTTGTGCGCGACCCTCACCGCGTAGATGCCGTGGGCGACATCTTGTCCTTCGGCCAGCGGCAGATTGACGGTGGGGAAGCCGAGCCCCTTGCCGCGGCCGGCGCCGCGCTCGACCGTGCCGCGCACCCGCCACCAATAGCCGAGCTGCTCGGCGGCCTCGACCGTCTCGCCCTGGCGGAGATAGTCGCGCACCCTGCTCGATGAGAAGACCACTCCGTCATTGACCACCGGCTCGACGATGTCGACGCCAAAGCCGAGCGTCTTGCCAAGCGACTTGAGCTCGGCAGACGTGCCGGTGCGGCCCTTGCCATAGGTAAAGTCGTAACCGACCACGACATGGGCAGCGCCAAGCCCCTTCTTCACCACCTCGGAGGCGAATTCCTCCGCACCCAAGCCGGACAGCTCGGGGCCGAACTCGATGACGAACGTCTCGTCGAGCCCGAGCGCTTCGAGCAGCTCGAGCTTCACCGGCAGCGGGGTCAGGCGAAAGAACGGCTGATCGGGTGCGAAGAACTCGCGCGGGTGCGGCTCGAACACCACGGCCCCGGAGCGCCTGCCCATTTCCTTGGCGAGATCGCGGGCGCGGCCGAGGACCGCCTGATGGCCGCGATGGACGCCATCGAAATTGCCAATGGCGAGCACCGCGCCTTTTGCCTGCGCAGGTACGTCCCGCCAGCCGGTGACGACGTCCATCCTAGTGTCCTTATCAATGCGCTATCGCTCCGCTATTTGAGCGCAAGCGAACGGCTGTCGCTGCGCTGCTCAAGCGCGGAGACGACGATGAGGTTACGACCGCTCGCGGCGAGGTACCATCATCACGGCCTCGCCGTCCAACACGCTCTTGCCGTTGACGGCGGCCTGCATGGCGAGCACGGCCCTTCCCTTCTCCGGGTCGAGGCTCGTGATCTTGCCCGTCGCCACCACCTCATCGCCGATATGCACGGGTGCGCGGAATTTGAGGCTCTGGGAGAGATAAATGCATCCGGGCCCCGGCAGCTTGGTGCCAAGCACGGTTGAGAACAGGCTCGCGGTGAGAAAGCCATGGGCGATGCGCTGCTTGAACATGGTCCCCGCGGCATAGTCATCGTCGAGGTGCACCGGATTGGTGTCGCCCGACAGACCGGCGAAGGCCAAGATGTCGTCGTTGGTGATCTTCTTGGCGTAGCTCGCCTCCATGCCGACGGCGAGATCCTCGAAGAAATAGCCCTTGGTCGTAGCCCCGTTGCCATTCGTGGTCATTACTCGCCCCTGCTCCTGATTTCGCATTCGCGAAAATAGCGAAGCCTTTGTTGCACTGCAATAAATAAGGATTGTCTGTCTCTGGGGCTACCAAGCGAGCGCCGGCATCGCTGCGCGCGGGGGCTTGCGGCCCTCGAACAGCTCGGCGAGGCGAAGATCGTCGAGCCCCTCGCCGCCGGGCCCGACATGCAGTCCGCTCGCCACGAACACGGCGTCGAGGCCGAAATCGGTGGCGCCCGCCATGTCGGTGTGGATGCCGTCGCCGATGGCCAGGATCTCGCTCCGAGGCACCATTCGCCCGGCGCGTGAGGCGATGATCTCGGCGGCAAGCTGGTAGATCGGCGCGTAGGGCTTGCCGGCATAGATCACCGCGCCGCCATCTTCGGCATAGAGCTGCGCAAGCGCACCGGCGCAATAGACGAGCTTGTGGCCGCGCTCGACCAGATGATCGGGATTGGCGCAGAGCATGGTGAGCTTCCGCGCGGCGAGCTCACGCAACAGGCCTTCATAGTCCTCAGGCGTCTCGGTCTCGTCATTGAACAGGCCGGTGCAGACGATGAGCTCGGCGTTCCCAGCATCGACGCGCGTGACGTCGATGCCGTCGAAGATCGGCAGGTCGCGCTCAGGTCCGAGATGGAAGATGCGGGCGCCGGCGTGCTTGACAAGCTCGTGGCGGGTGAGATCGCCGGACGACACGGTGGCGTCATAGCTCTGATCGGTAACGCCGAGGCTGCGCAATTGGCGCTGCAGGCCCTCGCTCGGCCGCGGCGAGTTGGAGAGGAGCACGACGATACCGCCCTGCTCGCGGAAGCGGCGCGTGGCATCGACGGCTGCTGGAAAGGCGCGCACGCCATTATGCATCACGCCCCAAATATCGACGAGCCAGGCGGCGTAGCCTTTGCTGAGCTCGCCGATGGAGTCGAGCACCGGAATGGTGTCAGCGCTGATGGTCATGGGCTCCCCTAGAGGCTTGGGCCGAGGGGGTCAAGGCAACGGGTGTCCGCCCCCTCCAGTCTCTCACTTTCTTGTGAAGGCGAGATTGCACCCTGTGGGCCAAGCCCCCAGATACCCCCAGCCGAGGGAGGGGTCGGCAATAGGAGATCATGATGCCTCACCTTCCCAGACTGCCGAAATTGATGGCTTTGGCCGCTTCGGCCGTATTCGCAGCATTGCTATTCGCAGGTTCAGGCCAGGCCGAGGCGGGCTACTACCAGCCTTCCCATCGGTACTATGCCCCGAATTATGGCTATCGGGACTATCCGGCCTATGGCGGCTACGGCTACCGGAATTACGGTAACGGCCATGACGAGATCCGCGAGCTGCAAAGGCTGTTTCCGTCGACCAATTGGCCGCCAAGCATGCGGTATTATTCCTACTAGGCTTCCTAGGCTTCAGGAATACGGGCGCGGCGCTCTAAAGGCGCCGGCTCGTCTTTTGACGACTTTAGACCTGCGCGTTTCTGTGGCGCCGCAGGCGTTTACGCATGCTTGACGCCAACTCGGGCCGGGAGTTGCTTTTTTGCACGCGCTGTGTCTCCCTCTTGCCGCCCTCCATCGCCGCAGTCGACTGCGGTTTCCCAACGGAGCGGTTAGGGAGATTGAATATGCTTTATCGTCTTTTGACCGCCGGCGCGGCGGTCTGCGCGCTTACCCTTCTCGGTTTCACCGGGCAGGCCGATGCCACCACGCGGCTGATGCTCAAAGCCTCGCCAAGCCTCACCATTCTCGCGGCGGACGAGGAAAACCCCGAAGTGCAGAATTTGCTCGAGCCTGAGTCCGATAACGGCCAACCAGGCGGTGGCGATGCCACGCCCGCTCCCGCTCCGAAGCCTGGCGCTGAGATGAAACCCGCCGGGGAGATGCAGGCCAAGCCGGAAGGCGGTGGCGGCGACAGCGAAAATAAAGAGATCGACAAGGAAGAGGGCAAATAGCCCTAGCCTTCACGCCGACGCGCCGTCGCCCAAAGGGTGACGGCGCCTACGCCGCGTCAACCTCGGCAAGCTCGCGGAACATCTCGGGCGTCACCGGCCTCGGCCGCGCGAAGAGATCGCCTTGCGCGAGATCGACGCCATAGTTCATGAGGCGTTCGAGGCTCGCCTCGTCGTCGACCTTCTCCACGATCAGCTTGAGATCGAAGCGGTCGAGATGACTCGGCATGTCGGCAGCCGGGATGCCTGTCCGCGCCTCTCCCACATCGTGCAGTAGAGTTTTCGCCTCGATCTTGACGTAGCGGAAGAAGTGATCGCGGAGCGCAGCGAAATCGACGTCGAGATCGGCGACGTGGTCGAGCGAGAACACGAAGCCGAGCTTGCCGAGGGTCTTGAGACCGGCAAGCTCATCGGCGCCGATATCGAGCACGGCACGCTGACTCAGTTGGAAAGTGAGACTGTCGGCAAGGGTGCTGTTCTCCTCCATGAACTCGACGAGCTCGGGGAAGAAATCGTGGTCGAGGAGCGACTGGGCGGAGAGATTGCAGAACACGCCCTTGAGCCGCGAGTCGGGTCCCAGGCGGCGCAGCAGCTGCACGCATTTGACCAGCATCACATTGTCGATACGCGGCATGAGGTGCTCGCGCTCGGCAAGATGCAGATAGTTGCCGGGCGGCATGAACTCGTCGTCGCCGGTGCGAATGCGGGTGGTGGCGTCGTAGAAGCGGAGCTTCCGGTCGGGCAAAGTCACGATCGGCTGGAGATAGAGGTCGACCCGGTTCCCGTCGATGGCCTCGCGCAAATCTCCCAGCATGGCCGCATCGGAAGCGACTTCATCGACGACCGGCGCGGGCTCCGGTGTGACAATAGCGGCATCGGTGGCGGCCTCGGCGACCCTGGCGACGTCGGGCGCGGCCTCGGTGACGATCACCACCTCTTGGGTGACGACGGTCGCTTCATCGGCGAGGAGGTCAACCGCAGCCTTGTCCTCTTCCTCGGCAAAGTCGTCATCGGCAAATTGTATCGGCTCGTCTCCCAGCTCCGCCAGGCTCACGCGCTCCAAGCGCTCCTCAAGCCGCAGCGGGATTTCCGAGGTCTCGTTCAGCTCCTCAGCGGCCGCGGCGGCGAAGGCAGGCGATGCCGCCATCAACTCGTGCGAAAGATCCTTGATCAAGCCTTCCAGCGACTTGAGCTCGGCGCCGATCTCGTCGCGCTGCGCCCTCGCTTGCGCGGCGAAATCCGTGCGCAGCACATCGAGGCGGCCGCGCAACTGCTCCACGTCTTGCGTGAGGCGGTCGACAACAGGGGCGCTGACGCCGGTCGCCGGCACGCCGCCGCCATATTCGGAGATAGCCTGGTCGAGACGCTCGACCCGGTCGGTCAAGAGATCGAGCCGTGCCACGTCGTCCTCGACCTGATCGATACGCTGCAAGTCGCCGTCGAGGACCACAAGGGCTTCTTCGAGCTCGTCGAGGCGGCCGGCGACGGTGGCGGAGCGGGCCTGGCGCGTGATCACGTAATGCGAGGACGCCATGACGATAAACAGCGCGGCTCCGGCAATGACGCCGGCCATCATGTCGATACCCGAATTGATGATGAGACCGGCGGCGAAGGCGGCCGCGGTCACCGCCATGGCGATGAGGACGACCACATCGAGCAGGCCAAAACGCCCGGAAGCAGCGTTCGATCTAGACGTCATGGCTCTTCACTTCGGCTCTGGCCGGTCCCTCAGGGCAGTGCCCGCGCCAGCACGCCAACGACAAGCATAAATGAAGATCGGCAATGCTCAAGTCTAAGAGCAGTCGCCCTGGCCGCCAAGACGATAAACCCGGCGCATGGGAAAGACCAGATGGCGGTTATCTGCAGCTTCTCCATGCGCATGATGGCGGAGGCCGGCCGCTAGGCTCTCTCCGGCTGGCGCGGCTTTCGCCGCCGTGACACACTCCGCCCGCTATGTCCGATGAAGACTCAATCAGTTCGCCCGACGAGATTGCGGTCCTCCAGGCCTATATCGATCTGATCAATTCGGAGCGGGAAGCCATCTGGGCGCGCCATAACGCGCTGCTCGTGGCCAATTCGCTGATCATCGGCGCTCTGGCCATCAGCCCTACGGCGCTGTGGGAGAACAAATGGGCGGCTCTCGGCATGATCGGCGCCGGGGTTCTCATTAGCGCTGCGTGGCTTCTGATCACGGTGGAGGGATGGTCGGCGATGAAGCGGCATGCCGACCGTGCGAGAACATTCGCCTTGGCTCACTTCAAGCATCTGCCGAATGCGCTCGACGAGACCCTGTGCGATCGCGCACAGACGAACATTCATCACCTCATCTTGCTGGTGATCGGGGTCTTCGTGCTTATGTATCTAGGGTTGGGCTATATCCGCCTCGTCTCGGCCTGAGCGACGACGCCTGCGTCAATGCGCGGCTGCGTTCTATTCACTCAGCGCCTACATTGAGCGGCAGCGTTTGGTCACGGAGTAACAATCATGAACCGTAGAAGGCTCGGCACCACGGGGCCCGAGGTCTCGGCCATCGGGCTTGGCTGCATGGGAATGTCGGATTTTTACGGCCCGGCCGACCGCGGCGAGAGCATCGCTACCATCCACGCCGCTCTCGATGCCGGCATCAATCTGCTCGACACCGGCGATTTCTACGGCATGGGCCACAACGAGATGCTGATCCGCGAGGCGCTTGCCGGGCGAAACCGCGACAATGTCGTCATCAGCGTCAAGTTCGGCGCGCTCCGCGACGTAGCAGGGAATTGGCTGGGCTACGATGCGCGGCCGCCCGCAGTAAAGAACTTCCTCAGCTATTCGCTGCGCAGGCTCAGCACCGACTACATCGACATCTACCGACCGGCACGGCTCGACCCGACTGTGCCGATCGAAGACACGGTGGGCGTGATCGCCGATATGGTGAAGGCGGGTTACGTGCGCCACATCGGACTGTCGGAGGTCGGAGCGGACACCATTCGCCGCGCCGCGGCAGTGCATCCGATCTGTGATCTGCAGATCGAATATTCGCTGATCTCGCGCGGCATCGAGGAGGAGATCTTGCCGACCTGCCGCGCGCTCGGTGTCGGCATCACCGCCTATGGCGTGCTGTCGCGCGGGTTGATCAGCGGACATTGGTCGAAGGCGCGCGGAGGCGAGCGCGATTTTCGTGCCAACGCCCCACGCTTTCAGGGCGCCAATCTCGATGCCAATCTTGCTCTGGTCGATGCGATCAAGGGAATCGCCGAGGGCATCGGAGCGTCGGTGGCGCAAGTGGCCATCGCCTGGGTGGCGGCGCAAGGACCCGACATCGTGCCGCTCATCGGCGCGCGGCGCCGCGATCGTCTTTCCGAGGCTCTCGGCGCTCTCGACGTCAAGCTTTCGGCGGACGATCTCGCAAAGCTTGCCAAGGCGCTGCCGCCTGGCGCGGCAGCGGGCGAGCGCTATCCGGCGGCAGCACTCGTTCATTTGGACAGCGAGAAGAAGCGCGCCTGATCCTCCAGCGCCGGTAGGCGGCCAGAAAGGTGTTCACCATCCTTCCCACCACGTAGTCGATACGCTTCTCGCTTGGCGGGCCAGCGACATTGAACATCGGCGCCCTGCTTGATCCTTGACAGGCAAAGCGCGTTCCCGCTATCCCCTGGCTGGTAATTTTTGGCACTCGTCTATCTTGAGTGCCAACAACCCCGATCCCATATCAGCGCAAGCGAAGGCATTTCAGGAGGAAAATCATGAAATTTCGGCCGCTCCACGATCGTGTCGTGGTCAAGCGACTCGAGGAGGAGCTCAAGACTAAAGGCGGCATCATCATTCCGGACACGGCGGCCGAGAAGCCGCAGACCGGCAAGGTCGTCGCCGCAGGCCCAGGCGCCAGGGGCGAGGACGGCAAGCTCCAGCCCATGGGAGTGAAGGCCGGCGACAAGGTGCTGTTCGGCAAATGGTCGGGCACCGAAGTCAAGATCGACGGCGAAGAACTCCTGATCATGAAGGAGTCCGACATCATGGGCGTCCTCAGCTGAAGCATTCCTCATCCTGAGCAGCGCCATTCGGGCGCGTCTCGAAGGATGAGACCCCCCTCATATTCGAAGCTCACCCTTCGCGACGCAGGCTTCGCCTGATCCGGAAGGTGTGAGGAGACAGAGAAACGGAGAAAGTCAAATGGCAGCCAAAGAAGTAAGATTTTCCGCTGAAGCGCGCGAGCGGATGATGCGGGGCGTCGACATCCTGGCCAATGCGGTCAAGATCACGCTCGGGCCAAAGGGCCGCAACGTCATCCTCGAGAAGTCCTTCGGCGCCCCCCGCTCGACCAAGGACGGCGTCACCGTCGCCAAGGAGATCGAGCTTGAGGATAAGTTCGAGAACATGGGCGCGCAGATGCTGCGCGAGGTGGCCGCGAAGACCAACGACACCGCAGGCGACGGCACCACGACCGCGACCCTGCTCGCCCAGGCCATCGTGCGCGAAGGACTGAAGTCGGTCGCCGCCGGCATGAACCCGATGGATCTGAAGCGCGGCATCGACAAAGCTGTGGCCGAGGTCGTCGCCGGCATCTCCAAGAGCGCGAAGAAGGTGTCAGGCTCGGCCGAGATCGCACAGGTTGGCACTATCTCGGCCAACGGCGAGAAGGCCATCGGCGACATGATCGCCAAGGCCATGCAGAAGGTCGGCAATGAGGGCGTGATCACTGTCGAGGAGGCCAAGAGCCTCGAAAGCGAACTCGAAGTGGTCGAGGGCATGCAGTTCGACCGCGGTTACATTTCCCCCTATTTCATCACCAATGCCGAGAAGATGGTGGCCGAGCTCGAGAGCCCGTACATCCTCATCTACGAGAAGAAGCTCTCGGGCTTGCAGCCTTTGCTTCCCCTGCTCGAGCAGGTGGTGCAGTCGGGCCGTCCGCTGCTCGTCATCGCCGAGGATGTCGAGGGCGAGGCGCTGGCTACGCTCGTGGTCAACAAACTTCGCGGCGGCTTGAAGGTCGCGGCAGTCAAGGCGCCTGGCTTCGGCGACCGCCGCAAGGCCATGCTGCAGGACATCGCCGTCCTGACCGGCGGCGAGATGATCTCCGAGGATCTCGGCATCAAGCTTGAGAACGTCACGGTGCAGATGCTCGGCAAGGCGAAGCGCGTGACCATCACCAAGGACGACACCACCATCGTCGACGGCGCCGGCAAGAAGGCCGACATCGAGGCTCGCATCGGCCAGATCAAGCAGCAGATCGAGGACACCACCTCAGACTACGACAAGGAGAAGCTGCAGGAGCGGCTGGCCAAGCTCGCCGGCGGCGTTGCCGTGATCAAGGTCGGCGGTGCGACCGAAGTCGAGGTGAAGGAGAAGAAGGACCGCGTCGACGATGCGCTGAACGCAACGCGCGCCGCGGTCGAGGAAGGCATCGTCCCTGGCGGCGGCGTCGCGCTTCTGTGGGCGGCGAAGTCGCTGAAGGCCAAGGGCGACAACGACGACCAGGAGGCCGGCATCAACATCGTCCGCAAGGCGCTGCAGGCTCCGATCCGCCAGATCGCCGAGAATGCCGGCGTCGAAGGCTCGATCGTGGTCGGCAAGGTGCTCGAACAGAAGTCGCCGACCTTCGGCTATGACGCCCAAAACAACGAATATGTCGATCTCGTGCAGAAGGGCATCATCGACCCCGCTAAGGTCGTGCGCACGGCGCTGCAGGATGCGGCTTCCGTGGCAGGCCTGCTCGTCACCACAGAGGCGGGCGTCGCCGAAGCGCCGAAGAAGAAGGAAGAGCATAGCCACATGCCGGGCGGCGGCATGGGCGGCATGGACATGATGTAAGCCCTGTAAGGTCTGGCTTAGTTATGCGGAGGGGCGGCCAAGGGCCGCCCCTTTTGCCTTATTTCCACCAGCTCCAACACGCACGGGTTACACAAACGTAATTTCCCAAGAGCCAGCTTGCCCCCTATCGTCCGGGGACGAGAGGCGCCGGGATGCGCCGAAAACCACCTGGAGAAGCCTGATTGGCCGGATTCCGTAATTCAGCCCGCGAGTTCACCCGCATCGCGGTTCCCTATTTCCGCTCGGAGGACGGCGGGCCGGGCCGCGTCCTGCTCGTCACAGTCATCGCGCTTCAGCTCTTCCAGGTCTGGCTGAATGTGCGCTTCAACGCCTGGTACAAGGCGTTCTACGACGCGCTGCAGAACAAGGATTGGGACACCTTCATCTGGCAGCTCGGCGTGTTCAGCGCGCTCGCCGCCTTCTACATCGTCAGCGCCGTGTACCAGCTCTATCTCCAGCAATGGCTGCAGATCAGATGGCGGCGCTGGCTTACCAGCCGCTATCTCGGACGCTGGCTCAGTGACGGCACGCATTATCGCATGCGCCTCAAGGGCGACAGCACTGACGACCCCGATCAGCGCGCCGCCGCTGCTGGCAGCCCCGGACAGCGCCAAAAAGCAGACAATCCTGACCAGCGCATCGCCGACGACATCAGGCTGTTCATCAACAACACGCTCGACATCGGCATCTCGCTGCTCGGCTCCATCGTCACGCTCGTCTCCTTCGTGGTGATTTTATGGAATCTGTCATCCACCTTCCCGCTGGTGATCGGCTCACAGTCCTTCAACATCCCGGGCTATCTCGTCTGGGCGGCGCTGATCTATGCCGTCATCGGCACCTGGGTGACGCATCTCGTCGGCCGCCCGCTGATCAAGCTGAATTACGACCAACAGCTTTATGAGGCCGACTTCCGCTTCTCGCTGGTGCGCTTGCGCGAGAATGCCGAGCAGATCACCCTATTGTCCGGCGAAGCGGCCGAGAAGGAGCGCCTGCTCGACCGCTTCGGACGCGTGGTCGGCAATTGGTACGGCATCATGCAGCGCACCAAGCGGCTGACCTTCTTGACCGCCGGGTATTCGCAAGTCGCCGTCATCTTTCCCTTCATCGTGGTTAGCCCGCTCTATTTCGCAGGCTCGATGATGCTTGGCGGGTTGATGCAGATCGCCTCGGCCTTCGGCCAGGTGCAAGGGGCGCTGTCCTTCTTCGTCAAGGCGTACTCAGACATCGCCGACTGGAAGGCGGTGCTGAACCGGCTTGCCGGCTTCGACGCCTCGATGGACTGGGCCAAGGGGCTCGATGATCGGGCACCGCGAGTCCAGCTCGTCAGCGACGGCGGCCCGGCCATGACCGCCGACGAGCTCACCATCAGCCTGCCAACCGGCCAGGAGATCGTGCACGTGTCAGGTCTTGCCATCGAGCCCGGCGAGCGCGTGCTGGTCACCGGCCCGTCGGGATCGGGCAAGACGAGCCTGTTCCGGGCGCTTGGCGGGGTGTGGCCGTTCGGCGCCGGCACCATCCGCTTCCCGCATGGCGCCAAGCTCCTGGTCTTGCCGCAGAGGCCTTATCTGCCGCTCGGGACGTTGCGCGGGGCGCTTGCCTATCCCGGGCCTGACCACGCCTTCACGCCGGACGAGATTGATGAGGTGCTGGACGCGACCGGGTTAACGCATTTGCGCGATGCGCTCGACGAGACCGCCTATTGGGCCGACCGGCTGTCAATGGGCGAACAGCAGAGGCTGTCGATCGCGCGCGCGCTTCTACAGAAGCCGGACTGGCTGTTTCTCGACGAGGCGACGGCCGCGCTCGACGAGCCGGCCGAAAGCATGCTCTATCGCCTGCTGCTCGAGCGCCTGCCTGACGCCACCATCGTGTCGATCGGCCACCGCTCGAGCCTCGTCGTGTTCCACGATCGCTTCCTCGCGCTGAAGCCGGACGGCAAAGGCCGCCACCGGCTCACGCCGGTTACTCCTGACGAAGGCGCTCGCGACGCCGAGGAGATGGGCCTTAGCCTCGTCTAGGGGGCGAGCCTCACTCGGCGCCCTTCAGGTCGCATTTGCTGTGCGCCGTGAGCCCGTTGGGTGCGCCCCACTCATTGGTCGGCAGCTTCGCATAGCGCCCGTCGAACACCTGCTTCACCATGCGGAAGCCGGTCGGCGCAGCGGAGCTGCCGGCGTAGTCGACGATCCAGAAATAATCGTAATTGCCGCTGGGCCAGGTCTCCGGCACGTCCTTCAGCTTGTCGAGGCCGAGAAGCTGGCGGAGCGTCACCTCTTTGCCGGGGAAGGCGCGTTCGAGCTTATCGCTGGCGATGTGCTTGTGCTCCCACACCATCACCACGGTCTTGCCCTGCCACTCCGGGTTGGACGCGATGTCGTGCGCGGCCTCTTGCGTGCGGCGGTTGAGGACAGCGTCCTTGCCGTCCTCTGGCGTTCCGTCCGGCACCACGGAATAGAGCGTAACCGGCAATTCCCACGACGCGGCGGCGGGCGCGGCAAGCTCGAGCGTGTGTAAGGTGATGGCGAGGATGGCGGCAGGTTCCTCGCCAGCGGCAAACAGCGAGTTTGCGGCGTTGCGGCCAAGATAGTTTGCGGCAAGCGCGTCGGCGCGCTCCTGCCCGACGCCGCAGAGCTTCCAGACGTTGTCCTTCTCACCATGGCGCAGGATGATGATGCGTGACGGCGCGGCGAGCGCCGCATCGAGCTGGCAGCAACAAAGCAGCGCTATCAGCGCGAGACGGGTCACCATTGAAACGCTCCGCATCAACCTCATCCCCTCCTTAGACTTTGGCGAGGCGGTCGAGAATAGCGTCGCGCAAGCCGCGCGCCTCCCCGGTCCAGTCGGCGCGGCGGGCGGCAATGAGATGGGCCTGCGACTTCAAGATCAGGCCATCCTCCAGCACCTTCAAATGATTGGCCCTGAGCGTGGTGCCGGTGGTGGTGATGTCGACGATCAGCTCGGCGGTGCCGGCAGCGGGCGTGCCTTCCGTGGCACCGACGCTCTCCACGATACGGTAGCCGGCGACGCCGGCCTTGGCGAAGAAGCGGCGCGTGAGATTCAGATATTTGGTGGCGACGCGGAGCCGCCTGCCATGCGCCCGTGCAAACTGCGCCGCAACGTCCTCGAGGTCGGCCATGCGCGCGACATCGATCCAGCAATCGGGCACGGCGACGACCACGTCGGCGCGGCCGAAGCCGAGGGGTGCCAAGAATTCCACGCTCTCCTCGACGTTGGGCAGCGTCTCGCGGATCAGATCCTCGCCGGTCACGCCCAGATGGACGCGGCCCGACTCGATCTGATGCACGATCTCGGCGGCGGAGAGGAACGCCACCTCAACACCATCGAGCCCCTGCATCACGCCGCTATAGCCGCGCTCGTGTCCGGTCTTGCGCAAGGCGAGGCCGGCCCGCTCGAACAAAGCGGCGGCGGCGTCCTTGAGACGCCCCTTCGATGGGACGGCGATGGTGAGCGTCGCTGCCATCACGATACCCCCTCGATCGCCGCGAGCAGGCGCTCGGTGTGAATGGCCGAGCCCACCGCCGGAACCTCGCCGGGCGCCCCGACCGAGCGAAGCAGCCCGTCATAGCGGCCGCCGCCGGCGATCGGGCTCGTTCCGTCGCCGCCGGTCTCGATCTGGAACACGAGGCCCGAATAATATTCGAGGTCGCGGCCGAACTCGGTGGCGAAGCTCGCGGCGCCGATGTCGATGCCGCGCTCCTGCAACAGGTCGAAGCGGCGCGAGAGCAGATAGAGCGCGGGGCCAAGGTCGATGCCGGCGCCCTTGGCGATCATGGCGATGCGGTCGATCGCCTCGCGCGGGGACCCTTCGACCGCGAGGTAATAGTCGATGACGGTCGCCACTTCGCGCGGCAGAGGCTCGGCGCGGAGATCTGCGGCGTGGTCGAGCAGGCGCTCGGCGATCTCGCCGAGCGTGCGGTTGCCGGACAAGGGCAGGCCGTTGGCTTCGAGATAATTGCCGACCAACTCCTCGGCGCCGGCCGGATCCTTATCGGCAAGCGTCGCGGCAAACTCGGCGACCGGGCCGTCATTGTTTGTGGCCTCGCCCCTGGCGAGGCGCGACAAGAGCGCATGGAAGGAGGGCGGCCGCCAGAAATAGTGGCGAAGCTTGAGCCGCCAGCGCTCGGGAAGCGATAGCGCGTCGAGCAGTGCATAGAAGAGGGCAATGTCGCCGAAGCGGAAGCGAAACTCTTTCAGGCCGGCGCTGCGTACCGCATCGGCGACGAGCAGCACGACCTCGGCATCGGCGCTGTCGCGGTCGGCGACGCCGAAGCATTCGATGCCCGCCTGGCGGAACTCGCGCGGATGCGTGCCGCTCGCGCCCTTTTGCTGAAAGCGGAAGGCGGGGCCGTTATAGCAATAGCGGGCCGGCGCGTCGGCGCGCGGGTGACGCTCGAGATAAAGCCGCGACACCGGCACGGTGAGATCTGGCCGCAGGCACAGCTCCTCGCCGGAAAGATCGGTGAAGACGTAGGTGCGGCCTCTGATGGCCTCGCCGATCTGATCGAGCAGGACATCGGCCGGCTGGATGATCGAAGGCGCAACCTGCTCGTAGCCGCCCCGCCGGAAGATTTCGAGCAAGGTGGCGGCCTGGGCTTCGAGAGCCTCGAATTTTCGCGCCGATTCCGCAGCCATGGCTTTTCAGCTTGCTCCGCGCCAATCCTCTCCCCAGCGGGGAGAGGACGCAGCGAAGCCGTTTGCTTCGCTGCGGGTGAGGGGGATGCGTCGCGTGCGAATTTCTAAGGCCTTTGCCCCCTCACCCTTTTCGCCATGCGACTTGCGAACGCGACGCGCAACCGCGTCGCGCGCAAGATCGCGGCGGAAAGCCCTCTCCCCAAAGGGGAGAGGAGGAAGCAAAGCCTTTGTGACGCTTATCATCGGCCCCGTTCTAAGATTTGTGGCGGGCGAGCACGCCCCTGACCGCCTCGACCAGCTTGTCCTCAGGTACGGCGAACTGGGCCTCGGCCTGTTTCTTCAGATAGTCGTCGCGGTCCTTGATCGAGGTCAGCGTGGCGCCGAGGACGAGATCCTTGATCTGCACCTCGCCGCGTCCCTTCTCGTCGCCGCCCTGGATGACGACGCAAGGGCTCCTGCGCTTGTCGGCATATTTCATCTGCGCCTTCATGCCGGACTCGCCGAGATAGAGCTCGGCGCGGATGTTCGCTTCGCGAAGCCGCTGGGCCATGTTCTGATAGTCGGCCATGCGGTCGCGATCGAGCACCAGCACCACGACCGGACCTTGCGTTGCCTCGGCTGAAATCTTGCCGAGAGTCTTCAATCCATACAGAAGACGCGAGACGCCGATGGAGACCCCGGTGGCGGGGACCTTCTCGCCGGTAAAGCGCTCGACCAGACCGTCATAGCGGCCGCCGCTGACGACAGAGCCGAGGCGGATCGGTATCCCGCGCTCATCCTTGATGGGCGTGGTCAGCTCGGCCTCGAACACTGGGCCGGTGTAATATTCGAGGCCGCGCACGACGGACAGATCTACTCGGATGCGATCTTGGCCATAACCGCTGGAGTAAACAGTTTCGTCGATTGTCTTCAGTTCAGTCAGACCCGAGATCAGGGATTCAGGTGGCCCCTCTTCTATGACCTTGTTCAGCACTTCGACTTGAAACGCATTGCTAGGTCTCAGCCGTACGGCTTCCCACACGTCCATCAGAGCGCGCACCTTTTTGATCTGGACTGGGTCTAGGTTCGCTCCAGGTGTGAAGTCCCCGCTTTCATCTCGCCGGCCTGGACCAAGGAGTCTTTCAACGTCCGACCATTCAAATTTGTCCAGTTTGTCCAAGGATCGCATGACGGAAAGCTTTTGGTTGCGGTCGCTGATGCCGATCGCCTCCATCACACCATCGAGCACCTTCCGCGAGTTGACCTTCACCACATACTGGCCCCGCTCAACGCCGAGCGCTTCCAACGTATCGGCGGCGAGCATGCAAAGCTCCGCATCTGCGGCGACAGAGGAAGCGCCGACCGTATCGGCGTCGAACTGGGTGAACTGGCGGAAGCGGCCTGGGCCAGGCTTCTCGTTTCGCCACACCGGGCCAACCTGATAGCGGCGGAAGGGCTTGGGCAGCGTCTGGTAATTCTCGGCGACGTAGCGGGCGAGCGGCGCAGTCAAATCGTAGCGGAGCGACAGCCACTGATCGTCGTCGTCCTTGAAGGAGAAAACGCCCTCGTTCGGCCGGTCCTGATCGGGCAGGAACTTGCCGAGCGCGTCGGTATATTCGATGGCCGGGGTGTCCAGCGGCTCGAAGCCGTAAGCCTCGAACACCACCCTGATCTTGGCGAGCATGTCGGCGCACGCGCGAAGCTCGCTCGCTTGCGTGTCGAAAAGGCCCTTCGGCAGGCGGGCCTCGGGGCGGACCGGCTCGTCTTTCTTGCTCATGGGGATAGCGGTCGACGAAGTGGCTGTTGCCTCGCGGCTTCTAGCCCATAGGGGTGCGCCCAGCAAGCGACGTGGCTGCCTCTTACCTCCCCTTCGCGGGGAGGTCGGCGCGCATCGCGCGCCGGGTGGGGGCAAGCCTTGGAGCATGCGCTACGGCTCATTCGCTGAGCGCCCAACCCCCCACCCCAGCGTCGCAGGAGCGACGCCGGACCTCCCCACAAGGGGGAGGTAGGGAGTCTGTTGCATCCTTACCCCTTGCTCTGTCATTCCCGCGAAAGCGGGAATCCAGTAGCCCCTGACCTGTCGATCCTCTCGCCAAACTCTCCGACTCCTCGTGTTACTGGATGCCCGCCTGCGCGGGCATGACAAAAATATGCGCACGACGAGATGTCTCGCCGCACATCGTGCGCGAGGGATGAGGGGATGGCGCGCCGAAAAGCGCACTCCTTTATGGTTCGCGTCCGAAGACGCGCGGGCGCCTCTCGGCGCGCCAGAGGCGATGTTATCCGGGGCCGGCCCCGCTTTCGCCGCAAGTGTCCCGCCCGCGATCCTCATGCCGTTTCCAGCTTCCTCTCGGTGGAGAGGCGATCGCCGGCGTTTGGTGAAGACCTCACGGTCGTCAGCCAGCTCCTGGCAGGGCCTCTTAGTGGACCCGGGGGGAGCCCGGCGCCGCCCCGAGTGCTGACTTGCGAGCCAGCCCGCAGGGACACCGCACCCCGCCCCGCTTCACGACGCCTCATGATCGCGCCCCTCAGTGGACGAGGTGCTGTGAAGGATAGTTGCGCCTGAAGCTACGGGGATAAGTTATCGCGGCGTCATTCCGCTGGTGGGCTTGCGCCAGGCCGGATCAGGCGGTTCGCCAGGTTTTGGCCCCGACCACCCACAGATGTCTTTTCTTCTCCGCGCGTCCCTTCACCGAAAATCTCCGGTCGAGATAGGCGACCAATGCTAGGGACAACGCATGCCCGTAGAGGGCCCCGGCCGGACAGCCCTGAACGACCTCTGACGCCATTGCCCGGAGTAGCATGGCCATATAGCGATCACGTATGACGATCTGTGGAGCCAGTGTGTCGGTAGACGCCGCCATCCGGCGTCCTAGCAATGCCTCGAGCCGAGTGGGATCAAGCTCTACGACGATCGCCTCGAACTTGGACCCCGCGATCGAGAAGTGCGTCTCGTCATAGCCGCTCGGGAATACGCAGACGCTCCCAGCTCGCGCCACGAAATCTTCATTGCCACTGGAGTTAAGGACGCGAAAGCCGAGCTGGCCTTTGGTGATGAGACTGACATGCGCCCGATGCCATCCCCAGCAAACGTCTTGTCTTTCGCCGGCATTGTGCTTTTCCAACAAGAAGCCAGACCAAGGGGTAGACGCGCTCGTCAGAAGCGGCGTGTCGGTAGCGGGTACAATCTGGCCGCCAACGATCCCGGTAATCTGCTCCCTCGGTTTCTCTGATCTGAACATGAACGAGCCTGGCAGGAGCCCTCCCCGTCTTTGGTCTATGTCAGTATAGTGGGGCCCGAAGGGGGCTTGCAAAGCAATAGGTCAGGTGACCCTGATAGTCGGGGTGCTCGTGACACGTCCGTCCAGGAATACCGCCAGCAACGCCAGCCCTTACCGCGCCCCGGCGAGCTCCATTAGGCTCTCGATCGGGTGCACCTTGTCCTTGAGCTTCTCCAGCGGCTTGGGGCACGGGCCGCCGGTCGCCCAGTCGAGTAGCTCGATGGTATGCACCACGGGAACGGCGCTGCGGCGCTCTAGCTGGGTGATGCAGCCGATATTGCCGGTGGCGATGAGGTCCGGCTTCACGCTTGCGATGTTCTTGAGCTTCCGCTCGCGCAGTTGGCCGGCAAGCTCAGGCTGGAGGAGATTGTAGGTCCCGGCCGAGCCGCAGCAGATATGACCTTCCGGAACGTCGAGCACGGTGTAGCCCGCCTGGATGAGCAGCGCCCGGGGCTCGTTGCCGACCTGCTGGCCGTGCTCCAGCGAGCAGGCAGAGTGATAGGCGACGCGGAGGCTGGTCCAGGCAAGCGGCGGGAGCAGCCCAAGCTCGTAGATGAACTCGGTGATGTCCTTGGCGAGCCGCGACATTTCGGTGGCGCGCTCGGCATAGCCGCGGTCGCGGGCGAGCAGATGGCCGTAGTCCTTGACCATGGTGCCGCAGCCCGAGGCCGTGGTCAGAATGGCGTCGAGCTGGCCTTCGCGCAGCGTGCTCGACCAGGCATCGACATTGCGCCGCGCGGCCTTCTGCGTTTCGTTCTCGCGGCCGAGATGGTGCTGCAGCGCGCCGCAGCAAGCCTCCCCGCTCGGCATCAACACCTCGACGCCGTGGCGCTTGAGCAGCCTGATCGCGGCTTGGTTGATGGAAGGCTGCAATACCTCCTGCACGCAGCCGAGCAGGAGCGCCACGCGCTTGACCGGCTCTCCAGCGGGACGGATCACCGGCTCCGGCCTTGGCGTTCGGAGTGGCAGTCTCGACGGGGTGAGGGCAAGCGCTGCGGCGCCGGTCTTCATGCCGAGCGCCGAGACGAGTCCGCGGAAGGGACGGGCGAGCCAGCCGAACAAGAGCGCGATGCGGAAGCGGCCAGGATTTGGCAGCACCTTGGCGAGAAGCCAGCGCGTCACGCGTTGTCCCGGCGAGCGCCCCTTGTGCTCGATGCGGACCCGCGCGAGATCGACGAGATGCATGTAGTCCACCCCGCTCGGGCAGGTGGTCATGCAGGAGAGGCACGACAGGCAACGGTCGATATGGTGGACGATCGGCGCGGTGACGGCGCCCTGCTCGAACATCTCCTTGATCAGGTAAATGCGGCCGCGCGGGGAATCGCGCTCATCGCCGAGCAGCACATAGGTCGGGCAGGTGGCGGTGCAGAAGCCGCAATGGACGCAGCGCTTGAGCATGGCATCGGCGCGGGCGATGGTCGGGTCCTGGAGCTGCTCGTGGGAGAAATTGGTGTGCATGGGGGCGCCTAGACTCCGGGATACATGCGGCCGGGGTTGAGAATGCCGGCCGGATCGAAGGCTGCTTTCAGCCGCGCGGTCAAGGAAGCGAGCGGCGGGTCGAGCGGCTGAAACACCTCGACGCTTGCCCGCGTCGCCCGCTCGGCGCGGATCAGAGTGGCGTGGCCGCCGAATTCGGCGATGGCGCGGCGGATCTCCACGGTGCCGGCGTCGGAGGTCGGCGGCGTCTCGAGCCAGATCAGCCCGCCTGACCAATCATAGGAGACGCGGATGTCCAGCGTACGGGCGACGATGGAAACGAGCTTGGCGGCGCGCGAGGGAATGGTGGAGATGCGCCACAGCGGACGGTCGGAGCCGGCGAACATGCGCAAGGTCCTGATCTCCTCCCAGAAGGCCCGGCTCCGCGCATTGTCGAGCTCGACCGCCGGCGAATAGGCTGCGAGCCGGTCTTTCAGGCGCCCGACCCGGTAGCGCGCGGCTGCCGGGAAATTCTCCACCCTGATGGCGGTGACCGCGGCGCCGCCTCTGGCGACGTCAGGGTCGGACAGCTTGGCGGCGAGCGGGGCTTGCAGATGTACGGTGCCTGAGACCTCGAACGGCGTGCCGAGGCACAGCGTCATCACGTCGACGGCGGTCTGGTCCGGCAGGCCGAGGCAGAGCAGCGTGCGGGTCTCGGCAGCTACCGGGAGAACCTTCATGGTGACCTCGGTCACCACCGCAAGCGTCCCCCAGGAGCCGGCCATTGCCTTGCACAGGTCGTAGCCGGTGACGTTCTTCATGACGCGGCCGCCGGATTTGAAGGGCTCGCCCCAGCCATTGATGCAAGCAACCCCGAGCAGATGGTCGCGCGCGGCGCCAACCTGGATGCGGCGGCTGCCTGAAAGGTTGGTGGCGAACACCCCGCCGATCGAGGACTGTCCTGGATGCGTCCCGAGCGCCGGCCCGAGATCGATCGGCTCGAAGGCGAGCTGCTGGCTGTGCTCGGCGAGAATGTTGCGGATGTCGTCGAGCGGGGTGCCGGCGGCGGCCGACAGCACGAGCTCGCCAGGTTCGTAAAGCGAGATGCCGACGAGATGCTCGGTGCTTACTACCGAGCTCGACTGAATCCAGCGCCCGACCTCGTATTTGGAGCCGCGCCCTCTCACCTCCAGCGGAATTTTCGCGTGCGCCGCCTCGGCGACCAAGTCGGAAATCTCCCGCGACGTGGCCGGAGCATGGAAGCCGAGGCGCAGGTTCCCGGTCACTGGCGCTCGCGCCCTTCCAGCGGAAAGACCTTGGCGGGATTGAGCAGCCAGTCGGGATCGAACACGCCTTTCACTCGCATCTGCTGGGCGATGTCGGCGGCGGTGAACTGCACCCGCATCAGCTCGCGCTTCTCGATGCCGACGCCATGCTCTCCGGTCAGGCAGCCGCCGAGCTTGACGCAAAGCTTGAGGATCTCCGCCCCGCACATCTCGGCGCGCTCGAGCTCAGCCCGGTCGTTGGCATTGTAGAGGATCAGAGGATGCAGATTGCCGTCGCCGGCGTGGAAGATATTGACCACGCGGAATCTGTGGCGGCGGCAGATCTCGCCAACCTCGGTCAAGGCCTCGGGGAGCTTGGAAAGCGGAATCACGCCGTCCATGCAAAAATAGTCGGACAATTGGCCGATGGCGCCGAAGGCGGCCTTCCGCCCCTTCCAGATCGACACGCTCTCCTCGGCACTCTTGCTCGCCCGTACCACGCGCGGGGCATAGCGCTCGGCAATCTCGGCGATGGTCCCGAGCAGGGCGTCGATCTCGTCGTTGGAGCCTTCAACCTCGACGATCAGCATGGCCTCGACGTCGAGAGGGTAGCCGGCACCGGCGAAATTCTCGCAAACCTGGATCGCAGGCTTGTCCATGAACTCGATGGCCACCGGCACGATGCCGGCGGCGATGATGCCGGCGACGCAAGCGCCGGCGGCCTCCGATGAATCGAAGCCGAGCAGCATTGGCCGGGCGCCTTCAGGGGCCTTCAACAGGCGCACGGTCGCCTCGGTGACCACACCGAACTGTCCTTCGGAGCCCGTGATCAGACCAAGGAAGTCGTAGCCCGGAGCGTCGAGATAGTCGCCGCCGATGTCGATGACTTCGCCGTTCATCAGCACCATGCGCACGCTGAGCAGGTTGTTGGTGGTGACGCCGTATTTCAGGCAATGGGCGCCACCAGAGTTCATGGCGATATTGCCGGCGAGCGTGCAGGCGAGCTGGCTCGACGGGTCCGGCGCATAGAAATAACCATGCACCGCGGCGGCATTGGTGATGGCGATGTTGGTGATGCCGGCCTCGACGCGGGCCGCGCGGTTCGCCTCGTCGATGGAAAGCACCCGCGTCATGCGGCTGATGCCAAGCACGATGGAGTCTTCGAGCGGCAGCGCGCCGCCTGAGAGCGAAGTACCGGCGCCGCGCGGCACCACCTTGATCTTGGTGTCGTGGCAGTAGCGCAGGATCGCGCTCACCTCCTCGGTGCTGCCGGGCAGCACCACGGCGAGCGGCATGCAGCGATAGGCGGTGAGCGCATCGGTCTCGAAGGTGCGGCGGCCTTCATGATCGGTGATCAGCACCGCACTGGGCACGAGCTTCCTGAGCTGCCGGATGATCTCGTCACGGCGGCGAAGGATGGTCTCGTCGGGCTTCGGCAAAGTGAGTAGAGACATGGTGGCTCCAAGGGACGCGTGGCCCGTCCAACCGCACTTGGATATGGTCCCCCTTCAGCGCCAACGATGTTTCGCATGGGGACGGCGCCCTCGCAATATGCCCCGAACCCTTGGGAACTCCTCAAGTATTCGCCGGGTTATCATGCCGCATAACGAGACTTCTCGCCAATTGGCGGCTTCTGTTACAGTTTCCCCGCGGATCGAGAGCAAGCAGACTCTCGGGTCAACGCCGAAACGGGGCGCCAAGATCCCTGCCAGGCTCAGTCTAAGGGAGGTATGAGAATGAGGAAGGTACTGCGTGTTGCCGTCGCTGCGGTGGCGCTTGCGGTGTTGGGCGGGTCGGCCCAGGCGGCTGGCGATGCCGAAAAGGGCAAGGCGGACTTCACGACCGCGCTGTGCGCCACCTGTCACCAGATCGGTCCAGGTGCCAAGACGCTGGTGGGACCAGAGCTCAACGGAATCGTCGGGCGGAAAGCGGCGAGCGTGGCCGACTACCCCAGCTACTCAGCCGGTATGAAGAAGCTCGGCGAGGAGGGTTATGTCTGGACGGAAGAGAATATCGACAAGTGGATCGCCAACCCTAAGGCGTTGATCCCTGATTCGCTGATGTCGTTGACGTTTCCAGGCGTTCCCGACGCCAATACGCGGGCCGACATCATCGCCTATTTGGCAACGAACAAATAGCACCGGCAGTTCGCGCCGAACCCGCTCGCAGCCGGTCAAGCGGCTGCGGGCGGCGCCGTCGCCCTTAAGGTGCCGACGAGGCAGATGACGGCTTGGGGCTCGGCTTCGCGGCGCGGAATTTCTCGAGGTCGTCAAGTACCTTCTTGAAGAAGGGGTCGCGGCTGCCTTCTTCCTCAGCCACCTCGCCCCAGGCGCGGCGAAACGCGCCCATCATCTCGTCGGACCAGGTTTCGACCTTCACCCCATCCTTGGCGAGGTCGTCGAGCGCTTGGGCTTGCAGGCGCGGGCTTTCGGCTAGGGTGGCAAGCAGCATCGCCCGGCAGGCGGTGTCGAGCACGGTTTGCTGCTGATCGTCGAGCGCGTTCCAGCGGTCCTGATTGATGAGAAGCTCGAACACCGTCTCGGGCTGGTGCCACCCCGGCACATAGATGAGCTTCACGTGATCCTGCAGGCGCTGGCGCTCATCGACGGCGGGGGTGAGAAACTCCGCACCGTCGATCTCATGCTTGTCGAAGGCCCTGCCGAGCTTTCCGCCAGGCACGACCACCGTAGTGGCGCCAAGCCGCGACATGACGCGGCCGCCAAGCCCGAAGCCGCGCATGCGGAAGCCTTTGAGGTCCTCGGGCTTGCGGAGCTCCTTGGCGAACCAGCCCGAGGCCTCGCCGCCGCCGAAGGCGCACGGGATGACATGCACGTTCAGCTCGGCCTCGTCGTACATCTCCTGGTAAAGCTTCCGTCCGTCGCCGGCGAAGAACCAGTCGACATAGCCCTTGGCGTCAGGCCCGAAGGGGAAGCCGCCGAACAGCGCCGCTGCCGGCACCTTCGCCGCCCAGAAATTTGCCGTGGCGAAGCCGGCATCGACCTGCCCGCGCGAGACCTTGTCGAGGATCTCTTGCGGCTCCGTGCCGTCGCCCGGCTCTTTCAGGTCGAGCTCGAGAGCGCCGCCAGAGAGTTGCTTGACGAGCTTGGCAAGCCGCGCCGCCGGCTCGCCGAGCCCAGGCAGATGGGTGCCGTAGACGACGGGCATGGTGAGGCGCAAGGGCTCGGCCGGAATGCCGGGTCCGGCGGGCAAGACAACGAACAACGCGGCCCCCAAGCCTAAGGCCGCCCTGATCCTCCGCACTACCCCCTCCTGGTTCCGGTCGTGGCCGACTTCGGACTTCTTACGCCAGAGCGCCGATGGTACATCGGGGCGTCCCTATCCTGCCAGCCACCAGGCCCACCGGCCCCCAGGTCTTAACCATCAGGGTGAGAATGACGACGGAAGCAGCCGAAAAGCCGCCCTTGGTCGGGCTCTTCGTCACCTGTTTGGTGGATTTGTTGCGGCCGAGCGTGGGCTTCGCCGCGATCAAGCTTCTTAACGATGCCGGCGCAAGGGTCGAAGTGCCGGAGAGCCAGACCTGTTGCGGACAGCCGGCCTACAATTCCGGCGACCGGGCCGATGCCAAAGCGATCGCCAAAGCCGTGATCGAGACATTCGAGCGCTTCGACTATGTGGTGGCGCCGTCAGGGTCGTGCGCCGGGATGCTGCGCGTGCACTACCCTTCCCTTCTCGCCGACGATCCGCACTTCGCCGAAAGAGCCCGCGCGCTCGGCGCCAAGAGCTACGAGCTCACAAGCTTCCTCGTCGAGGTGCTTGGGTTCGACAAGGTTGCCGCGCGGTTCGACGGAACCGTCACCTATCACGATTCCTGCTCGTCCTTGCGCGAGCTGAAGGTGCGCGACGCGCCGCGGCGGTTGCTGGCAAGCGTGGAGGGGCTCGCGCTTACCGAGATGGAGGAGACCGAAGTGTGCTGTGGCTTCGGCGGCACTTTCTCGGTCAAATATCCGGAGATCTCCAGCGCCATCGACGAGGCCAAAGTCCGCAACGTCGTCAAGTCCGGCGCGGCTTGCCTGCTTGCCGGCGACCTAGGCTGTCTCCTCCACATCGCCGGCAGACTGTCACGCGACGGCTCGCCTGTGGAGTGCCGGCACGTGGCAGAGGTGTTGGCCGGCATGACCGAGGGCCCTGCCATCGGGCAAGCCCGGAAGGCTGGGTGAGCCGCCTTGGCCGACGCTTCGCCGCAAGACTTCAAGGAAAGCGCCGCGCGCGCGCTCGCCGACGCCAAGCTGCAGCGGGCGCTTCTCAACGTCAAACGCGGCTTCATCGTCAAGCGGGCAAACGCCAAGGCGAAGCTGCCTGAGTTCGACCTGCTGCGCGATGAGGCGCGCGCGCTGAAGGACCATACGCTCCAAAATCTCGACCTCTATCTCGAAGCCTATGAGCGGAAAGTCATCGACAGCGGAGGCCGCGTGCATTTCGCGCCGAGCGCGGCTGACGCGCGCGACATCGTGCTGAAGATCTGCAAGGAGGCCGGCGCCCGCCTCGTCACCAAGGGAAAGTCCATGGTGTCGGAGGAGGTCGGGCTCAACGCCCATCTCGAAGCCGCCGGCATCGAGGTGGCTGAGACCGATCTCGGCGAGCATATCATCCAGATCAGAGGCGAGGCGCCAAGCCACATCATCGCTCCGGTGATCCACCTCAACAAAGAGGAGATCGCCGAGGATTTCGTCCGCGCCCATCGCGGCCTGCCGCAAGACCGCTCCTTGAGCGCCGTGCCGGACCTCGTGGCCGAAGCCCGCGCCGTGCTGCGCCAGAAGTTCGTCGCCGCCGACGCCGGCATCACCGGCGCCAACCTGCTCATCGCCGAGACCGGATCGTCGGTGATCGTCACCAATGAGGGAAATGGCGATCTCACGCAGACACTGCCCAAGGTGCACATCGTCATCGCCTCGATCGAGAAGCTCGTGCCGACGCTCGAGGATGCCTGCACCGTGCTCAGGCTGCTTGCCCGCTCGGCCACCGGACAGGAGATCACCACCTACACCACGTTCGCCACCGGGCCCGCCCGCGAAGGCGATCCCGACGGCCCGCGCCAATACCACGTCGTGCTGCTCGACAACGGACGGAGCGAAATGCTCGGCGGCGACTTCCACGACATGCTCCGCTGCATCCGCTGCGGCGCCTGCCTCAACCATTGCCCGGTCTATGGCACGATCGGCGGCCACGCCTATGGCTCGCTCTACCCAGGCCCCATGGGGGCGGTGCTGACGCCGGCACTCTACGGCATCGACCACGCGCGGGACCTGCCCAACGCATCGAGCTTCTGCGGACGCTGCGAGGAAGTCTGCCCCATGGCGATCCCCTTGCCCTCGATGATGCGCAAATGGCGGGAGCGCGATTTCGAACGGGGCGATCCGCCGTTCCGGCAGCGCCTCGCTCTCAAGATGTGGGCCTTCGCGGCGAAGCGCCCGCGGCTCTATCACGCGCTTTCGCGCGCGATCGTGCCGTTGCTCGCGCGGCTCGCCGGGGGCCGCGGGCGTTTCAGCGCCCTGCCCTTCGCCGGCGCCTGGACCGGCACGCGCGATCTGCCGGCGCCGCAAGGCAAGACGTTTCATGAGCTCTACGGTGAGACGCGGAGGAGCGAGTCGCAATGACCCCTTCCGATCAAGCCCGCGCTTTGGTTCTGTCGCGCATCCGTGCGGCGCTCGGCGTCACGAGCAAGGACAGAAAGCGAGAGCAAGCGGTCGAGGGGCGCTTGCACAATCATCCGCGTGGCACGATCCCGGGCCGCGCGCGCGCCGACCATGAAGCCCTGCTCGACCTCATGATCACCATGCTCAAAAGCCAAGGCGCCGAAACCACGCGGGCAACGACCCCAGAGGAGGCCGTCCGCGTAATTGTCGGGGATCTCGGCGCCCATAATCTCCCCTCGATCTTGCGCATGGGAAACGATCCCATGCTTGGGGCGCTGCCCTGGGACACAGCGCCGCTACTCGAGCGGCTCTCCGGCCGCGCCGTGCCTGACGATCGCGCCGCCTTGTCGGGCGCCGTTACCGCCGTGGCGGAAACCGGCACCTTGGTCCTCGTCTCAGGGGCCGACAATCCGACGACGCTCGCCTTCCTGCCGGAGGTCCACTTTATTCTCGTCCGCGCCGGCGATGTGGTCGGCTCTTACGAAGCGGCCTTCGATCGTTTGCGCGCGATCTATGGCGAAGGCAGTCTGCCGCGCACCGTCAATCTGATCAGCGGCCCATCGCGCACCGCCGATATCGAGCAGACCATCGTCAGAGGCGCGCACGGGCCGAAACGGCTGCATGTGGTGATCCTCGGTTAGGCGCGGCTGCGAAGGGCATCTTTTCGCCGATTTTCTGCTGTTATGGAAATTGGTTGCGTGCTTCCGTTCGCCGGGGGCATCAGCTATGGTGCGGCGCACTCTGATTGAAGAGCGCGATGCCAAGACAAACGGGGTTCCGGCCAAAGCTGCCGGTTCGGGGTGGACCTTCACATGCGTTCAGCCGTCTGGCTCATCGAGCGGCCTCGCTGGTTCAAGCGATTCTTTCTCATCGCCAACGATTTGGTGCTGCTCACCATCGCGCTGTGGGCCGCCTATTCGCTGCGCTTGAGCCAGTTCTACATTCCTGAATCCTTCGGCATGATCTTGCTGATGGCGGCCGCGCCCATCATCGGAGTCATCACCTTCCATATGCGCGGGCTGTACAAGCTCGTCACCAGGTACATCGGGCCGGAAGGAACGACACGCATCTATGTCGCGGTGATCATCGCCGTGCTCGCCTGGGCGCTGCTGGTGCTCCTGTCGGGCATCAAGGGCCATCCGCGGTCGGTGGTGGTGATCTATGGCCTGATCGCCGCAGGCCTCATCCGTCTCTCCCGCCAATGGGCCGGCTCGCTGCTGCTGAAAGCGGCGCCGCAGCATAAACCGGTAAGCTTCGATGAACGCAAGAACGTCATCATTTATGGCGCCGGCACCATGGGCATCCAGCTGCTCAGAGCCCTGAACGAGACCAATCAGTTCAACATGGTCGCCTTCATCGACAACAGCCCATCGCTCGCAGGCCAGGTGGTGCATGGCGTCAAGGTGCTGCGGCCCGGCAAGATCGGCAAGGTGATCACCACCGAGAATGTCAAAGAGGTGCTGCTCGCCATGCCGTCGGCGCTGCGCAGCGAGCGGCGAGCGGCGATCAAGGCGCTCGAGCCCTTCCCGGTGGTGGTGAAGACGCTGCCGGCGCTGGAAGAGATCGCCTCGGGCCGCGTCGAGGTGAGCGATCTCAGGCCGATCGAGGTCGAGGATCTGCTCGGCCGCGATCCAGTAGCGCCGGAGCTTGAGCTGCTGACCGGCCACGTGAAGGACAAGGTGGTGATGATCACCGGAGCCGGAGGCTCGATCGGCTCGGAGCTCACCCGCCAGCTGCTCGAGCTTGGGCCGAAGACGCTGATCCTGTTCGAGCTGTCGGAGGTGGCGCTCTACGAGATCGATATGGAGATCGAAGAGCTCAAATGGCGCCGGGCCAAAGAGCCGGAGGCGGCGCCGCTCGCCGACACCAAGATCGTCCCGGTGCTCGGCTCGGTGCTCGACCGCAAGCTCGTCGCCCGCACCATCAGCAACTACGACGTCGAGGTGATCTACCACGCCGCCGCCTATAAGCACGTGCCGCTCGTCGAAGTGAACCCATTCACCGGGCTGCAGAACAACACCTTCGGCACGCTGACGCTGGCGGAAGCCGCCAAGGAGGCGCGGGTGGAGCGCTTCGTGCTCGTGTCGAGCGACAAGGCGGTGCGCCCCACCAACGTCATGGGCGCGAGCAAGCGGCTCGCCGAGCTCATCCTGCAGGCGCTGGCCGAGCCGCATGGAACGACCGTGTTCACCATGGTGCGCTTCGGCAATGTGCTCGATTCGTCAGGCTCGGTGGTGCGCCGCTTCCGCAATCAGATCCAGGCCGGAGGCCCGGTCACGGTCACCCACCCTGAGATCATCCGCTATTTCATGTCGATCCCCGAGGCGGCTCAGCTGGTGATCCAGGCCGGCGCCATGGCGAGCGGCGGCGAGGTGTTCGTGCTCGACATGGGGACGCCGGTGAAGATCGACGATCTCGCCCGCACCATGGTCCGCCTTTCGGGCCTCGAGGTGCGCGACGACGACAATCAAGACGGCGACATCGCCATCGAATATATCGGGCTCAGGCGGGGCGAGAAGCTCTACGAGGAACTGCTCATCGGCGAGAACACCACCGGAACCAGCCATCCGCGCATCTTCAAGAACTCGGAGCCGGTGCTTGCCCATGCCGAGCTGGTCGCGGCGCTCGAGCGTCTCGACGACGCCATCCAAAGGCACGACGAGGCCGATCTGCAAGAGATGCTGCGCGCCACCGTCGAAGGCTATAAGCCGGGGGGCACCGGCCATCCGGCCTCGGTCAAGGACGAGTGGCAGCCGGTCTCGCGCATGCTCCATTGAGGCGATGCAAGGAGCCCAATTCGTTCTGGCGATCGCCGTGGTCGCGTCGGCCGCGGCGCTTTCGAGCGTATTGATCTATTTCCTCAAGCCTCTGCTCGTGCGCTATCTCCTCGCCCATCCCAACGAGCGCTCCTCGCATGTCCGCGCCACGCCGCAGGGCGCCGGCGTTGGCGTCATGGTCGCGCTGTTCATCGTCTACGCCGCCGCTTGGCCGTTGTGGGGCGCGCGGGGCGGCCCCATGACGGCGCTATGGCCGGTGCTGGTTGCCGCTGGCGGGCTGATGGTGCTCGGGCTTGCCGACGATGCCCGCGCGCTGCCGGTCTTATGGCGCTTCATCGGCCAGACCCTTGCCGCCCTCGTCATGGTGCTCAGCCTGCCGGAGGACTTGCGGCTGTTCCACGGTCTCATTCCCGCCTTGCTGGAGCGGGCGCTGCTCGTGCTCGGCACCGTATGGTTCGTCAACGCCGTCAACTTTCTCGACGGGCTCGACTGGGTCACCGCGGCGCAGGTGGTGCCGATCACGCTTGGAGTGGCGGCACTCGCAGGCTTGAGCGCCGTGCCGGCAAGCATCGGGTTCCTGGCGCTCGTCCTGCTCGGCGCCATGCTCGGCTTTGCCGCCTTCAACAAGCACCCGGCGCAAGTGTTTCTTGGCGACGCGGGCAGCCTGCCGATCGGGCTCCTGCTTGCCTTCATGCTGATCACCGTGGCGGGAACCAACCTCGCCGCGGCGCTGCTGCTCGCGCTCTACACCATGTCCGATTCGACCATCACGCTCGTCCGCCGCGCGGCCAACCGCGAGCCCATCTTCACCGCCCACCGCTCCCATTATTATCAGCGCGCGGTAATCGCCGGCATGACGCCGCCGCAAGTGACGGCGCGGATCTTCGTGCTCGGCTTGCTGCTCGCTTCGCTCGCGGTCACGGCGGTGGTCCTCAACTCCACCATCGCCGACATCATATTGCTCGGGCTCGGCGCAGGTGCCACGTTCTATGTGCTCCATGTGCTTTTGCGAGGCGGCAAGTGACCGGGCGAACGATGCTCATCACCGGGGCGTCGGGCTTCATCGGCAAGCCTCTGGTGCGCGCGCTCGCCGCAAGCGGCTGGACGGTGCGTGCCGCCGCCCGCGACCCCGCCGCGATCCCCGACATGGCTGGCGTGGAGCGCGTGGCGCTCCCTGACCTTGCGCGGGAGGCAAATTGGTCGCCGCTCGTCGAGGGCGTGAGCCATGTCGTGCATCTTGCCGGCATCGCGCACGCGCCAGGCCAACTGCCTGACGAGGTCTATGCCCGCATCAACACCGACGTCGTCGGTGAATTGGCAAACGCGGCGTACGGGCG
>NZ_JBOHJB010000036.1:0-30927 GCF_050728395.1 Methyloceanibacter sp.
CCTGCCCTTGCCGTCGACGAATGGATTGTCACGGCAAGCGTCGAGGATATAGAGGCCGACTTGCGGGTGCCGGTCGCGCACCTGATCGAGCAATGCGGCGAGCGAGAGGCCGGAGGCCTTGAGCACCTCTTCCTCGCCAGACTCAACGCGAGGCACGTCGCGCGGCAGGAGGAAGTTCTGCCCGTCGATCTCTACCCCGTGACCGGCGAAAAAGACCGCAGCCTCGTCGCCAGGCTCCAAGCGATTGAGGAACAGCTGCCATTGGCGCAAGAAGTCGAGCCTTCCGACGTTGTCGGCCTTGTGCACGTCATAGCCTAGGCCCACAAGCGCTTCGCCGATCGCCTGGGCATCGTTGACCGCCTTTTTGAGCTGCTGCTGATCGGGAAGATTGTCGTAGGCGTCGATGCCGACCACGAAGGCGACGCGTTTGGCCGCACACGCTTCGGGGCTTGCACCGAGAGCAAGCAGGCAGAAACCCAAGACGGCAATCAGGCGGACCATTGCTTCCCCCTAAGGCAGGAGAGCCGACGATCGCGACGGCAGCGAGTGTAGCGTTTCCCTTTACCGGCTCCAACTTGAACCGCCGCTGAATGAGCGCCAAGCAAGGCGCCCAAGCTAGCAGGACTTCTTGGCGCGCCTGAGCTCAACGAGCTTGCGGTCGATGGCCCCGTGACGAGGCATCCATCACGGTTAGAGCCAGCCCTTCAACTCGCGCTCGATCACGTGCAAGAGCACGCCGATGCCGCCATCGCTGTCGTTGAGGCAGGGGATGAAGGTGAAGTGCTCGCCGCCGTGATCGAGAAAGATCTCCTTGTTCTCAACGGCGATCTCTTCGAGCGTCTCGAGGCAATCGGCGGCAAAGCCGGGCGTGACAATGGCGAGCCGCTTCACACGCTCGCGCGCGAGCGCCTCGACGGTCTTGTCGGTATAGGGCTGCAGCCACTCGGCGCGCCCGAAGCGGGACTGGAAGGTGTATCTGAGCGTGGCGCCCAGCGGCCCGAGCGCTTCGGCCAAGCGCTCCGTGGTCAGGGCGCATTGCTCAAGATACGGATCGCCCTTGTCGACATAGCTCTTGGGCAGCCCATGGAAGGAAGCGAGGATCGCCTCGGGCTCCCAGTCGAGCCCGGCAAGATGCGATTTGATGGAGTGGGCCAACGCCGCGATATAGATGGGATCGGCGGGATAGGCCGGCACCGTGCGGACCGCCGGCTGACAGCGCATCGCCTTCAGTGCATCGAAAACCTCGTCGTTAACCGACGCCGTGGTCGACGCCGAATATTGCGGGTAGAGCGGGAAAACGAGCAGGCGGTCGCAGCCTTGCGCCGCGAGCGCCTCGATGCGCGAGGCGATACTCGGAGTGCCGTAGCGCATCGCCCAGTCGACCACGAGATCGGAGCGGCCGGCGAGCGCCGCCGCAACTTTCTCGCTCTGTACGCGAGTGATGGTGCGCAAGGGAGACTCGTCGAGCGCCTTGTTCCACACCGACCGGTATTTGGCGCCGCTTTTTGACGGCCTTATCGTCAGCACGACGACATTGAGGATCATCCACCACAGCACGCGGTTAGTCTCGATGACCCGGCGGTCGGAGAGAAACTCCTTGAGGTAGCGGCGCACCGACCAGTAGTCGGTGCCGCCAGGCGTGCCGAGATTGACGAGGAGCACGCCGATCTTGCCGGCGGCGTCCCCTTTGACGCCAAGGCGCGCACTTTCCGGCGCGAAGCCTTTGGCAGGCGGTGTTTCGTTCATCCGCGGCACTCCATCACGCCTAGATAGAGCATCGCGGGAAAAGCGCCTAGTGCGCTACCGGGAAAAGCGAGAAAGCCGGCCTGGAGACTCCGGCTTGTCTCAGTGGGTGGTTTCGGCTCGGCCCTGATCTTCCTCGCGCAAATGCATCAGGGCCATGATTAAAAGATAAGCAAGAAAGTTGCGCCCCTGGCTATGAGCGAGCACAATCAGCGTTTCCAGAGCTCGCTCGAATTCGGCGAGACTTAAATCGTGCGCAAATTGTCCGGTGGAGACGCTGATGTCCTCCTTATTCATGGTTGGTCACTCGTCTTGGAAGCTGCTTGAGGCCTGAATTCCCATATTGCCATGAAAAAATGACGGATTGGATTGACCCTGATCGTGGACGACTTGACCTCGCCCAGTAGGGGCGAGACAGTGGTGGTACAATCCTGGGCTGTACAACGGGCGGGAAATGGACTTACGCGTTCGATCCGACCTTCACGCACTGCCGGCCGGGAGCATCGAGCGCGAGCACCGCGTCAGGGCGTTCACTTTAGCGGGCCTGCGCGACCTCTTGCGCGACTATGGCGTCGACCATGGTCCAGTTCTCGAGGAAGCTGGGCTGTCCGCCGAGGCGGTTGACGACCATCTTGCCTGGATCTCGCTTGAAAAGCTCGCCAACGCTCTCACCGTGGCCGCGCGTGTTACCGGCGATCGCTATTTCGGCCTCAAACATGGGTCGAGGGGACGCTTCACCAGCAATCCGCTTGGTTATCTCCTGTCCAATGCTCCGGATCTTAAAACGGGACTGCGGTACTTCGCCCGCTATCACCCCGTGCTTGCCACCAACCATCTCGAATTCGTGGAGAGCGCCGGCGTAGCCCGCGTCGAATTCTCTTATCCAGTCACCATGTCGAACGTCGTCCAGCTCACGGACTTCGTGTTGATGCGTTTCGTGACGCGGATCCGCGGCGCGGCCGGGAGCCACTGGCGCCCCGTCGCGGTGGGCTTGACGCATCGGCCACCCGCCGACCTCTCCGAATATGAGCGGCGCATCGGGCCTCGCATCTCCTTCGACCAACCGGTGAGCAGCGTCACCATCTCCGCCGCCACGCTTGCGCTGCCCATGCCCAACGCCGACCCGCAGCTGTTCCACCTCGTCAAGCGCTTCTGCGAAGAGGAAATCGAGCGGCAGAAAGCCGTCAACCATCCACTGAATGGGATCCGCGAGGCGATGATCCGCTGCCTCCACCAGGGCAGCTTCGGTCCAAAGCATGTCGCCGCCGAGCTTGGTCTCACGCCAAGCAGTCTGCATCGCCGGCTTAAAGCGGAAGGAACATCCTTCCTGCGCTTGCTTAACGATACCAGGCGCTGCCTGACCTATCGCTATTTGATGGAGAGCTCGCTAAAGCTTACCGATATCGCGGCGCGGGTCGGCTACTCCGAGCTCAGTGCCTTCAGCCGCGCGTCGCGCCGCTGGTTCGGCACCAGTCCCCGCTCCTTCCGCCGCACTTCGCCTAATCTCGACGACGCGGCTTGAGCAGCGTTTCGGCATCTTCGAGAATCTGCCCGTGATCGAAGGCGAGCCTGAGCTTGTGCCAGTCCTCGACCCACTCGGCGCTCGCGGCGTCAGACCCTGACCGTGGCGCGATCGCCTGCGGCAGCACCGTGGCAAAGGCGACGCTCACCGTGTGGCCGCGCGGGTCGCGATGAGGATCGGAATAGACGCCAACGAGGCGAAGCGCGCCAACCTCGAGGCCCGTCTCTTCTTGCAGCTCGCGCCGGCAAGCGTTCTCCACCGTCTCGCCGATTTCGACGAAGCCGCCGGGAAGGGCGTAGCAGCCGGCGTAAGGATCGTGGCCCCGGCGGATCAGGAGCACGCGGGTCTCGACATCGAACACCACGCAGTCCGTGGTGAGCGCAGGCGTCTTCGGCAATGCCATATGAGGCTCGCGGGGGTCAGCGACCCGTTATGAACCCTTCGGCTGCGGCACGATGCGGATATAGGGCCTCGGCGCCTTCCAGCCTTGCGGGTAGATGGTCTTCGCCTCCTCGTCCGACACCGAGCCGGCAATGATCACGTCTTCACCGGCCTTCCAGTTGACCGGCGTCGCCACCCGGTGCTTGGCAGTGAGTTGCATTGAATTGATGACGCGCAGCACCTCGTCGAAATTGCGGCCCGTGGTCATCGGGTAAACCATGATGAGCTTGATCTTCTTGTCGGGGCCGATGACGAAGACGTTGCGCACCGTCTGGTTGTCCGCCGGCGTGCGTCCTTGGGAGGTGCCCGACGTGCTCGCCGGCAGCATGCCGTAGAGCTTGGCGATGGAAAGGGCGGGGTCGCCGATCATTGGAAAGTTCGGAGCAAAGCCCTGGGTTTCCTTGATGTCGTCGGCCCATTTCGCATGGAGGTCGATCGGATCGACACTGAGGCCGATGATCTTGACGCCGCGCTTATCGAACTCAGGTTTGATCCTCGCCATGTATCCGAGCTCGGTCGTGCAGACCGGGGTGAAATCCTTGGGGTGCGAGAACAGCACGCCCCAGGAGTTGCCGAGCCATTCATGGAACCGGATGTGGCCTTGCGTGGTGTCGGCCTCGAAATCCGGGGCGATATCGCCGAGTTGGAGTGCCATCTTACTCTCCGCTGCTTGATGAAGGGGGGAGGGCCAGGCGCCTGGTCAGCCCAACAAACTCATCCGAAATTTAGGATGCTGTGCTCCCCCGCTCAATCGGGGACCTCAAATAGAAACGCCCTATTCATAGTCTACCAGAAGCTGAGCACGGCATGCCAATATTGGCACTTGACGCGCTCTTGCCAATGCGATTGGAACCCGCGAAGCGAAATCGCGGGCTCAGATGACCCGCCGGCAAAAAGGCCAAGCGCCTTACTGTCACATCATGCCGGTCGAGCTGCGGATGAGCTGGTCTGCCGTTTGCTTTTGGGCATCGCTTAGCGCCTGATAGAGGGGCCTCAACGCCTTGTTCGTTGCCCGCAAGGCATCGAGCCGCGCCGCCACGAATTGCTCCTGCGCATCGAGGCGATCCGGCAGGCTCTTTTGGCTTGCGCCGCTGTCGCCCATCAGCGCTGTGCAACGGCTCGACATGGCCTTGGCATTGTCACGGACCGCATTGGCGTAATCCGTCCAAAGCGCTTCCTGCTCTGGAGTGACGTTGAGCTCCGCCTTGAGAAACGCGAGGCGGCCTTCGATATGAGTGGCCATCCGTCCACACATGGATGAAGCGCCGCCCTTCGTCCCCATCCCACCCATCATGCCGTGGCCGCCCATCATCGACTGGCCTTCGCCCATCATTCCATGACCCATCATGGAGCCGCTTCCGGGCTGTTGATTCATCATCGATCCGCTGTCGGGCTGGCCTTTTTGCTGGCTGTCTTGCTGTGCAGGCGCGCTGCCTGTCGCGGCAATTGCCGCCAGCAAGGCAACGGCAAGCATAGAACCCTTGATCCTGTTCATGGCCTTACTCCAATTACCAACTGAACAAATCCTACGCGGTGGGTGAGCCCTGTCGTTGAGCCAGATCAAGCGTCGGGCGCGCCTCAGAACGGCCGCGCCGGCCCCAATGAGGCGGCAAACAGGGTGGCGCCGAACAAGAGGATCAGGGCCGAGCCACCGAGAGCGCAGATCGTCCACACGGCATCGGCAAAGGCGCCGCTCCTCCCGCCAAGTTTCAACGCGAGCTCGCGCGAGCCAAGCGCAAGGCTCGCCAAGCCTGCGACGGTGATGGCGGTGCCGATCGCCATGGCGAAGGTCGCTGCCACGCCGGCCCAGAACATGCCTTGGGTCAGCGCGAAGATGAGCACGAGGATCGCACCGGTGCATGGCCTGATGCCGACCGAGAACACCACAGCCAGGACCTTGCGCCACGAGAACGGCCCGGCGAGTTCGCGTGCATCGACGATGTGACGGCAGGCCTCGCCTTCCGCGTGATCATGGTCATGATGATGATCGTGGTGGTGATGATCATCACGATGATGGTGACGAGAATGTTCGCCGTGGTGATGATCGTGCCCGTCATGGCTTGCATGCACCTCGCTCGATCGCGACGCCTGCCGGCGCCGGAAGATGCTGACGAGCTGAGTCGTCAGCAACCAGGCGCCGACCAGCGCAATCAGCGCGTAGCTTACCGTTTCGAGCTGGTTCGACCAGGCGTTGATCCGGAGACCCGAGGCGTTCAGCGCAAAGGCCAGGATGCCGACGAGCGCGACAGCCGTCAGGGCTTGCAGCCCTGCGGCGATGAAGGAGATGATCACGCCGCGCCGGACTGTCTCCTCGTTGGCGACGACGTAGGACGAGATGACCATCTTGCCGTGCCCAGGGCCCACGGCGTGCACGACACCATAAAGGAAGGAGAGCGCGGCGAGCGTCACCGCGCCGGCAAACGCATTGTCGCCTTTGAGGCTCTTGACCCCGGTGGCAAGCTCACGCTGCATGCTTTGCTGCGTGCGCAAGACCCAGCCGAAAATCCCGCTGAAGGCTCCGGGCGACTGCACCTGTTGAGGGCCGGGGCCGAAGGCTGCGGGAGGCGTTGCCGGCGCGGTCTCTGCCGGCGCAATTTCCGTGGCGAAGGGATTGAGCGGCTTCATCTCCGCGTTTGCAGCGTCGATCGCCACAAGCGAGAACAGCACGCAAGACAGAAGACATCCGGTGAGGCCGCGCATGACGCCTCCTATAAATGAGCGTCGTTGCATTTGACGGCCGCGGTCTGGGCGAATTGCGAGCCGAAATTAGAATTTGGCCCGAGCTGGCTGAAAAAGGCTTCGCTTAGTGCCTTCGCATCTTCCTCCGAGTCGGGATCTGGCTTCTTGATCTCCGCAGTGCAGTTTTTGACGGAGGTACCCGACAATTTCACTGGCGCCTCGGTAGCAAAGCCGAAGGCGACGAAGAAGGACGGGTCGTAGACATCGACCTGAACCTCCTGTTTGTGGGTATCGACCGGCTTCTCGAGCGGAAGCGTGAAATGGAGCGTGAGCAGGCCCTTGTCGTAGTCGAGCGAATAGTTCTCAGGCGGTTTCAGCGGAAGATTGTCGCCGTCGCCGATATGCACGAAGGTGAAGTAGTCGAAGTCCTTGAGCGACTTGATGTTCACCTCCGCCAAGGGCTTCAGTTCTTCAGCGGAGAACACGCCGTCGCCATTGGTGTCGAGGCCCTGCACCGCCATGGCGGTGTAGAACTCATCGAAGGTCCAGGCATGGCGGATGCCGGTGATCTGGTGATCGGCATTGAGGATGATTTCCGAGCGCACGGTGGCCCAGACGTGAGGGTGGGCGTGGGCGTCCCCGGCAAGACCGGCGCAGGCGAAAGCCGCCAGCACCGCTGTTACGACCCGCCGGCACTTGGCCAGCCCATTAGGCGACAAAGCCCAAACCTCCGCAAGAATCGACCCTTGCTAGGCGTCAATTATGGAGGATTGGAGGCTCGCCGCAAACCGCGGCGTCGCACTTTGGTTTTACCCGGCGCTTCGCCGGGCAAGCTCGGCGCGGGCGGCTTCGGCCAAGAACCGAGAGCGGTTGTCGGCGACCTCGTCGATCTCTTCGAGCAGCGCCTCGTCGAGGGTGACGTTGACCCGTTTGGCGCGGCCGGGGATGGTCACACCGACGAGCGTGATGGCGACCAATTGAATTTCGGGGTCGGCGGTAACGACCTCGACCGGCGTGGGGTCGGGCAAAGGACCGCCGTCCTGGACCATAAGGGCGACATGGCCTGCCAGTCCCTCATGCGCATTGACGATGGCCTCTTCCGCCGTGTCGCCGGCGCTGACCAAACCGGGAAAGTCCGGAAACGTCACGCCATAGGCGCTGTCCGGCTCCTTCTCTAGGATTGCTGGATAGAACAGCCTTGCCATCTGATCTGCTTTCTCGCATCTGGCGGGGCTCATCTGAGCTTAGCGCCTGACGCCTTCTCGATACTCTTCAACGTGCCGATCGGCATATCTTTCACCGGATGCGGGACCGTCACCTTTCCCGACTTTGTCCGGTGCTTGAAATGCACATGGGCTGCCTGTCTGACCCACGCGATACCAACCATCGCGCTCTAGGGCGCGGATAACGTCTTTGGAATGGAGCACGATGCTCTCCCATGTGACCGAGTCTCACAGTGCTCTTTCCCAAGACTAATACACACTCTATACACATAATTTTCAATTTTAAATCTCTCCGAGCTGCCGTTGCCTTGACTCCGGATTGGACTCAGATTAAGAACAAAACAGGAACGAGATCGGAGTTTGTGCCCGTGCGTAACAACGTTCCAGGCGGCGAAAACGTCGGTGAGTTTCGCACCTCTGGCGTTGAGAGAGCAGGCGGGGCAGGCGGCGAAGGTCTCATCGAGCAGCTGCGTAAGCGTATTCGCGTGCTCGAGCAGGTTCCCGTGTCTCTGGCCTTCCCCCCCGCGCCGGATACGGGATCTTTGCCCCGCCCCGCCTGCTCCCTTCTTGCTCCTCAGGCTCCCCTCCTAAACTCGCTCCCCCTTTGTGGAAGAGCACCGGGGGACGCCACAAGCTCCATCCCTCCCCTTGATGGGGAGGGTGGCGCGCTTTTTGGCGCGCCGGGTGGGGTGAGGACCCCTGCGGCAGTATTTGACCCCCCACCCCGACTCCGCAAAGCGGCGTCGGACCTCCCCACGAGGGGGAGGTATGGCGACCCCCACCCCGGCCCTCCCCCTTCCCGGGGGAGGGAGGTTTCCTTACACAAACTCGCAGCCACCGGCCTGCACGAGATCAAGCCTGCCGCCTATCGCGACGAGCCGGCGGCTCTCGCCTTTGCCCTCGCCTTTCTCGGTGATCGCCTGGTCAGGCGGAACCGCGCCGCACCGCTCCTGTGGTGCCTGACCGACAGGGCCGCTCGCGAATGGGGCGCGCCTTACGGACCCGGCCTCATCTCCTTCGGCCTCGACCCCGCACTCATTCTCATCGTCCAGGCACGGAGCGCGCTTGATGCGGCTTGGGCCTTGGAAGAGGGGCTGAAAGCCCGCGCCTTCACCGCCGCCCTCGGCCAGATCGAGGTGAAGGAACCGCTTGTCGCAAGACGCCTTGGGCTTGCCGCGAAAGCGAGCCGCACGCCCTGCCTGCTCCTCTCGGGGCATCAAGGAGGCGGCCTTCCCGGCACGCTCACCCGCTGGCGCGTGGCGGCGGCAAAAAGCAGCGGCGGCATCTTCGATGCATCCGCTCCAGGGGTGCCAGCTTGGCATCTCACGCTCGAGCGCTGCCGGGGCATGGCGCCCGCGCGAAGTTGGACCGTGGAGTTTCGTGATGTCGCGTATGGTTTCCGTCTGGCTGCCCGCTTTGCCGATCGAGCGGCTGAAGCTGACACGGAACGGCAAGCCCTATCCGGTTGACCGGCCCTTCGCGCTGGTCGGCAGCGAAGACCGCGGGCTCGTGCTCACCGCTCTGAATGCCGCCGCCATGCGCGCAGGCCTCGTCCCCGGCATGGGCCTCGCCGATGCCCGCGCCATCTGCCCATTTCTCCTCACCACGCCGGCAGCGCCGGACAAGGATGCCGCCTGCCTGCTCGCGCTCGCCCGCTGGGCGGGCCGCTACAGCCCCTCCCTCAATGTCGACGGCGACGATGGCCTCTGGCTCGACGTGACCGGCGTGCCGCATCTCTTCGGCGGCGCCCACACGCTCCTCGACGACATAGCGAGGCGCTTCGCCCGCCTCGGCTTCAGCGCGCGGCTTGCCCTCGCCGAGACCTTAGGAGGCGCGCACGCGCTTGCCCGCTACGCGCATTCCTCTCCCATCGTCGTCCCGCAGGGAAAGATCGCGGAGGCCTTGGCGCCGCTTCCCGTGGAGGCTTTGCGCCTTGCCGAGGAGATCACGCGGCTGCTCAAGCGGCTCGGCCTGAAGCGCATCGGCCAGCTTTACGATCCGCCGCGCGTCTCGCTTGAGCGGCGGTTCCATTCGCGCGAAGCGGCCGAAGCCGTGCTCTCCCGCCTCGATCAGGCGCTCGGAATACGCGAGGAGCCGCGCGCCCCGCTTCTCTCCGCGCCTGACTACGCGGCGAGGCTTCCCTTCCCCGAACCTCTCATCACCCATGAGGGCGTCGTCGCCGGCCTCGATCATCTTGCGGAAAAGCTTTGCCAAGCACTCGCCCTTGCCCGCCGCGGCGCAAGGCGCGCGAGCCTTGCGATCTATCGCGCCGACGGCAGCTCGGCCGTCATCGAGGCAGGCTTGAGCGCGCCGTCCCGCGAGCCTTCGCATCTTGCGCGCCTCTTCGAGGAGAGGGTCGACGCCATCGATGTCGGCTTCGGCGTCGATCTGATGGTGCTTGCCGCGCTTGCGACCGAGCCTCTGCTCCCGGCCCAGACCGCTTTTGCCAAGAGCGAGGGCCGAGAACGCCAAGAGCCTCTGATCGACCGCCTGGTGAGCCGGCTGAGCGGAGCCGCCGTACGCCGGCTCGCCCCCTTCGCCAGCCATGTGCCTGAACGGGCGCAAGAGACGCGATCGGCGCTCGCCGGTGCATCTCTATGGTCCGAGCCATCCACCGCCAAACCGCCGCGCCCCTTCCTGCTTCTTGCCGAGCCTGAGCCTCTCGACGTGCTCGCCGAGATTCCGGAAGGGCCGCCCGCCCGCTTCACCTGGCGCCGCGTCACCCGCCGCGTGGTGAAGGCCGAGGGACCTGAGCGCATCGCGCCCGAATGGTGGCTTGAGTTGAGGAGCCGTGTCGGTGCCACAGACTCCCCGCTCCCCCCTTGTGGGGGAGCACGATCGGCTCTTGGCCGATCGGAGGGGGGTAAATCTCAGACTCAGAGTTTGTCGGTCACCCCCCTCCCTACCCTCCCCCACAAGGGGGGAGGGGGAGCAAGCGGCGAGCGCGACGCCAGAACACGCGACTATTACCGCATCGAGGATGAGGACGGCCGCCGCTACTGGGTGTTCCGCGCAGGCCTCTATCTGGAGAGTGACGCGAAGGATCTGCCCGCCTGGTATCTGCACGGCGTTTTTGGATGATGACGATACTCACCTCTTACTCGTCATCGCCGGGCTTGACCCGGCGATCCATTCCATTCGCCTCTCCACTCGCGGTGATGCCAGTGGAATGGATGCCCGGATCAAGTCCGGGCATGACGAATGAATGTGAATATGACTCATCATGACCCGCTACGCCGAGCTCGACGTCACCACCAATTTCTCCTTCCTGCGCGGCGGCTCGCATGCCGAGGAGCTGGTGGCGACGGCAAAGGCGCTAGGGCTCACGGCAATCGCCGTCACCGACCGCAACACGCTTGCCGGCGTGGTGCGCGCCCACCTCGCCGCACGCGAGGTCGACGGCATCAAATTCATCGTCGGCGTGCGTCTCGATCTTGACGATGCGCCGAACCTGCTTGCCTACCCGATGAACCGCGCCGCCTATGGCAGACTCTGCCGCCTGCTCACGCTCGGCCAGCGCCGCGCCGAGAAGGGGAAATGCACGCTTCATCTCGACGATGTCGCCGCCCATGCCGAGGGCCTCATCTTCATCGCGCTCCCACCTGACGATTTCCCATCTCCCGGCTCGGCTGGAGGAAAAGAATCCGAACCTGCCAAGATCTCCCCGCTCCCCCCTTGTGGGGGAGCACGATCGGCTCTTGGCCGATCGGAGGGGGGTAAATCTCAGACTCAGAGTTTGTCGCGCACCCCCCTCCCTGCCTTCCCCCCTCACCCTTCCCGCCATGCGACTTGCGAAGAGCTTCGCTCGCGCAAGATCGCGGCGGAAAGCCCTCTCCCCCTAGGGGAGAGGAAAATCCATATTGCTGCCGCGAGTCCCTTCTCCTCTCCCCAGCGGGGAGAGGGTGGCGAGCCCGATCCTTCATCGGGTTCGCCGGGTGAGGGGGAACGAAATTTCGAAAGTGATCTGAAGCGCATCAAGCAGGCGCTGGGACCCAAGACACGGCTCTATCTCGCCGCGCGGCACTCTTATCGCGGCGACGACCGCGCCCGTATCGAGGCTCTGGCGCAACTCGCGGCGCGCGTACGTCTGCCTCTCGTCGCCACCGGCGCCGTGCTCTATCACGCCGCCCACCGCCGCCCCTTGCAGGACGTGCTCACCTGCATCCGCGAAAAATGCACGATTCACGAGGCAGGACTGAAGCTCGAAGCCAATGCCGAGCGGCACCTCAAACCTCCGCAGGAAATGGCGCGGCTGTTCGCCGGCCATGAAGACGCGCTTGCCCACACCATCGAGATCGCCGACGCCTGCATCTTCTCCCTTGACGAGCTGAAATACGAATATCCGGACGAGCCGGTGCCTGAGGGCATGACCCCGCAATCGCATCTCGAAGATCTCACCTGGGAGGGCGCTGCCTGGCGATTCCCCGGCGGCATTCCCGAGAAGGTGCGTGACACGCTTCAGAAGGAGCTCGCACTGATCGAAGAGCTCGATTACGCGCGCTACTTCCTCACCGTCCACGACATCGTGCACCACGCCCGCTCGCTCGACATTCTCTGCCAGGGGCGCGGCTCGGCAGCGAACTCCGCCGTCTGTTACTGCCTCGCCATCACCAATGTCGACCCGACCGAGATCGATCTCCTGTTCGAGCGCTTCGTCTCGCCTGAGCGCAAGGAGCCGCCCGACATCGATGTCGATTTCGAGCACGAGCGGCGCGAGGAGGTCATCCAATATATCTATGGCCGCTACGGCCGCGACCGCGCCGGCATCGCCGCCACGGTGATCTCCTATCGCGGCCGCTCGGCGGTGCGCCAGGTGGGCAAGGCGCTTGGCCTCTCCGAGGATACCGTTGCCGCGCTCGCCACCACCATCTGGGGCTTGAGCAACTCCGCTCTGCCTGAGGACTATGTGCGTCAGGCAGGGCTCGATCCGTCCGACCCGCTGCTCTCCCGCTGCCTCGAGCTGACGCAAGAGCTGCTCGGCTTCCCGCGCCATCTCTCCCAGCATGTCGGCGGCTTCGTGCTGACACGCGGGCCGCTATCGGAGGTCGTGCCCATCGGCAACGCCGCCATGGAGGACCGCACCTTCATCGAATGGGACAAGGACGACCTCGACGCGCTCGGTCTGCTGAAAGTCGATGTGCTCGGACTTGGCATGCTCACCTGCATCCGCAAGGGCTTCGCGCTTCTGAAGGAGCATTACGGCCGCGACCTCTCGCTCGGCACCGTGCCGCCCGACGATCCGGAAGTGTACGACATGCTGTGCAAGGCGGACTCGGTCGGCGTGTTCCAGGTCGAGAGCCGGGCGCAGATGAACATGCTGCCGCGGCTCAAGCCCAGAAAATTCTATGACCTCGTCATCGAGGTGGCGATCGTGCGCCCAGGCCCCATCCAGGGCGACATGGTTCATCCCTATTTGCGCCGCCGCTGCGGCGATGAGGCCGTCGAGTTCCCTTCGCCGCATCCCGATCATGGCCCTGCGGACGAGCTGAAGCAGGTGTTGGGCAAGACGCTCGGCGTGCCTCTGTTCCAGGAGCAGGCCATGCGCCTTGCCATGGTGGCGGCGAAATTCTCAGGGCCAGAGGCGAACGAGCTTCGCCGCGCCATGGCCACCTTCCGCCGCCGCGGCACCATCGACCGGCTGCATGAGAAGATGGTGAGCCGCATGACGGCGCGCGGCTATCCGCAAGAGTTCGCCGAACGCTGCTTCAACCAGATCAAGGGCTTCGGTGAATACGGCTTCCCCGAGAGCCACGCGGCGAGCTTCGCCCATCTCGTCTATGTCTCTTCCTGGCTCAAATGCCATTACCCGGCGGCGTTTGCCGCGGCTCTGCTCAACTCCCAGCCCATGGGCTTCTATGCCCCGGCGCAAATCGTGCGCTGCGCCGTCGATCACGGCATCGAGGCGCGCGAGGTCGACGTCAATCACAGCCTGTGGGACTGCACGCTTGAGCCTGCCCGCGCTCAAGTAGCGCGAAGCGCGGTAGCGCAAACAAAAAAACATCCCTCCCCCTCATCTCCATTGTCATCGCCCGGCTTGACCGGGCGATCCAGTAATCACGAAAGCCAGGGGTTACTGGATGCCCGCCTGTGCGGGCATGACAAGGAAAGAGGAATGGAGCAAAGCTTCGCGCTGCGACTCGGCATGCGGCAGGTGGATGGCCTGCGCGAAGACGATGTGAAGGCCATCGTCTCGCGGCGTGACGGCATTCCGGCCGAGCGCAACCCTCATTTATTTGCTCCACCGCTAGCCGCCAACTCCATCCCTCCCCTTGATGGGGAGGGTGGATCGGCCGAAGGCCGAGCCGGGTGGGGTGAAATGCGCATGGCAACGCCCCCCACCCGACGCGCGTTCGCGCGCCGACCTCCCCGCTAGGGGGAGGTATGGGGAGGATGCGGCGTTCCCACAAACTCTATCCCTCTCCTTGACGGGGAGGGTGGCTCGGCTGAAAGCCGAGCCGGGTGTGGTGCGTTGGGAGAAGTCCCTTGGACAAATGTCTCGAAATTCGATCATGCCTTAACCCGTGGCCCCGAGGCCGGCGGCAATGCAGTTGATGGACAGCAATAAAGCAGGCTTGTAGCGCTCCCGCTCCGCTTCCGTCGAGGCGCCGCGGAACCGGCGCAACAGCTCGACCTGCTCGCGGTTGACCGCGTTGATCATGGGAAGCCTCTCGGCCAGCACCTCGCGATGGCGCGGGAAGCGGGCGCCGATTTCAGCCCCGCCGCTCACTCTTCGCGCCATGTCCGCAGTCAACCGATACTCGGCCTCGATCATGGGGAAGATCGTGTCGCGCACTTGCGCCTCGGCGACAAGCCCGGAATAGGCGCGCGCGATGGCGAGATCGACGATGAGCAGGGTCTTCTCCACCTCGTCCATGATCAGGCGGAACAGGCGGGAGTCCTTGAACATGCGGGCGAGCATGGCAAGGCCCTCCTCGCCGCGCACCTCGATGAAATTCTTGAGCGCGCTGCCCACCCCGTACCAGCCGGTGATGATGTGCCGGTTCTGCGCCCAGGCGAACACCCAAGGGATGGCGCGAAGGTCTGCGAGGCTGCTGGCGCCGAAGCGGCGAGCCGGCCGCGACCCGATATTGAGCAGGGAGATCTCTTCCAATGGGCTCGCCGATTGGAAATAGGTGACGAGGTCGGGGTTGCCGGCAAGCCGCGTATAGGCCGCACGCGAGGCGCCCGACAAAGCCTCCATGGCGTCGTCGATCTCGGCCCTCGGCTTCAGCGCATCCTCGCGCTCGGATTTCAGCGCATGCTCGAACACGCTCGCGGCGAGCAGCTCCATCTGGTAGAAGGCGGTGCCGCGATTGGCGTATTTGGAGGACACCACCTCGCCCTGCTCGGTGACGCGGAACCTGCCGCGGATCGAGCCTGCCGGCTGGGCGGCGATGGCGCGCCCGGTCGGCGCACCGCCGCGTGACACCGAGCCGCCGCGGCCGTGGAAGAAGGCAATCTTCACGCCGGTCTCGTCGCTCACCTTGGTGAGCTTCGTTTGCGCCTTGGCGAGCTCCCAGTTCGAGGCGAAGAAGCCGCCGTCCTTGTTCGAATCGGAATAGCCGATCATCACCTCCTGCACGCCGCCCTGCCAGTTGGTGCTGCGGCGGACGAGCGGGACTGAGAGCAGCTCGCGCATGATTTGAGGCGCGGCGCGGAGATCGTCGATGGTCTCGAACAGCGGCACGATGGGCAGAGGACAGATCTCGGTGCCGGCGGCATCCAAGAATACGCCGGCCTCCTTGGCGAGGAGATAGACGCCGAGCACGTCGGCGACCGAGCGGGCCATCGACAGGATGAAGCTGCCGAACGCCTCGCGGTCGAGCCGCCCGCGCATCTCTGGCACGAGCCGGAGCATGTTGAGCGTCTCCTCGGCCTCCGGCGCGAGACCGGCAAGGACGCGGTCGCCCTCGCGCGGGCGGTGAAGCTCGGCAAGCAGCCAGGACTTCCACGCCTCAGACTTCGGGCCGGGCGGCTCGCCGCTTTGCCCGCCCGTCGCCCGCCACAGGGCTTGCAGCGTCTCGGTGGTGCGCGTGGTGTTCTCGCGGAGATCGAGGCGCACGGTCGAGAAGCGGAAGAGCTGCGCCGCGTAGCGGACGGGGCGCACCAGATCGGTGGCGATCGAGGCGAGACTTGCCTCCTCCAACGCGTTCTCCAGCACGCGGAGATCGAGGATCAGCTCGTCGGCATTGGCGTAATAGGGCCGCGTGTCACCCACGCCATTGCCTTCAGCCCGGGCGATGGTCGCGTCGAGCTTGCGCAGCACGACGGTGAGATATTGGCGATAAGCCTCGCCCGGATTGCGCGCGCGGATGGCGACCGCATCGCCGGAGGCCTCCAGCTCGCGGGCAAGCTCGGCGCGGAAGCTGTCAGGCACCGGCGAGGCGCGCTCGGTGATCGAGAGATAGCGGGCAAGCTCGACGATCCGCGCTCTGTAATGCCGGAGGCTCGCCAGCGCGTTTTGCTTGAGCGCGGTGCGCGTCACCGACGTGGTGACGAAGGGATTGCCGTCGCGGTCGCCGCCGATCCAGGAGCCGAACTGGAAGAAGGGCGGTACGTCGAAGCGCGTGTCCGGATAAGAGCGCTTCAGCGCCGCCTCAAATCCGGTCAGCATCTTCGGCGCCATCTCGAACAGCGTCTCGTCGAAGAAGTGGAGGCCGCGCTGCACCTCCTGCTCGACCGACGGCTTCTCCAGATGCAGTTCGCCGGTCATCCACACAAGCTCGATCTGGTCGCGCAGCTCGTCGACCAGCGCGGCGCGCTCGCGCTCGGTCCAGCGCGGATTCTCGAGCTCGCGCAACAGGAGATAGGTCTTGCGGTATTTCTCCAAGACGGTGACGCGCTTCGACTCTGTGGGGTGGGCGGTCAGCACCGGGCGGATGCGCAAGCTCGAGATCAGCTTCTGGATCTCCTCAGGCTCGACGCCGGCGCTCGCGGCCTCCGCCAGCACATGGCTGAAGGTGCCGCGCAATTCTTCGCGGCCGCGCTCGCGCTCGACCCTCCGGCGGCGGCGCATCGCTGCGTTCTGCTCGGCGATAGAGAGGAGCTGGAACCAGATGCCTTGCGCCTGCAATGCCCGGGCCATGAGCTCAGGCGTGACATCGGCGACGGCGGCCTCGCTCTTGAGCAGAGGCTCGATCTCAGGCTGATGCCGGCGCGCCACATCGAGAAGCAAGCCGAACAGAAGTTCGGCCGCCTCCCGCGGCGAAGTGCCCTTGATCAGCGCCGAGGCGGAAACAGGCTCCTCCGCGCTGCCGAGCTTGTTGACATCGTCCTTCATGATGGCGCGGCACTCCCGGCGGGGCGCATCGCCCCGCCTATGACTTGCGGCACCGCGCCTTCAGCTCAGACGACAGCCTGGGGCCTCGACGCGCCGCCGGACAGCACCTTGGCCACGGTCGATCCGAACTCGCTTGGGTTCGGCGCCACGGTCAGACCGCACGACTTCATGATCTCGGCCTTCTCCGCGGCGCTGTCGCCAACGGCGGAGATGATGGCGCCGGCATGACCCATGCGCCGTCCCTTCGGCGCCGTGAGCCCGGCGACGAAACCGACCACCGGCTTCTTCATGTTCTCCTTGATCCAGGCCGAGGCTTCCGCCTCCTGCGGGCCGCCGATCTCGCCGATCAGCAGCACCGCCTCGGTCTCCGGGTCCTCTTCGAAGAGAACGAGATGATCGAGGAAGGACGAGCCGTTGATCGGGTCGCCGCCGATGCCGACCGACGTGGTGATGCCGATGCCGACCGCCTTCATCTGCGAGGCGGCTTCATAACCGAGCGTGCCTGAGCGCGAGATCACGCCGACCTTGCCTTTCAGGTAGATGTGGCCCGGCATGATGCCGAGCATGGCCTTGTCGGGGCTGATGATGCCGGCGCAGTTTGGACCGACCATCATCGGCCGCTTGTCCTTGGGATAGCGGTAGAGGTATCGCTTCACCCGCATCATGTCCTGCGCCGGAATGCCGTCGGTGATCGAGCAGATCAGTTTGATGCCGGCGTCGGCCGCTTCCATGATGGCGTCGGCGCAGAAGGCCGGAGCCACGAAGGTGATGCTGGTAGTGGCGCCGGTGGCGGCCACGGCCTCCTTCACGGTGTTGAACACAGGCAGGCCCTGATGCTTGCTCCCGCCTTTGCCAGGGGTCACGCCGCCGACGACATTGGAGCCGTACTCCACCATCTCCTTGGTGTGGAAGGAGCCTTTGTCGCCGGTCATGCCCTGAACGATGATCGGTGTCGTTTCGTCGATGAGAATGCTCATTGGTCTCCTCCCGGCGCGCGCTTAAGCTCTCGCCCTTGCAGGTTCCTGTGCCGCGTTGCAAGCGGCGACCGCCTTGCTCGCGGCCTCGGCCAAAGTTTCGGCGGTGATCAGCTCAAGTCCGCTCTCGGCGAGAATCCTGCGACCCTCCTCGACATTGGTCCCGGCGAGCCGCACCACGAGCGGCACCTTGACGTCGACGGTCTGGCAGGCCTGCACCACGCCTTTCGCCACCCAATCGCAGCGATTGATGCCGGCGAAGATGTTGACCAGCACCGCCTTCACCTTGGCGTCGGACAGCACGAGCTTGAGCGCCGTGGCGATGCGCTCCGGCGACGCGCCGCCGCCGACATCGAGGAAATTCGCCGGGCTGCCGCCAGCGTGCTTGATCATGTCCATGGTGGCCATGGCGAGGCCCGCGCCATTGACGATGCAGCCGATCTCTCCGTCGAGCCCGATATAATTGAGATTGTGCTCGGCGGCCTGCGCCTCGCGCGGATCCTGCTGCGAGGGATCGTGCATGTCAGCGACGCTGTGACGGCGGAACAGAGCGTTGTCGTCGAACGACATCTTGGCGTCGAGCGCGAGCACGCGGTCGTCCTTGGTCACCACCAGCGGATTGATCTCGAGCATGATGGCGTCGCGGTCGCGGAACGCGCGATAGGCGTTCATGATCGTGGTCACCGCGCGCTGCACCTGCTTGATGTTGAGGCCGAGCGCAAAGGCAAGCTCGCGCGCCTGGAAGGCCTGCAGGCCGACCGCAGGTTCGACCACCACCTGGAGGATGGCCTCAGGCTCGGTCCGCGCGATCTCCTCGATCTCCATGCCGCCGCGCTTCGACGCGATGACCCTGATGCGCTCGGCTTTGCGGTCGAGCACATAGCCGAGATAGATCTCCCGCTCGAACGGCTCGGCCACCTCGATATAGACCCGCTGCACCGGCTTGCCTTCAGGCCCGGTCTGGATCGTCACCAGGCGCTTGCCGAGCAGGTCGGCAGCCGCCTCGCGCACCTCGTGATAGGTCTTGCACAGCTTGATGCCGCCGGCCTTGCCGCGGGCGCCGGCATGAATCTGCGCCTTGACCGCCCAATTCCATCCGCCGAGCTCGGTGGCGGCATAGACCGCCTGGTCTGGGCTGAAGGCGACGGCGCCCTTGGGCACCGGCACGCCGAACTGGGCGAGCAACTCCTTGGCTTGATACTCGTGGACGTCCACTTTCCTTCCTCCCTTTTTCGGTTCTTGGCCGGCGCCAGGCGGGCGAGCCTCAGCTCACCTTGCCTTTCACCAGCTCATAAGCTTCCTCGGTGACGCCTTCCGCGCCGGACAAGAGCGTCTCAAGTTCCTTCAGCTTAGCCTCCGCGTAGGCTTTGTCAGTGATGATTTTCGCGTTGGTATAAACATTTAGCGCAGCGCTTCGCAGTGCAGCATAAGCCGCGAGCACGGCGACGCCGGCATCCGAGATCACGCCGAGATTGCCCTTGGCCGAGGCGGCCGCGGCAAGATCGATGACCTCGCGCGCCGCGTGGCAGCAGCGGAGCGGCACGTCGGTGGCGAGCTTGAGCGCCTCCTGGATGGCGGCGCTGCGGGCAGCCTTGTCGGCGTCGGTCTCCTTCGGCATGGCGTAGGCGCCCATCACCGCGTCGAACGCCTTGACGTCGTCCTCGATCATGCCGGTGAGCTTATGACGGAGAGCCTCGGCCTTGGCGAGCAGCGCCTTCATCTCGTCCTCGACCTCGGCATATTTCTTCTTGCCGATGGTGAGATTGCACACCATGGCGACGAGGGCAGCGCCCATGGCGCCGATGATGGCCGCGGCGCCGCCGCCGCCGGGCGTTGCGTTCTGGCTCGCAAGCTCGTCGAGGAATTTGTCGATGGCGCTCTCTTTGATCATGCTTCAGGCCATCTCCTTGGCGAGAGCGTAGATCTCCTCGGCGTCGAACACGGCTTCCGAGCTTTCGAACAGCTTGCCGATGCAAGCGCGATGCAGCTTCAATTTGAGGCCGCCGATGCCGAGCGCGCCGAAGCAGAGCTTGCCGTCACGCTCCTTGCCCTTGTCAGTCGCCTCGATGCCTTGAAGCCCGAGCGGCGGCTGCGCATTCACGTCGGCGACCGCCTCGATGGCCGGGTTGCCCTCCCAGTGCGAGATCTTGACCAGCTCCACCCCGATGGCGCCGGCGGCAAACACGATCTGCGCACCTTCAAGGTCCTTGGAGCGCGCCGCCTCGTCGGCGCCCTGCATGGGCTTGACCTTTACGCCGAAGCGGGCCTCGATCGCCTGTGCCGCCTTCTCCGCACGCTCCTTCGACCGCGAGGTGATAGTGACGTCGCAGCCTTCCTGCGCGAGCATCGCCGCGGCGCGCATGCCGACAGGACCGGTGCCGGCAAGCACCACCGCCTTCTTGCCCTTGAGCTTCGTTGCCTTGGCGAGCAATGCCACGCCGGCCGCCGCCGTGGTGTTGGAGCCGTTCGGATCGAGCATCACCGAGACGCGGAACGGGCCGAAGAACTTCTTCTTCACGGCTTTCAGCAGCGCCTCGCCCTTGCCCATGTCGCCGCCGCCGACGAAGATTGCGGTGTTCTGCTTCTCCTTGCCGCCGCGAGTGAAGATGGTGCCGTCGACCAGCGCGCCGACATTGTCCGGCGTAACATTGGCGTAGCCCGTCACCCGGTCGGCGCCGCCGTCATAAGCGACCACGGTGTCGAACACGCTCGCGTAAGGGTCGGTGTCGAACAGGAACAGCAATTTCTTCATCTTGGTCATCGTCGTGCCTCCCGGCTTTATTCCACGACGTTCTGCGGGCTGCCGCCCACGAACGCTTCGATATTGTCGATGAGTTGATCGGCGAGGATCTGCATGGCTTCCTGGCTCGCCCAGGCGATATGCGGCGTCAAGATGAAATTGGGCAGCGTCGGATCGAGCAGAACGTTGCCTTCCTTGGGCGGCTCCTTGGTGAGCACGTCGAAGCCAGCGCCGCCGATGGTGCCGCTCTTCAGCGCGTCGGCAAGCGCCTGTTCGTCGACGAGGCCGCCACGAGCCGTATTGATGAGGATGGCGGAGGGCTTCATCATCTTGAGCTCCTTCGCGCCGATCATGTTCTTGGTCTCAGGCGTGAGCGGCGTATGCAACGTGATGACGTCGCTCTCTTTGTAGATCGTCTCCAGATCGACAAGCCCTGCTTGCGGGAACACATCGTATGGGAGGATGCGCATGCCGAACGCCTCGGCGCGCTTCGCCACAGACTTGCCGATGGCGCCGAAGCCGATGACGCCGAGGGTCGAGCCCGAGACGTCATGGATCGGGTGGTCGAAGAAGCAGAACTGGTTGACCTTGCCCCATCTCCCGGCGTGCACGTCCTTCACATAGGCGAGGAGGTTGCGGCGAAGCGCGAAGACGAGCGCCATCACATGCTCAGGCACGGTGTTGAAGGCGTAGTTGCGGATATTGACGACGGTGATGCCGTTTTCCTTGCAGAACGCCTTGTCGACCACGTCGGTGCCGGTCGCCGCCACCGCGATCAGCTTGAGCTTCGGCAGCTTCTTCAGCGTGTCGGCGCGCATCGGCACCTTGTTGATGATGGCGATGGTGGCGTCTTTCAGCCGCTCGAGGATCTCCTCCGGCGTCCAGGTCGCTTCATATTGTTTATAGCTGTGCGGGAACTCCGGCTTGCGCACATTGGCGCCGACGGACTCCCGATCGAGGAACACGATTTGGTGCTGCACCGAACGACCCCTTGGACCTAAGACACTTCTTCAACTCTGAAACCCAAAAGCCTAAACGCCTCGCCGTTCCGCCGGCTTGACCCACGGCAGATCGGACCGGCGAAGCTTGTCGGCGAAACTGGCTCTTGAGCGCCGCTATCCCCGCGGGCGCGGGAAAGCCTATTCGGCAGCGACCTGCTTGATCTTCGCCTGCATGCCGTCGCGGAATTCGGCTTGCGCCGCCGCGACGCCACTTCCGAGCTCGATCTCGATGCCCGTATCGCGCATCGCCATCTCCGCGCCGGCAATGGCGCCGAGCAGCATCAACTCGTTCAGATCGCCGAGATGACCGATGCGGAACAGCTTGCCGGCGACCTGGGACAGTCCGGCGCCGAGCGCGAGATTGTAGCGTCTATAGGCAATGTCGATCACGTCGGCGCCGTTGAAACCGGCCGGAACCATGATCGCGGTGACCGTGTCGGAATGCCATTTCGGCTCCTTGGCGCAGAGCTTGAGCCCCCAGGCCTCGACCGCGGCGCGCGCGCCTTTTCCCAGATGATGGTGGCGGGCAAAGACGTTCTCCAGCCCCTCCTCATCGATGATGTCGAGCGCCTCGCGCAAGCCATGCAGCATCGGCAGCGCCGGCGTGTAGGGGAAATAGCCGGTGGCATTCGCCTTGATCTGATCGGCGAGGTCGAAATAGCAGTGCCGCAGATTGCCGTCCTTCATCGCGCCGAGCGCCTTTTTGCTCGCGCAGACGATGCCGAGGCCGGCCGGAAGCATGAGGCCTTTCTGCGAGCCGGTGATAGCGACGTCGACGCCCCAGTCGTCGAAGCGGAAATCGATGCTCCCGATCGAGGAGACGCCGTCGACATAGAGCAGCGCCGGGTGCTTGGCCGCGTCAAGCGCGCGGCGCACCGCGGCGACATTGCTGGTGACGCCGGTGGCGGTCTCGTTGTGCACCACGAGCACGCCCTTGATCTCGCGGTTCTTGTCGGCGCTGAGCGCCTCCTCCATACGGTCGGGATTGGCGCCGGTGCCCCACTCCTCGTCCTGCACGATGACCTCGAGGCCATGCCGGCGGGCGAGCTCGCCCCACAGATGGCTGAACTGGCCGAAACGAGCGATCAGCACCTTGTTGCCCGGAGCGAGCGTGTTGGTGAGTGCCGATTCCCAGGCGCCGGTGCCGCTCGACGGGAAGATGACGACCTGCCCCTCTTTGGTCTTGAAGATCTTCTTCAGCCGCTCATAGAGCGGCAAGGTGAGCTTGGGGAAGTCCGACGACCGATGATCCTCCATGGCGATATGCATCGCCCGCAGGATGCGGTCCGGAATATTGGTCGGGCCGGGAACGAACAGAAAATTGCGTCCCGGCTTTCGCGTTGCCGACATTGGCTACGTTTCCTCCTGAAGTAGGGCTTGCCTTGAGAGAACCTTGGCGGGCGGGAAGGTGGTACCGTCCGGTTGAGCCCCTGGCAACCCCTTGCTTAGCTAAAACAGCCCGGTAATGCGCCCGTCCGGGGCAAGCTCGATAGTGTTGGCGGCGGGGACCTTGGGCAGGCCGGGCATGGTCATGATGTCTCCGCAGATCACCACCACGAACTCGGCGCCGGCCGAAAGCCGGACCTCGCGGATCGGGATGGTGAAGCCTGAGGGGGCGCCTTTGGCGTCTGGGTTGGTCGAGAAGCTGTATTGGGTCTTAGCCACGCAGATCGGGAACTTGCCGAAGCCTTCCTTCTCCAGCTCGGCGAAGCGGTCGCGCACGGCCTTGTCGGCGGTGATGTCGGTGGCGCCGTAGATCTCTTGCGCGATGGTCCTCGTCTTATCCCAGAGGGGCATATCGTCGGGATAGAGCGGGTGGAAATCGCTCGGCTTCGTCTCGATGGTGCGCACCACGGTGCGGGCGAGCTGTTCCGCGCCGGCGCCGCCTTGCGCCCAATGATCGGCGAGCACGCATTCGACGCTGAGCGTGGCGCAGAGACGCTGGAGAAGCGCAAGCTCGGCTTCGGTGTCGGTCGAGAAGCGGTTGACGGAAACGATGACCGGCACGTCGTAGCGCCTGAGATTGTTGACGTGACGCTCGAGATTGGCGAAGCCCTTCTCCAGCGCCTGCACATTCTCCTTCTTGAGATCGTCCTTGGCCACGCCGCCATGCATCTTGAGCGCGCGGATGGTGGCGACGATGACGACGCAATTGGGCTTGAGGCCAGCTTTGCGGCATTTGATGTCGAAGAACTTCTCGGCGCCGAGATCGGCGCCGAAGCCTGCCTCGGTGATCACATAATCGGCGAGCTTGAGCGCAGCCTTGGTGGCAATCGCCGAATTGCAGCCATGCGCGATATTGGCGAACGGGCCGCCATGGATGAAGGCCGGATTGTTCTCGAGCGTCTGCACCAGATTCGGCGCGAGCGCGTCCTTGAGCAGCGCCGCCATGGGACCGGCGGCAGAGAGATCGCTTGCCTTGACCGGCTTCTTGTCGCGCGTCTGGCCGATCTGGATGTTGCCGAGCCTCCGCTGCAGATCGGCGAGGTCCTTGGCGAGACAGAAAATAGCCATGACCTCGCTCGCCACGGTGATGTCGAAGCCTGCTTCACGCGGGAAGCCGTTGGCCGCGCCGCCAAGCGCGGTGACGATCTCGCGCAGCGCCCGGTCGTTCATGTCGACGGCGCGGCGCCACGTCACTCGGCGGGTGTCGATGTCGAGCTTGTTGCCCCAATAGACGTGGTTATCGATCAGCGCCGCGAGCAGGTTGTTGGCGGCGCCGATGGCGTGGAAGTCGCCGGTGAAATGTAGGTTGATGTCCTCCATGGGCACGACCTGGGCGTAGCCGCCGCCGGCAGCGCCGCCTTTCATGCCGAAGCAGGGGCCGAGGCTCGGCTCGCGCACGCAGACCACCGCCTTCTTGCCGATATGGTTCAGCGCATCGCCGAGGCCGACGGTGGTGGTGGTCTTGCCTTCGCCGGCCGGCGTCGGCGTGATGGCGGTGACCAGGATCAGCTTGCCGTCGGGCCGGTTGGCCAGCGAAGCGATATAGTCGAGCGAGATCTTCGCCTTGTAATGGCCGTAAGGCAGGACGTATTCAGCCGGAATGTCGAGCTTCTCTGCCGCCACCTCGACGATCGGCCGCATTTTGGCCGCTTGCGAGATTTCGATGTCTGATTTTGGCTTCTGGTGCTGATCGGTTGTGCGCGTGCCTGGTTTCTCGGCACTTTCACGCGGCAGAACTGACATAAATCAACTGTCCCCGGGGGTTACGGCACAACGCCTTGCAACTGGAATAGGCAACCTAATTCATTCGCTTGGCGTATGACAACGGTCTTGCGCCATTCCTTCCCGTCCCTCCGTTTCCCGTTCTGCCAGGAAATCCCGGCTCGGCGGCTCCACACCGTCACCAATAGTCACCCACCTTCTCCCCTCCGTCCGGTGCCAATTCCGGCGCCAACATCCACGGTCGGAAGGGATTGCCAAAGATTTCCAGGTCCGAGTTCGAGCGGCTTGCGCTAAAGGGCTAGTGTGTCTTGGGAATGATGCGGGGCGAAATGGGGCGTCGGCTTCGGCCGGCGCCCTTTTTTGTTGTAGGCCGCCGTGAACAGCGGGTTCCACGCCCCGGCGCGCCAGCCTCGCTATTTTTGACGGTATATGGCGAACATTTTGTGTGGTCTCACGTCGATCGGGCTGTCATCGACGGCATTGTAAACCGCTCCGGTATCGGTAGCCGTCGAGGACGACGGAATTGACGCCGCAGGTGCTGGGCCCGGCGCTGTTTGAGCGTCGAACTTTTTGTCCCAATGGGGCGCCGTGACCGCGTACATGGTAACGATCGCGGCGAGAGGAGTAGCAGCGTAGGGGAGGTATTTTCTCATGCCCCTGATTATCGCTGATTCGCCTCGTCGCGGGTAGAGCAGCTGCATGGGGCGTCGGCTTCGGCCGGCGCCCCTCCGTCCATACCTCGAAACAGGGCTTACGGGAAATCGCAGCACGCGCCACGACAAATAATTATGGGCCCGTCCTCGCAAATGCAGCACACCACGATGGTTGGGTCCATGTGCACTCTAGCGGAATGGCGAAGGTTCGACTTTAGCAGAACGTGTCCCTTGCTATCGGGTTTTTGCGTACGCATATTTTCTTCATTCTCACGTAGAATGCTGGCAACGACCATCTTGCCAATGGTCTCGTAGTCCAAACCTTTATCCAGTTTGACCTTGTTGAGGATCGCAACGTGTTCGGCGAGTTGTGCATCGTTTAAGGCTGGCATTTGAACCTCCCGTGTAGGGATGATGAACTACAACCCCAGACAGCCACATTTCGGGCTTCGGCGCAAAGGGTACTGATTCCAGCGTCGGCTTCCTGCCGGCGCCCTTCTCCGTGGTACGCTTGGACATGGAGATCAAGGTTGAGCTTATCGGCGAGGAAATAGTCGTCACGAAGCCCGGAACGACCTTCCTGCTCGGCTACAGAAAGTCCGTCGAGGAGCCGCATCTTGTTCTAAGGCGCAGTCGGATACCGCCGACCACCGCCTCAATCAGAAGCGCGTTTCGGGCTCATGCATTTCAGGCCGCAGTGATCAAGGCGCGCGAGCTCGGGTGGATTGTGTGAGCAATGCCCGGGCATCCACTTCAGCATCCGTGGCTTTTGACTTTCCTAATTGCCGCAGCCCTCGGGATATTGGCGAGACCGTCTGGGTCCCAGAATAGAATTTGGCTCTGAGGTGTCGAGATGAGGGAGAGCGAGGAGGAAAAACAACGGAGGATTTCACAGGAACTCGCTCGCGCACAGCCCCCAAGACTACGCCGCTCGCCAACTCGCTGAATATCAGCGCGCGATCAATCGGATCGACCGAGAGCCGGAACGCAGGCTCGCGTGGTTGTCCTTTTGGGTATCGGTCGCGGCAATGTTTCTGGCGGGTGTAGCGGCGCTTTATGCGATTCTAACCTACTACGGATAACAGGCCATTAGCACCATCTCCGACCCTGGTAAGGCGCCCGCGATGCATCTCGCATTGACTATTGAGCTGCGGCTCTGAAGTAGAGCGCTTCGGCTGGGAGCGAGCCGTAGGTGAAGGGCTCCTGCTCGCCATGTGTCTTCGTCCACACCGAGTCGGCAACCTTGCGGAACAGCAGACTGATCTCCACGCCCGGCTCCTCGAGATGCTGCACCAAGGCTTGGGCGAAGGGACTGTTGGTCTCATCGCCGTCCTGAGCGAGATTGCCGTCGCGGGCGGAATAAGCGACCAGCACCCCGCCTCTCGGCTCCACGCGAGCAAGCCCACGTCCCACAGACCGCGTACCGCCGCCCGCGCTGGCAAGGCGCTGCGAGAATGGGTTGTCGCGGCAGGCGTCGAGAATGACGAGCCGGAGCTTGTGGGCGCCTTCCACTTTCGACAACACGCGATCCAATGGAATGGCCTCCTCCTCGACGTGCGACGAGGTCTTGAGCTCGGCATCGATGGGGATGACGTAATTGACCCCGCCAACCTCGATGCCGTGGCCGGCGTAGTAGACCACGGCCCAATCGGCGTCGGCGGCCTTGTCGCCAAAGGCCTTTAGCTCTGAGGAAAGGTCAGCGAGTGAAAGGTCGCGCTTCTCGATTACTTCAGCGAAGCCAAGCTTGCGAAATTCCTCCGCTACCATCTTCGAGTCGGCTTCAGGGTTCTTCAGCGGATTGACGGTGCGATAGGCCGAGTTGCCGATCACCAGTGCAACGCGCCTACCAAGCGGGAGTGTTGCCGAGGTCGTCTTGGTGCCGGTCGCGGGCGAGGGGGGAACGCTCGCTTGAGTCTCGGGCGCCGGAGTTGCCGCCGTAGTTGTCGGCACGCTCGGCTGGGCCGCGGGGGCTGGAGGCGCGGTGGCGACCTGTTGTTCTCCCTGATCGGTCGCGTTGAGGTGTCCGCGCGCCGCAATGCGCTCAGCACCGAAGGATTTGGCCAGTCGCGGATCGAACTCGCTCGCCCGATCGAAGTCTTGAAGGGCACGTTCGAATTGCGCCTTCTTATAGTAGGCAAGCCCGCGATTGTTGTAGGCCCCGGCGTAATCAGGGGATATTTTGATCGCCTTGTCGTAATCGGCAATTGCGCGGTCATAGTCGGCCATCGCCAAGTACGCATCGCCGCGGTGGAGGTAGGGGTAAGAACCTATCGGATCGAGATTCATCACCTTCTCGTAATCGCTGATGGCGTGGTCATAGTCTCCTTTTGACCTATAGCCATCGCCGCGGCCCAAGAAAAACTGATTGTTTGTCGGATCGAGCTTGATGGCCTTGTTGAAATCGCTGATGGCGCGGTCATAGTCTCCTTTTGCCAGATAGGCGTTGCCACGGGCGAAGTAGTAATAATCGGACGGATCGAGTTTAATCGCCTGCTCTTGATCGGCAATTGCGCGGTCATAGTCGCCCTTCCACTGATAGGCGTAGCCGCGGACGTTGTAGGCCATCGCAAGTTCCTGTTTTCTCCCCTTCTTACCGTCGATGATTTTTGTGCACGCGGTAATGACTTGATCCTCCGGGCCACCGCCCTCACATTCGACCCGAAGCTGTTCGCTGGCGCTCCGTGCGGAAGGGGCAAAGGCCAAAAGCACGACGAATGCTAAGCTGGCGATTGTTCGGGACATGGGCTTCTCTCTCAAAGCCTGTATGATTGCACGGCTCAGTATACACACTCTGGCGCGTCAAACCTGAACCGAACTTGAACGGGTGTGCGAACACTGCGCCGCTGTCGATCTACGGCCTTGGGGGCATGACGGGGCGGCGTGTTCGAGTATCGGTCAGCCTGCCGCGCGCCGTAACGACTCGACGACGTGAGCCTCAGCCGGGTTGCTCGTGACGCCGCAAGCCGCGCATTCTCAATCCAGTGTTTGTGATTACGGCCGTCGTCGCCTTCCAATCCGGTGCCAATTTTACCGTTTGTCATGCAGAGAAGCCCGCAACTACGGGCTTTTTTGCTGCCCGAAACAAGTTCGCTTGCCTTCTTGCAATCGTCTGTGCGAGTTGAGCCGCCCATCTGGAGGCCACTATGAGGCCGGTCGAGCTTTTGAAGTCCATGTTTCAGGCGGCGGTCGACGCAGCGCTTCCCTCGATCTGCGTTCCCGCCCATCTCCCGCCCCGGCCGAAGGGCCGCACGGTCATCATCGGCGCCGGCAAGGCGTCGGGCGCCATGGCGAAGGCGCTCGAGGACGCGTGGGAGGGACCGCTCGAGGGGTTGGTCGTCACCCGCTACGGCTATCGCGTGCCGACGAAGCGCCTTGAAGTGGTCGAGGCCGCCCACCCGGTTCCCGACGCCGCCGGCCGCGACGCGGCGAAGCGCATCTTCGGCCTCGTGCAGGGCCTGACCAAGGACGACCTCGTGCTCTGCCTCATCTCCGGCGGCGGCTCGGCGCTGCTCGCATTGCCGGCGGAAGGCGTGAGCCTCGAGGACAAGCAGGCGGTGAACAAGGCGCTGCTCAAATCGGGCGCCACCATCAGCGAGATGAACGCCGTGCGCAAACATCTCTCGGCGATCAAGGGCGGCAGGCTCGCCGCCGCCGCGTCGCCGGCAAAGGTTGTGGCCCTGATGATCTCCGACGTGCCGGGCGACGATCCCTCGATCATCGCCTCCGGCCCCACGGTGCCGGACCCGTCCACCAACAAGGATGCGCTTGGCATCATCGAGAAATACCAGATCGACGTGCCGGCAAGCGTGCTCCGGCGCCTCAAGACTGCGGACGAAACGCCTAAGCCCGGCGATCCGCGGCTAGCGGGCGTCGAGAACATCATGATCGCCACGCCTCAGGCCTCGCTCGAAGCGGCAGCCGTCATCGCACGCAAGGCAGGGGTCAAGCCGGTCATCCTCGGCGATTCGATCGAGGGCGAATCCCGCGACGTGGCCCTGGTCCATGCCGGCATCGCCCGGCAATGTGCGCTCCGCGGGCAACCTGAAATCCCGCCTTGCGTGCTGATCTCGGGCGGCGAGACCACGATCACGTTGAAGGGCAAGGGCAAAGGCGGGCGCAACACCGAGTTCCTGCTCGCGCTCGCCATCGCGCTCAACGGCATGCCCGGCATCTACGCGCTTGCCGGCGACACCGACGGCATCGACGGCTCTGAGGATAATGCCGGTGCCATCATCGCGCCCGACACGCTTCTCCGCGCCGAGAAAGCCGGCCTCAATGCCAAGGCCATGCTCACCGACAACGATCCCTGGACCTTCTTCAACGGCACCGGCGATCTGCTCGTCACCGGCCCGACGCTGACCAACGTCAACGACTTCCGCGCCGTGCTGGTGGAGAAGCCCTGAGGCGGCCAACCGGCGACCCCTCGCCTATCCCAGAAGCCAGCCTTGTGGTAGGTTGCATACGCAAATCGTGCCACCTTCGGGTGGGGGAGGGGTTCCCATGTGGAGCGAGCTAGTTGGAGTGCTGCTTCTTGCAGCACAACTGTCCAGCCACCCAATCACGACTGCCGACCGATGCACGACGCTCCATTGTCCGCCGCCGGGAGTTCCACCCGGCAATATGTTTGAGGCACCTGACGACAAGGAGACATACAAAAGCGTCGCGCCGGGGTCTCTCACCCCTGACGCGCCAAAGTCCAATGGTGCGTTGGACGAGGGCTCAGATTCAGGCGCGAAAGAAGCAAAATAACCAAATTGCGGTTGGCGATGTCGGCCTACTTTGACCTCTATCTCTACGCTCTAAAGTTTGGAATTGCGCCGCTACTGAGCGTCGGATTCATTTCGATTCTCATCGGTCTGGTCGCAGCCTTAGCCTTCAACCTAAGGCCGCGTGAAGTCGCTCTCCTTTGTTTGGCGTTCGGGGCCATCGGGGCAGTCACCGGGCTGTTCATGGGGGCGAGCCGTGACAGCGTCGTCGGCACCATTGTGCCGGCCTTTCTAACCGTGGTCTCGGGCTTAGCTGCCTATCAATTTGCCGCCCCAGGCAAGGTTTATGAAACTTGGCGCGACAGCCTTCCGGTGGCTATCGCTTGCATGTTCCTCGCCGCCGCAGCCGGGGCAACTTTTGGCTCGGCCATGCGGAACCAGCAGGAGGAGGCGGTACGGCGGTACGAAGAATGGAAACTTCGATACCAACAGGTTGAACTCCCAATTGAAGCGGAACAGTGGAGGCAAAAGTTGGGCCTCCCGAGCCCAACAAACCTAGGGAAGAAGAGCGATTGAGAAATCGTCGACAAACCACATTGGCGACCTTCTTCTCACCGGCCCGACGCTCACCAACGTCAACAACTTCCGCGCCGTGCTGGTGGAGAAGCGTTGAGGCGGGGTCGCTTGTTTGCCGCTGCCGGCCTGTTGGTCTTGGCGACGCTGGGCAAGTTCCACCTGCATGTAGCGAACGCTTGGTTGCCGCTCGATAAGCGCTAGCCGGCGGCGCGGACTGGGGC
>NZ_JBOHJB010000037.1:0-30695 GCF_050728395.1 Methyloceanibacter sp.
CTGGAATTCCCGCCAGCTCATCAGGAAGGCCGCGTTGTAGATGACCGGGGGCAAGATCAGGAGCAGCACGAGCTCGGGCGCAAGCTCCACCGGCGGCAGTCCAGGAATAAGCGCGATCACCACGCCGGTGAGCACCAGGAGAATCGACGGAGGGATCTTGAACCGGTTGGCAACGACGGCGACAGCGGCAACCACCGCCAGCAGCAGGACGAGCACCTGGATGGTCGAGCTCATCATCGGCGAGAAAAGCCGCTTGGGCGCACTAGGCTTTATCCCCGCTCAGCGCGGCGCGAAGCGCAGCGATATCGCGCAACTCGGGTTCGTCGAGCTTGGGGAATTTCGGATCGATCGCTTCCAGCCGCTCGACGATCGCGGCGGCGACCACGAGGCGGCTGAACCATTTGTGGTCTGCCGGCACGACATACCATGGAGCCGCTTCCGTCGCCGTGCCGCGCACCAACTCCTGGTAAGCGTCCATATACTGATCCCATAGCTTGCTCTCGCCCACGTCTGCGGCGTTGAACTTCCACTGCTTGGCGGGATCGTCGAGGCGTTCGAGCAGGCGCTTCCTCTGCGCCTCCCGCGAGACGTGGAGGAAGAATTTGAGCGGCGCGATGCCGTTCCGGGCAAGATGCAGCTCGAAGGCGTTGATGTCCTCGTAGCGCTCCTGCCAGATGGTCTTGGTGATGAGCTTTGGCGGCAGGCCCTGGCGATTGAGAAACTCCGGATGCACGCGCACCACCAGCACCTCCTCGTAATAGGAGCGGTTGAAGATGCCGATATGCCCGCGCCCGGGCAGTGCCAGCGAGGCCCGCCACAGAAAATCGTGATCGAGCTCGAGCGGGCTCGGCGCCTTGAACGAGGTCACATCGCAGCCTTGCGGGTTGACCTCGCTCATCACGTGCTTGATCACGCTGTCCTTGCCCGCCGCGTCGAGGCCCTGCAGCACCACGAGGATGGCCCATTGGTGCTCGGCATAGAGCCGGTCCTGCAGCTCGCCGAGGCGCTTGGCGCCCTTGGCGAGCAGCGCCTTGGCTTCGTTCTTGTCGATGTCGATCCCGCAGGTGTCGGACGGATCGATGCCGGCCAAGCGGAATTTTCGGCCTTCGGTAATGCGGAAGAGCTTGAGGATCTCGGCTGGGAGCATGGCGCCGCCATCCTATCGTCGCGGCGGGGGACTGGCGACCCCGAACTCGCTTTTCCCAATGTCTGCTTGTCACCTCGCTTCAGACCTCGGTCCGAGAGCGCAACTTGGCCGAATTGGTGCCAGGATCGGACATTCGGAGTGGGCACTCGGGGCGCTCTCCTTGGTGCTCAGACAGCGTGGGGCAGTTCGCCGAACTAGCGACCTCGCTAAGAGGGGCGTGTTAAAGTGCCCCCGGCGCGCCGCTGGAGACCATTGCGAGCAAATTCCATTGGAGGGCAGGTTCAGGTCGGTTGCAAAAGCGGTGGGAAGGGGCCTCCTTGCTGGAGAAAGGGTGGAGAATGGACTGGTTGCTCAATCTTCCTGTGACGTGGATGGCTCTCGTTGTCTTCGCTGCCACCTATCTCGTCGCTGCCGGCATCTATTTGGTTGTGACCGGGCTTGCCGTGGATGATCGGGCACGTGCCTTCAAGGCGCTTTCTCCTGGGATGCTACCGCCACTCGGTATTATCTTCGGCTTGCTGGTTGGCTTCATCGCCGTTCAGGTTTGGGGTGACTCCGAGCGGGCAAAGGTCGCCGTCGCGACCGAAGCCACCGCACTTCGCGGCGTCGTGCTACTCGCAGAAAGCTTCCCGGGCGAGCCGGAAGCGCACCTTCGCGCTCTCATCAACCGGCACATCGAGGTGGCGGTAAACGAGGAATGGCCGAAGATGGCGCACGGACACGCCACGCTTAGCGGCTTGCCTTCGAGTTTACGAGAAGCTTTAAAGAGCGCCCTCGCCTTGACGCCCGTCGATGAGGGCCAGAAAATAGCCCAGCGCGAAATCGTGACGACGTTGGAGAATGCTCTGGATGCGCGCCGTCAGCGCATCATCATAAGCCAATCCACGGTCAGCTCGATCAAATGGGCGGCCCTAATGCTGCAGGGGCTCTGTGCCTTGATTGCCATTGCGATGGTTCACAGTGACAACCGGCTCACGTGCGGCATCGCCTTAACGATCTTTGCGACGGGCATTGCGCTGTCACTACTGCTGATCGCCGCTTATAGTCGCCCGTTCAATTCGGTCGGACCGGCACTTCTTCAGCAAGTTATCGCAAGCGAGTCCGCAGCCACCCAGCCGTAAACCAGTTCACTCGGCTGGAAGCCCTGCACAAGTCTATTCCCTATAAACGAGAACCGGAATCTTCCCATGGGTCAGGGTCTTCTGTGTCTCGCTGCCGAGCAGCAGGGCGGCCATGCCGCGCCTTCCGTGCGAGCCCATGACGATGAGATCGCAGCCCTTCGCCGAGGCCGTGTCGAGAATGGCCTTATAGGGACAGCATCGCTCGCATGCGCCGTGTCGCAGAGAACTCCGGCCGATTGGGCTATGGCCGCCGATTCGCTCAGTAGAAGTTGTGCGGCTTCCGCGATATTGACCTCGTGCGCCTCGGCCGGGTGCATGACCGCGACGTCCCCCCTGCGGCGCCAGCCGACCAGCGCGGCGTGACGTTGAGAACCGTGATCTTCGCTCCGAGAGCTTTTGCAAGCCCGAATCGGTGCCAACGGATCGGCCGCCGCCGCCTAGCGTTACCCGACGGCCTCTGACGGCGCGATCGAAAATTCACCTCGCTCGCACAGAACGATTCTGTCGCCTCTATCGCCGCAGCCGGGCGGCATGGATCGCGGGCGGGGGTGTGGCAAACGTCACAGCGCCAAAATCGGGACTCGGGCATGACCTCCTCTAGCGAATCCGGTCTTGAACAGAAAACGCGAAAAGGAGATCTCGATGTCCCTGAAATTCGCCGCAGTGGGCAGCTTCACCGTTCTCAGCCCTTTCGGACTCCCCGCACGAGCCGGCGACCGAGCCCGGAAATTTGGGTCCGCCGAGGCTCACGATCCTCTTCTCGCCATGCTCGGCGTTGCCATCAACGAAGAGCAGCCGGAGACGTCCGAGGCCGAAGAGAGAGCGGCCGACCGCGATCGCTCATAAACGGTAGACATTCGTCTTCGAGCCCATGCGGTCATCGCATTTTGTGACCGGCTCGGGGCGCTGTCCGGTCACGCCCGCGGATTCAGCCGGTCTCGCTCGTCTATTGACGTTCGCCATATTGTTCGCCTGACTCGGAACTACACTCGGCATATTCTCGGGCTGAGGGGCGGGGGGGAAGAGGGATGGCGCATTTCCGATTTTTCGCTGCCCTGTTGCTCGCCGGAGCGCTTGCTTGCGGCACAAGCAAGCCGGCGGTTGCCAATGTCCTCATCCAGATCGACAAGCGAGCCCAGACGATGACGGTCGCGGTCGATGGCGAGGTGCGTTATCGCTGGCGAGTTTCGACCGGGGCCACGGCGTATTCGACACCGGTCGGCTCCTACACTCCTTTTCGCATGGAGGTGATGCACTATTCCCAGGAATGGGACAACGCCGGCATGCCGCATGCGATTTTCTTCACCAAGAGAGGGCACAGCATCCACGGCTCGGACCATCCCGGCCTTGGCACGCCGGTCTCCCACGGTTGCGTCCGTCTCACGCTGGCCAACGCCACCACGCTCTACCAGCTCGTTCAGGCGAACGGCATGGCGCAAACCAAGGTCGTGGTCAGCGGGTCCGATCCACCGGGCGTCACGGTCCCGAGCCAGCCGCCGAGACAGCGGGCGCGGGTCTGGCAACCATTTCAATTTTTCCGCTTCTAACACTGGGGTTGCTGGTTGCGGCCGATGGGGCGGTTTCAGCGCGGATCAGCGGCCGGCCGCACGTCTCCGGTCCACCTCGGCTTGAGACACCGCACCTGCCTGGATCAGGCCCCTGATGCAGGCATGCGTCAGCTGGTCACCGTGGCGACGCATGCAGTTCTCCAAACCCCGCGTGCCGAGGCCCCATTGACTGCAAAACCTGCGATAATCCTCGGCGCACTTCCTCTTGCCTGCCTCAGCCGAGCCGGCCCAACACAGTACAACGACGAACAGCGTGAACAGGATTGCGGTATAGTTCTTCATTGACGTGCTCCTGACTGAGGGATTCGGGGTTGCGCCTAAGCGGACCGGGTGTCGCCGATCACTGTGGTCGATCCGATGGGCAGCGGTTCGGGATTGGCGATGTCGAGTTTCTGGAATTCGATCCCGTTCTTGCAAACCTTCGGTAGGAAATCTTCGCAGACCTGGATGGTGGGCTGAGGAATGCCCTGCGATCCATTGTGCCCTCCCGTCTTTGCTCGATGGAGGCGAGTTACACGTCGATGAGGGCGAGGTCAAATTACATTCGAATATAAGGACTTTTTAAGTCTGTCCCGCGCGGGCGCACGCCTGCGGCAAACACCGGCAGTCATGCCTAGGCCGCTACTGAGAGGGAGTGGCGAGAAAGATTCTAATGATGCCATCGCTCGCTGCTCCGGCAGCGGCAGTGGCAATCGCTCCCCATGGACCGTCCAATGACCCTTTGGGAACGCTATTTTGCTGAGATATCGATCCCAGCTTCTTGCCGGTCGGATCGACCACCTCCCAATCGAGTTGGACAGTTTCGCGCCCACCGTTCTCGCTGAGCTTTGCGCTCGCTCTAATGGTGTACACGTTTTTTCCTGGGGCGCTGGCAAGCTTGATTCCCACGGCGTTTAGCCGCTTCTTGAGCGCATCCCTGAGCGAGGCTTGACCGTCGCCCGGCGCGTTGGACACCGTCACCAGCGCAAGCCTTTCGTTTGGTGGCAATATCGCTGGTTCCCGCGGCGCGATATTTGCGAGCTTTGTTTGCTCTTTCTGCTTTTTCAAATCTGCTATTCGAGCCCGCGCCAGCTCGGCATAAAAGGAATCGGCATATCTCGAGATAAACGCCTCCAGGACGCTGATGTCGGACGTGTCTTTGGCGGCGGCCCAAGCTGCTGCCGCGGGATCGATTTTGGCAACAGGTGCGGTCTTTAGGTTTGGTTGAGTCGCCGTCGCGTTGGCCTCGCTGGGAGAGAAAAAGAATTGGCTTCGCAAGGATGAGCTGTCCCAAGGCACCTGCTTGCCATCCGTTTCAGCGTAAACTTCGTTGCGCACGGCAATCATGATCGCGCTCAGATCTTTTCCCGATTCACCGACATGCTTAAGCAACGCCGAGGTGAAGGGAGAATTGCGGCCTTGGCCGTCAAGCGCCACGTTTCCCGGCTGTGTCGAGAAGGCAATGAAGGTACCCACGCCAGAGTCGATGCGAGCCAAACCTCTGCCGATACTCAACGAGCGTGTGCCCATGGAACGGGCAAGCGTCTGTGCCATCGGGTTGTCGCGGCACGCATCGAGAAACACAATCGCGGTGGGCGCCTCGCGCTCGAGCTGCGCAAGCACGAGATCGAGTGTGACCGCTTCGAAGGGGAGATCGTTCTCGCGCGTCAGCTTGGCGTCGATCGGGACCAGATAGTTCGTACCCCCGACCTGCAAGCCGTGGCCTGCGTAGAAGAAAAGACCTGTATCGGCGCCAAGCAAGGCTTCGGAGAAACGCCGAATACTGGCGACCATTTCCGTTTGGTTTAGATCGTGGCCTTCGATGACCTCAAAGCCTAGCGACTTCAATGCTGCAGCCATGTCGGTCGCGTCGTTGGCTGCGTTGACCAGGGGAGCGACACTCTGATAGGCCGAATTTCCGACGACCAACGCCACGCGCTTGTCGGCGAAAGCGGGCGGCATCCAAAACAGAACGGCAAAGATCAAGATTGGAAGAGTCAAGATCGAACGGCGCATAACCCCCCCTTGGCGCGCAACTTCAATAGCACCGCTTGCAACTTGAACTATACCTGAACCGACACTGCGAGCAAACCTGGGAGCATCTGCGGCAACGGGGCAGTGGAGAGAGATTGAGTTTGGCGCCACGTCCCGCTAATCAGTCCCTCATGTCAACGGTGGCTCACAGCATCACCGTCTCTCGACCCGGCGGCGTGTCGATGGAGGCGCACCACGCCAAAGCTTTGCGCGTCTGGCTCGCTTGTCTCGCGCTCCTCATCGTGGCCATGATCCTGGTTGGCGGCGCCACGCGCCTCACCGATTCAGGCCTCTCCATCACCGAATGGAAGCCGGTAACCGGGGTGATCCCGCCTCTGTCGGACAGCGCCTGGCAGGAGGCTTTCGACGCCTATCGGAAGATCCCGGAATATCTCGAGCTGAAGCGGGGCATGAGCCTGGAAGAGTTCAAGACCATCTATTGGTGGGAGTGGGGCCACCGCTTTCTCGGCCGGCTGATCGGCGCTGCGTTCCTGCTTCCCTTTCTCGCCTTTTGGGCCGCCGGCCATATTCCTCGTGGCTGGCTGCCACGGCTTGTTGGCCTCTTTGTGCTCGGCGGCCTGCAGGGCGCCATGGGCTGGTACATGGTGAAGAGCGGCCTCGTCGCGCGCGTCGATGTGAGCCAGTACCGGCTCGCAGCCCATCTTGGGCTCGCCGTCGCCATCCTCGGCTACACGCTGTGGCTCGTCTTCGATCTTGGTCGGGAGCGGTCCCGCGCCCCGCAGTCAGGCTCGCGCGCGGCGGCATGGATCGCCGGCGCCGTGCTCGCGCTGATCTATCTCCAGATCCTCGCCGGCGGACTCGTGGCCGGTCTCGACGCTGGGTTCGGCTACAACACTTGGCCGCTGATCAACGGCGCATTTGTGCCGAGCGGCCTCGGCGAGGCGGAGCCCTGGGGCCTGAACCTGTTCGAGAACCCGCTCACCGTGCAGTTCGATCACCGCATGCTGGGCTACACCGTGGTGCTCGCCACGATCGCCCAGGCCGGCTGGCTTGCCCTTCGCCGCGAAGCTCCGGAACTCGTCGCCAGCGCCTTCATCCTCATGTGCCTCGCGCTGCTTCAGGCGACGCTCGGCGTGTGGACGCTGCTGCTCGCCGTGCCGATCGGGCTAGGGCTCGCCCATCAGGCCGGTGCGATCCTGCTGTTCGCCGCCGCGCTCTATCATGTGTGGCTGAGCTTGGGTGCGACGGCCCCGGCACCTCAAGCCGCTTTAAGCGCCTGATCGAGGTCGGCGATGATGTCGGCAACGTCCTCGAGCCCAATCGACAGCCGCACCACGTCCGGCCCGGCGCCCGCCCGCAATCGCGCTTCGTCGGTAAGCTGGCGGTGTGTGGTCGATGCCGGGTGAATGATCAGGCTTCGCGTGTCGCCGATATTGGCGAGATGGCTGAACAGCTTGACGTTGCTGACGAGCTTGACGCCTGCCTCATATCCGCCCTTGAGCCCGAAGGTGAACACGGCGCCGGCGCCCTTAGGAGAATAGCGCTTGGCAAGCGCATGGAACTTGTTGCCGGGGAGGCCTGCGTAATTGACCCAGTCAATCTGCGGGTGACCGCTGAGCCACTCAGCCACGGCGGCTGCGTTGTCGCAGTGCCGCTGCATGCGCAACGGCAGCGTCTCGATGCCGGTGAGGATGAGGAAGGCGTTGAAGGGCGAGATGGCCGGTCCAAGATCGCGTAACGAGAAGGCGCGGCACGCGATGGCGAAAGCGAAATTGCCGAAGGTCTCGGCGAAGGTCACGCCGTGATAAGAGGGCGACGGCTCCGTCAGGGTCGGATAGCGCCCGCTCTTGAACCAGTCGAACGTCCCGCAATCGACGATGGCGCCGCCGATCGAATTGCCGTGGCCGCCGAGAAATTTGGTCAGCGAAAGCACGATGATGTCGGCGCCGTGCTCGATCGGCCGCATCAGATAGGGCGTGGCGAGCGTATTGTCGACGATGAGCGGAACGCCGGCCTCCTTGGCCACGGCAGAGACGGCGGCGATGTCGGTGATGATGCCGCCGGGATTGGCGATCGACTCGACGAAGATCGCCTTGGTCTTCGGCGAGAGCGCGGCGCGGAAGCTCTCGGCATTGTCTGTGTCGGCAAAGCGCACGTTCCAATCGAATTTCTTGAAGGACTGGGTAAACTGGTTGACCGAACCGCCATAGAGCTGGCGCGCGGCGACGAACTCAGCGCCGGGCTCCATCAGCGCGTGGAACACGATCGCCTGCGCCGCATGGCCTGAAGCCACGGCAAGTGCCGCGGTGCCGCCCTCCAAGGCCGCGATGCGCTCCTCGAGTACGGCTTGGGTCGGGTTCATGATGCGCGTATAGATGTTGCCGAACGTCTCGAGATTGAACAGCGCCGCGGCGTGATCGACATTCTCGAAGACATAGGACGTCGTCTGGTAGATGGGCGTCGCCCGCGCGCCGGTGGCCGGGTCCGGGTGGGCGCCCGCATGAATGGCGAGCGTGTTGAAACCAGGCTTGCGGTCGGCTGACATGGTGCTCTTCTCCGTGCTCATTCGCTGTTGTTGATGGTGATGATCTCGAAGCGGGTGGGGACTCCGGCGCCTTCATCGCCGAAATCGTCGATCCAGATGTTGCGCCCGCCGTCGCCGACCATCACGCCCTGATAGTTCTTGAAATATTTGTCGGGTTCCTGCTTCAGGATATTCGCCCTTAGCTCCGGACCGATGACGGTCGCATAGTGTTTGACGAACCAGTCCTTGCTGCCGATGACCTGCTTCCTCTTGCCAAAATAGCTGACGGGAAGATGAAGGTGATCGGCCAGCCAGTCCTTGTCGTTATCGCGGATCGCGGTCTGCAGCTCGGCGATGAAGGCTGGCGTCGGGTCGAGCGGTTCTGCCAGCGCTGGTCGAAGCGGCGAGGCCAGGGCCAAGGCAAGGACAAGCGCTGCGCGAAGCATGATTCACACGCGGTGCTTCATGGTGCCGCCCTTGCCGAACAGGAACGGCTTGCGGTTGTCGATGACGCGCCGGTTGACGCCGACCCAACCGATCTCGCCCGAGAGCCGTCCATACTCGATTTTGGGGCAGCGGTTCATGACCACCTTCAGCCCGGCGTCTTCGGCCATCTTCGCCGCCTCGTCGTTGCGTATCCCAAGCTGCATCCACATCACCTTGGCGCCGATGGCAATGGCCTCGCGCACGATCTCCGGTGCGGCATCGGGGGTGCGGAACATGTCGACCACATCGACCGGCTCCTCGATGTCGGCAAGCGAGGCCCGGATCTTCTGTCCGAGAAGCTCTTTGCCGGCGTGTCCGGGATTGACCGGAATGACCCGGTAGCCTTTGGCCATGAGATATTTCATGGCGAAATAGCTTGGCCGCGACTGCGTCGGGCTCGCCCCTACGAAGGCAAAGGTGCGGCAGCTCGTAAGAATGCCTCCGATATAGACGTCGCTATAGCTGTCGTGGTTCACGCGAGCCGGCGAGCCGGTCATGCTCGCAAAACGAAAGCGAGAGATTTGCCGTGCCGCCCAAGCGACGGCACGGCGCCAATGATCGTTACTTCTTGTCCTCTGCACCACCAGGCGATGCCGGCGGCGAGGGCGGGCTCTCGGAAGGAGCCGGCTCCGCGGGCTTCGTCTCTGCGGGCTTCGACTCGGCCGGCTTCTCGCCCTTATTCCTGTCGGCGTCCTTATTCTTTATCTTTTTATCCGCCTTTTCCTTGTCAGTCTTGGGCGCCTTCGGCTTATCGAGCTGTTCCTTGCAGGCCGCACTGACCTCTGCGATGTGCTCTTTCAGGCAATCGTTGACCTTCTTGCCGGCCGTTTTCGCGTCCTTGCAAAACTTGGTCTTGTCGTCCTTGCAGGCATTCTTGGCGAAAGCCATGGTAGCGGTGGCCGGGACCAAGAAAGCGATCATGACTAATGCGATGAGCTGCTTCATGCCTATCGACTCCAGTTCTTCAGAAGGATGACGGGGTCCATACCCGAACCGGCGATTCAACGGTACAGCGCATCGCAAGAGAGAGGGCAGGGCTGTCAGGTGCGCGGAATATAGGTGATGTAGAACGGCGACACTAGCCCAATAAGGTGCCGAAATCGGGGCAAAACAGGGCCAGAATTTACCGCGGCCAGCTCGGTTGCCGCTTCGCGAGAAAAGCCCCGATGCCTTCCTCAGCCTCGGCGTGCAGCATGTTCTCCACCATGACGGTGGACGCGTAGGCGTAAGCCTCGTCGAGCGGCATGTCGAGCTGGCGGTAGAAGGCCTCCTTGCCGATCTTCAGCGTCGCCTTCGGCTTCTCCGCGATTCTGCGGCCAAGCTCGACCGCCGCATTCACCGTCTCCTCAGGCGGGACCACGCGATTGATGAGGCCGAGTTCCTTCGCCTCGTTGGCGCCGATCATGTCGCCAAGCAGCAACATCTCCATGGCGGCCTTGCGCGACACGTTGCGGCTGAGCGCGACCATGGGCGTGGAGCAGAACAGCCCGATATTCACCCCTGGCGTGGCGAAGCGCGCATCCTCGCTTGCCACGGCGAGATCGCAACTCGCCGCAAGCTGGCAACCAGCCGCCGTGGCGATTCCGTTCACCGCCGCGATCACCGGTTTTGGCGAGCGGACGATGGAGAGCATCATCTTCGAGCAGGCACTCATGATCTTGGCGAAATAGGCCTTGCCCCGATCGCGGTCGTTGCGATGCGCGGAGAGTTCCTTGAGGTCGTGGCCAGATGAGAAGGCGGAGCCCGCGCCGGTGATGACGATCGCCCGCACGGCATCTGAGCCGCCGATCTCGGCGATTGCGGCGTGAAGGGAGGCGATCATCTCCTCGGAGAGACAATTGCGCGTCTCGGGCCGGTTGAGCGTGAGCACCGCGACCTGACCGCGATCCTCGCGCAGCAGCGTGGTGGAAGCGCCAAGGTCCTGCTGCGGCTCAAGGTCTGCGGTGCGAACCTGCTTCATGTGTCTCTCATGCTCGACCGATCATTCGAGATTCAAGTTTCTGCCCAAAATCCCGTCACTGTGCAATCTGTGCTTCCGGCGGGGCCCCGGACGCCCTCATTATGGTATAATGATACCACATACATAATCGTTGGAACTTGCTCGATATTCCGCCTTCCGACTTGACCCGGAAAAGCAGAGCCGTTAGAAGCCGCCAACCCGGTCGGAAGAGTGCCACACCATGAAGACGTTTTCAGCGACACCCAAGGACATCGAGAAGTCCTGGATCCTTATCGATGCCGACGGCCTCGTCGTGGGCCGGCTTGCGGCGCTCATTGCGACGCGGCTGAGAGGCAAACACAAGCCGAGCTTCACCCCCCATATGGATTGCGGAGACAATATCATCGTCATCAATGCCGACAAGGTCGTACTCACCGGCAATAAGCGCGCCGAGAAGGTCTATCATTGGCATACCGGTTATCCCGGCGGCATCAAGGAGCGGACGGCCGCGAAGATTCTCGAAGGCAAGCACCCCGAGCGGGTGCTGCACAAGGCCGTGGAGCGGATGCTGTCGCGCGGGCCTCTCGGCCGCCAACAAATGAAGAACCTCCGCATCTATAGCGGCGCCGACCATCCACACGAGGCGCAAAGCCCGACGAAGGTCGATGTCGCCGCCCTCAACACCAAGAATGCAAGGAGCGCTTGACGCCATGCCCAATACCGAGGTGATGACGCTCGAGGATCTGGGCCCGCTCAAGGGCGACGCCACTGCGGCGGCACCCCAGGCGCGCGTCTACGAGCAGAAGCTCGACGCCAAGGGCCGCGCCTATGCCACCGGCAAGCGCAAGGACGCCGTCGCCCGCGTCTGGGTGAAGCAGGGGCCTGGCAAGATCACGGTGAATGGCAAGGATCACGTCGCCTATTTCGCGCGGCCCGTGCTGCAAATGATCCTGAAGCAGCCGCTGGTCACTGCCAAGCGCGAGGGCCAGTACGACATCGTCTGCACGGTGAGCGGCGGCGGGCTCTCAGGGCAGGCCGGTGCGGTCAGGCACGGCATCTCCAAGGCGCTCACCCGCTACGAGCCGGAGCTCCGCGGCGTGCTGAAGAAGGGCGGGTTCCTGACCCGCGACGCCCGCACGGTCGAGCGCAAGAAGTACGGCAAGGCCAAGGCCCGCAAGAGCTTCCAGTTCTCCAAGCGCTAGCCGACGCTGTCCATCCGGAGTGAATGGTCATGCCCGCGTAGGCGGGCATCCAGTAACCATTGGTGTGGCAAGTTCGCTAAAGGCGCTGATTACTGGATCGCCCGGTCAAGCCGGGCGATGACGCGTGTTTCACAACGCTCCGAATTCCGCTAAGCCCGCGCGAGGTTTGATACTCGCGCACGTCCCGAAAGCTTCGAAATGGCTGCAAAGACCAAGATCCGGGCCGCAGTGCTCGGCGCCAGCGGTTACACCGGCGCCGATCTGATCAGGCTCACAGCCCGCCACCCCAACATCGCCCTCACCGCGCTGATCGCCAAAGGCCACGCCGGGCAACCGCTCGCGCAAGTCTTCCCGCATCTTGCCACCCTCGGCCTGCCCGCGCTCGTCACCTCCGATCAGGTCGATTGGAGCAAAATTGACGTGGCCTTTTGCGGGTTGCCGCACGCCACCGCCCATGGCGAGATCGCCAAGCTTCCCCCGCGGTTGAAGGTGATCGACATGTCGGCCGACTTTCGCCTGCGCGACCCCGCCGTCTATGCCGAATGGTATGGCGGCAAGCATGGCGCGCCGCAGCTTTTGAAAGAGGCCGTCTACGGATTGACCGAGCACTATGCGGAGGAGATCAAGACCGCACGCCTCGTTGCCTGTCCGGGGTGCTACCCGACGGCCGTGCTGCTCGCACTTCTGCCTCTGGCCAAGGGGAAGCTGATCGAGGCCGACGGCGTCATCATCGATGCGAAGTCCGGCGTGTCCGGCGCCGGCCGCACGCTCAAGCAGAACATCCTGTTCGCGGAAGCCGGCGAGGGGCTTTCGCCCTATGGCATCGGCAATCACCGCCATGTGCCCGAGATCGAGCAGGAGCTGAGTGCTGCGTCAGGTACTCGCGTCACAATCAACTTCACGCCGCATCTCGTGCCGATGAGCCGGGGCGAGCTTTGCACCTGCTATGTCGCGCTTGCCGGCAAGGCCACCGCCGGCGATCTCCGCTCCACTCTCGCCAAGGCCTATGCAGCGAGCCCCTTCGTGCATGTGGTGGAGGAGGGCGTGATCCCGGCGACCCAGCATGTGCGCGGCTCGAATCTCTGCCATATCGGCGTGTTCGCCGACCGCCTGAGCGGCCGCGCCATCGTCATCTCGGCCATCGACAATCTGGTGAAGGGCTCAGCCGGCCAGGCGCTGCAGAACTTCAACCTGATGTACGGCTTCGACGAGACGCTCGGGCTCGAGCAGCTCCCGCTATTTCCGTGACCCTTAGAGCCGCTCCCGCACATAGGAGCCTGGGGCATCCTCGATGGACTTGAGTGGTCCGGCCGCGGCATCGCGCGCCGGGATCTTGGGACCGGATAACTCGGCGAGCCATGAGGCCCAGTCGGGCCACCACGAGCCCTGCGTCTCCGTCGCCTTCTTCATCCATTCGGCGAGCGAGTCGGCCGGGGTCCCAGCCCAGAACTGATATTTCTTCCTGGCCGGCGGATTGACCACCCCGGCGATATGCCCGGAGCCTGTCATGACCAAGCGCACCGGGCCGCCGAACAGCTTCGAGCCGATGAATACCGAGTTTGCCGGCGAGATATGGTCTTCCTTGGTGAAAAGCTCAAAGATCGGGATTTTCACGCGGCTGAGATCGAGCTTTACGCCGCCAAGCCGCAGCTCGCCCTTGCTCAGCCGGTTCAGATGATAGAACTCGCGCAGGTAGAAGGCGTGGTTGGCGGCGGGCAGCCTGGTCGAATCCGCGTTCCAATAGAGGAGATCGAACGGGAAGGGCTTCTTGCCGAGGAGATAGTTGTTCACGATGTAAGGCCAGATCAGGTCTCGCGGCCTGAGCATGTTGAACACCGCCGCCATGCGCGCGCCGTCGAGATAGCCGCGCTCGGCCATCATCTCCTCGAGCGAATTCAATTGCGCATCGTCGATGAAGACGAGGAGGTCGCCCGCCTCGCTGAAGTCGACCTGCGCAGCAAGGAACGCAGCCGAGGCAATCCGGTGGTCTTTCTTGGCGGCCATATAGGCAAGCGTCGAGGCGAGCAGCGTTCCGCCCACGCAATAGCCGAGCGCGTTGATCTGCTTTTGCCCGGTCTGCTCGGTGACGGCGTCGACCGCGGCGAGGATGCCCTCGCGCATATAGTCTTCGAAGGTCTTCTGCGAGAGCTTCGCGTCCGGATTTACCCAGGAAACGGTGAACACGGTGAACCCTTGAGCCACCGCCCATTTGATGAAGCTTTTCTCCGGGACGAGGTCGAGGATGTAGAACTTGTTGATCCAGGGCGGCACGATGAGCAGAGGCCGCTCGTACACTTCTTCCGTGCTCGGGCTGTATTGGATGAGCTGTATCAGCTCGTTCTGGAACACGACTTTGCCGGGCGTGACCGCGAGATTCTTGCCAACCTCAAACGCCGACAAGTCGGTCTGGCTGATGCGCAGCAGATCCTTCGATTGCTCGAGGTCGTGCGCAAGATGCGCCATGCCTTGCACCAAATTTTCCGCATTGGTGGCGAGCGTGGCGCGCACCACTTCCGGGTTGGTGAAGGCGAAGTTCGAGGGTGAGAAGGCCGCGAGCATCTGCTCGAGATAGAACAGGGCACGCTTCTTGGTCTTGTCGTCGACGCCTTCGGTCTTGCGGGTAAGGTCCTCCGCCCAGCGCGCCGTCAATAGATAAGCCTGCTTCCAAAAATCGAAGAACTGGGTATTCGACCAGTCCGGGTCCTTGAATCGATTGTCGCCGGGCTCGGGCTCGATCACCGGCTTCACGTCCTCCTCGCCGAGGTAGCGGCGCACCGAGCGGCCCCACAGCTCGGCATAGTCCTTGAACAGCTCATTCTGCGCAGCGGCGAGCTTGCCTGGCTCGCTCACCCATTGCCTGGCAACCTCACCCAGAACCTTTGTCGCTTCGCCGGCCTCCGCCGCCATGCTGTACGGCCCAGAGCCGTTGCGGCGCTCGACCAGAGTGCCGAGCACCTTGGTGCCTTGATCGAAGAGACGCACCATGTTGCGCGCCAGGATGTCCCATTGGCCGACGTGAGACCCCTCCGGCTTCGCTTCTGCCACCGTCTTGTTCTTTTCCTGCATGAAGGTCGCGCCCTTGTTTTACCCCCGGTTAATCGCAATGATGCCAAGGTAGCGGAGCATCTCAGCGATCTCTGACGACTCTCTTTGTTAGGCTCATTGTGCTATGCAATATAGTAAGGGACGTGCAATTCCAATCACCGTGCATCAGGAACCCAAAAGATTGGTTCGACCGGCACCGGGGCTGCCGTCAAAACGGGCAGCCTTGGTGCTTCTTGCCTTTCCTGTCCTCATTTTGGCCGGGTGTTCCGACTCCCTGACCTCCGCCGAGCGGTCGCCATCGACCTTTTCCGCCTCGAGCAGACAACTTGGGAAGACCCTGAGCCCGGCCGAGCAGAAGGCAGCGATCGCAGATCTGCGCAGCGAGCAGGCGAGGCGTCAGGGATCGGCCGACGACACGACCACAGCGTCGGTCAAGCCGGCTGAAGCCGGCAATTAGGAGCCCAAAACTGCGGCTTGGCGCTTCTTGCCCCCAAGGCCGCTTCTGTGGTTCAAATGCCCACCCGTTAGGCATAGGGTCCTGGTTGGGGGTCGGCGGGACAAGCGCGTGAACAGCGATTTCCACAGAATCAGGCGGCTACCGCCCTACGTTTTTGAGCAAGTCAACAAGCTCAAGGCGCAGGCGCGCGCGCGCGGCGACGACATCATCGATTTTGGCATGGGTAACCCCGACATGCCGACCCCGCCCCATATCGTGCAGAAGTTGATCGAGACGGTGCGCGACACCCGCACTAGCCGCTATTCGGCGTCGCGCGGCATCCAGGGGTTGAGGCGGGCGCAAGGCGCCTATTACGCGCGCCGCTTTGGCGTGAAGCTCAACCCCGAGACCGAGATCGTCGCCACGCTCGGCTCCAAGGAAGGCTTCGCCAATATGGCGCAGGCCATCACCGGGCCCGGCGATGTCATTCTTGTGCCGAACCCGACCTATCCCATCCACGAGTTCGGCTTCATCATGTCTGGTGGCGTGATCCGCCATCTGCCGGCTTCGACCGATTCGGCCTTTATGAGTTCGTTGAGCCGGGCGGTGAAGCATTCGGTGCCGAAGCCCTCGGCGCTCGTGCTGAATTATCCCGCCAACCCGACCGCGCTCGTCGCCGGTCTCGATTTTTATCGTGAGGTGGTTGGCTTCGCCAAAAAGCACGATCTGATCGTGCTCTCCGATCTCGCTTATGCCGAAATCTATTTCGGTGAAGAGCCGCCGCCCTCGATCCTTGAGGTGCCTGGCGCCATGGATATCGCGGTGGAGTTCACCACGCTGTCCAAGACTTACGCCATGCCTGGCTGGCGCATGGGCTTTGCCGTCGGCAATGAGCGGCTGATCGGCGCGCTGTCACGGGTGAAATCCTATCTCGACTACGGCGCCTTCACGCCCATTCAGGTCGCAGCGGCGGCCGCCTTGAACGGACCGCAGGACTGCATCGACGAGATCCGCGGCATCTATCGGCGCCGCCGCGATTGCCTCGTCGATTCTCTCACGCGCTCCGGCTGGCCGATCCCGGCGCCGGAAGCGACCATGTTCGCCTGGGCGCCGATCCCCGACATGTTCGCCCATCTGGGCTCGCTCGAGTTTTCCAAATTGCTGCTGGAGCAGGCCTCGGTCGCCGTGTCGCCCGGTGTCGGCTTCGGCGAATATGGCGAGGGCTATGTGCGCATCGCGCTTGTCGAGAACGAGCAGCGCATCCGCCAGGCCGCGCGCAATATCCGGAAATTCCTCGCCGAATCGGCGAAAAGCCTGCACAACGTCATTCCACTTGCCTCGAAGGCGACGAGGACGCTCTGATCCTTCAATGACTGAGCCTCTGAAACTCGGGCTCGCCGGGCTCGGCACGGTCGGAGGCGGGGTGCTGCGGCTCCTTGCCAAGCGCAGCCCCGACCTTGCCAAGCGCATCGGGCGGCCGATCGAGATCGTGGCCGTCTCCGCGCTCAACCGGCACAAGAACCGCGACGTCGACATTTCCGGCTTTCGCTTCGTCGCCGATCCGGTCGAGCTCGCCCGCGATCCGGAGATCGACGCCTTCGTCGAGTTGATCGGCGGGGAGGAGGGCGTCGCCAAGGAGTCGGTCGAGGCTGCGCTGCGCGCCGGCAAGCATGTGGTCACCGCCAACAAGGCGCTGCTCGCACGGCACGGGCCTGCGCTTGCGGCCCTTGCCGAGAAACATGGCGTGGCGCTCAATTTCGAAGGCGCCGTGGCTGGCGGCATTCCCGTGGTCAAGGCGATCCGCGAGAGCCTGCAAGGCAACACCATCGCCCGCGTCTACGGCATCCTCAACGGCACCTGCAACTACATCCTCACTTTGATGCTGACCGAGGGCCGGAGCTTCGCCGATGTGCTGAAAGAGGCGCAAGCGCAAGGCTATGCCGAAGCAGACCCGACCTTCGACATCGGCGGCTTCGACACGGCGCACAAGCTTGCGCTGCTGACCTCGCTTGCCTTCGGAACGCGCACTTCATTCGAGTCGGTCTATGTCGAGGGCATTGAAAACATCACGCCCGCCGACATCGAGGCCGCCGACGATCTCGGCTACCGCATCAAGCTTCTCGGCGTCGCCTCGCGCACCGAGAGCGGCATCGAGCAGCGCGTGCACCCGACCATGGTGCCGAAGCACACCGCGATCGCTTCGGTGGACGGGGTCTCCAACTGTGTCGCCATCGATGGGGACTTCGTCGGCGATATCATGTTGATCGGGCCTGGCGCCGGCGCGGGCCCCACGGCCTCGTCCGTCGCGAGCGACCTGATCGACATTGCGAGAGGTCACATCCTGCCGCCGTTCGGCACCAAGGCAAAAGATCTGAAGCCCTACAAGAAGGCCGAGATGCGCGGCCACGAAGGCGGCTACTATATCAGGCTCTCGGTGTACGACCGCACCGGCGCGTTTGCGGCAATCGCAAGCCGCATGGCCGAGCAGGGCATCTCGCTGGAAAGCATCGTGCAGCGCCGCCCCCGCGCCGCATTGCCGGGCTTCCGGCGGCAGGAGGCCGGCTCGCCGGCCGCCGTGGTCATGATCACCCATCAGACCACCGAGGCGGCAATCCGCAAGGCGCTTGCGGCCATCGAGCGTGATGGCCATGTCGACGCCAAGCCGCAGATGATCCGCATAGAGAAGTTGTGATACCCATTGGGGCACAAAAAGTCGGTTCGACCGCACACGTGCCAGGGAGGATCCGAGGTGGCAAACGCTCAAGAGAGCCATAAGCTCGATCGCGTCCTCGGCCTTGAAATCGTCAGGGTGACGGAGGCAACCGCGATCGCCGCCGCGCGCTTGCGCGGGCGGGGCGACGAGGCCGCTGCCGATGCTGCCGCCATCAGCGCCATGTACCGCGAGCTCGCGGGGCTTCCCATCCAAGGCGTCATAGTCGTTGGCGAGGGGGAGGAGAGCGAGGCGCCGCTGCTTTATATTGGCGAGACGGTCGGCGCCGGCGCCAGCTCGGGGCTTGAGGTCGATATCGCGGTGGATCCCGTGGAAGGCTCGACGCTTGCCGCCAAGGCGCTCCCCAATGCGCTCGCCGTCATGGCCATCGCCGAGCGCGGCAGCCTGTTGAAGGTGCCGACCCTTTATATGGACAAGATCGCCATCGGACCAGGTTACGCGCAAGACCTGGTCGATCTCGACGCTTCGCCCGCCGACAATCTGAACGCTCTCGCCAAGGCCAAGGGCGTGCCGGTGACCGAGATCACCGCCTGCATTCTCGACCGCCCGCGTCATGGAAAGCTGATCGAGGACGTGCGCGCCGCTGGTGCCGCGGTGCGGCTGATCGGCGACGGCGATATCGCCGGGGTGATCCACACCACCGAGCCGCAGGACACCGGCATCGACATCTATATGGGCGTGGGCGGCGCGCCTGAGGGCGTGCTCGCCGCTGCGGCGCTGTGCTGCATCGGTGGCCAGATACAGGGCCGGCTCATCGCTACCAATGCCCCTCAGCGCGAACGCGCCCGCGCCGCCGGCATCGTCGACCTCGGGCGCAAATACACGATGCGCGACATGGCCGCTGGCGACGTCATCTTCGCCGCGACCGGCATCACCGACGGCTCGCTCCTGGAAGGCGTGCGCCTGAGCCGGAACACGATATTCACCCATTCCGTGGTCATGCGGGCGCGAACGGGCACCGTGCGCTGGATCAGGACCGAATATCGCGACGTGGGCGCCCGCGACTGAGCGTGCGGGCAGCGAAACGAATCAGGGTAGGCTAAGCGCCTGACCAGTTTGGCAGGTACTTTCAGCGTGACCGCGGCCCTCAGCTACAAGACGTTGGACCACGAGTCCCCTTCCGCCTTTCTCGGCGTGGAGCGGTCGGTGCGCGGCTTGCGTTGGATCGAGCGCCTCGATCCCTCGCGCGCCGCAACCGCCATGGCCATCGCGCAGGCCCATGGCCTGCCGGAGCTGATCGGGCGTCTACTCGCCGCCCGTGGCGCCGATGCGGCGACGCTCTCCCACTTTCTCGATCCCTCGCTCCGTCACCTCCTGCCCGACCCGGCAAGCTTGCAGGACATGGACCTGGCGGCGATGCGCTTCGCACGCGCCATCGCCGCGCGCGAGCCCATCGCCATTTTTGGCGATTACGATGTCGATGGCGCAGCCTCGGTGGCGCTCATCCAGCGCTTCCTGCGCGCCCACGGGCAGGAGGCGGCAACCTATATCCCCGACCGCCTCAGCGAAGGCTACGGCCCGACGCCTGCCTCGCTCGCCGGGCTTGCCGAAGAGGGGGCAAGGCTCATCATCACCGTCGATTGCGGCACCGCCGCTCGCCCCGCCATCGAGGCCGCCAACAGATGCGGCGCCGAAATCATTGTTGTCGACCATCACCAGGCCGATGAGGAGCTTCCGCCTGCTTTCGCGGTGCTGAACCCCAACCGGCAGGACGATCTCTCGGGCCAGGGCCATCTCGCGGCGGCTGGCGTCGTGTTTCTCTTCCTCGTCGCCACGGCGCGTGTCCTGCGGCGCGATGGCTATTATCGCGCCGGCGCCGAGCCGGACCTGCTCGGCCTGCTCGACCTCGTGGCGCTCGCCACCGTGTGCGACGTGGTCCCGCTCAAAGGCGTGAACCGCGCGCTCGTGGCCAAAGGGCTGCAGATCTTGCGGCTCAGGCATAATGCCGGATTGCGCGCGCTCGCCGACAGCGCCCGCATCGAATCGGCACCGACCTGCTACACGCTCGGCTTCATTCTCGGCCCGCGCATCAATGCCGGCGGCAGGGTCGGGGCGTCTGGCCTCGGCGCCAAGCTGCTCGCTTGCGACGACGAGAGCGAGGCGCGTGCCATCGCTGGCAAGCTCGAAGCGCTCAACGCCGAGCGCAAGGCGATCGAGGAGCGCATGCTCGGCGAAGCCTTCGTGGCTGCCGAGCGTCTACTCGATGCGGGGCGTCCCTTCATCTGGCTCGGCGCCGAGGGCTGGCACAAGGGCCTGCTCGGTCTCGTCGCCGGGCGGATCGCCGAGCGGTTCAACCTGCCAACCTTTGTCTCTGCCTGGGAGCCTGACGGTCAGGGCACCGGGTCGGCGCGCTCGATTGCCACCGTCGATCTTGGCCGGGTGATCAGGGACGCCGTGCATGACGGTCTCCTCGCCAGTGGCGGCGGACACGCCATGGCCGCAGGCTTCAAGCTCGACCGGCGGCGCGAGGACGACATGCTGGCCCTCCTCGACGAGCGCCTAGCGCTCTCAGTGGCCGCGGCCACCGCCTCGCGGCCTCTTCCCATCGACGGCGCACTGTCTGCAGCAGGCGCCAACACCGAATTCATGGAGCTGCTCGAGCGGGCAGGACCCTACGGCGCAGGCCACCCGGAGCCGCGCTTTGCGTTTCCCGCCCATCGCCTGTCGCGGGTCCGTATCATCAATGATCAGCACGTGCGCTGCACGCTCTCCGCCGCAAACGGCGCGCGGCTCGAGGCTGTGGCCTTCCGCGTCGGCGATACGCCACTCGCCAAGCTGCTGCTCAAGGCTGAAGGCATCAAGCTGCATGTTGCCGGCCATCTCCGCCGCGACACCTGGAACGGCCGGGATGGGGTCGAGCTCATCATCGAGGATGCCGCCGACGCTTCGGGCTCTCGCTAGCTTGCCCACGCCAGCAAAGCTTTCTACGCGCCAGCAAAGCCTTCTATATGAGCCGCGAGGCTGACCGGCCTTGCATGCCTGCCAAGCCCCTTTTGTCTAGTGGCCAGGACGTCAGGTTTTCAACCTGAAAGCAGTCCTGGCGGTCTGGTTTGACAACTTACTGCGCCAAACAGTACAAGTATCCTCAGCTATGCAAAACAGCTCTTGCCACTTTTCTACTGCGGTGAGGGTGTTAACGATCGCAGCGCTGCTGTCGATATTACTTGGTGCGCGGCCGGCTGTTGCGACGTGGTGCTCAACAAGCGCCCAGTGCTCAAGGTTCACAGTATGCCAACCGTCGTGGATTCCATTCCTCAAGGAATGCAGGCAACTGCGCTGCAACTTCGACGTCGATTGTCCGAACAGTCGGCCCCTTTGTAGAGGTGGCATCTGCACGCGTCCTGCCCAATCAGGCGGTGGGCAGAGCGGTGGCGGCGGCTCGCAGCCTGGTGTTGGTCAACGGTGCGGAGAGGTGACGTTTGGCGGCGGCGTCAAGAAACATGTGGGATGCGGGGAGCATCTACAGTGTGTTCAGGGAAGATGCCAACATCCGCCATCGTAGATTGATAAATCAAAGTCGAGAGTCAGCCCCAGAGAAAACAAGAACCGGAGCAAGCGCCGGGCATCTCCGCCGCGACACCTGGAACGGCCGGGATGGGGTCGAGCTCATCATCGAGGATGCGACTGAAGCCCCAGGCTCTCGCTAGCTTGCCCGCGCCAGCAAAGCTTTCTATATGAGCCGCGAGGCTGACAGGCTTTGCATGCTTGCCAAGCCCCCTTCGTCTAATGGTCAGGACGTCAGGTTTTCAACCTGAAAACAGGAGTTCGATCCTCCTAGGGGGCACCATTTGATTTAGCGGACGTTTACCTCATTCGCGGCAGAGCGGCCTCCGCGGAACTTGAAGTTAAGGTTCTAGGTTTTTATGTTCATTCCCGTCGGAATTCTGCACTGCGTGTGGGTCCGGCGTATCTGTCGTGACGCCGCCCTTCTCCCCGATCGTGATACAAGCGTCGATGGAACGGTGGCCCTCAAGCAAGGGGAATTCACTGATGATCAAGCCAATTTTGACGGCAGCCGCATTATCGCTCGCGGCCGCTACGGCAGCCTGGGCGTTGCCGGTCTCGACAACCGCTCCGCTTCCGCCGCTCGACTCATCCGACCTTATCCAGGTTGGCCATGGGTATGGGCATGGTGGCGGCAAGAACTACAACAAGAACTACAACAAGCACTACAACTACAACTACAACAGGAACTACAATTATAAACACGGCGGTGGCAGGTACTATTACCACAACCGCTATTGGGGTCACCGCTATAACTATCGGCCCTACAACTGGCAGGCTCTCGGCTGCATCATCGTCGGCCCGGTCTGGTACTGCCCGTAGCCTCCAATTGGCTTTTCGCAAAGAGAGCCGGTTGAACATCAGTTCGGCCGGTTCTCTTTATGTCTACCACTTCCCGGTATTTTGCATCGAAGCCCAGGGCTCCTGCTTCGGCAGCGGCTTGCCCTTCTGCAACAGCTCGATGGAGATGTTGTCGGGCGAGCGGATGAAGGCCATGTGGCCGTCCCGCGGCGGGCGGTTGATGGTGACGCCTTTCTTCATCAGCCTCTCGCAGGTCGCGTAGATATCGTCGACTTCGTAGGCGAGATGACCGAAATTCCGGCCGTCGCCATAGGGCTCCGGATCCCAATTATGGGTGAGCTCGAGCTGCGCATTTTCGTCGTCGTCACCGGGGGCGGCGAGGTAGAACAGCGTGAAGCGCCCTTGCGGACTCTCCATGCGCCGCACCTCTCTGAAGCCGAGCTTGTTGCAGTAGAAATCGAGCGAGCGGTCGACGTCGCTGACGCGCACCATGGTGTGGAGATACTTCATGACAAACCTCTGGCCGGCTCCTGTCGGAATGCTCCGTCACCCCTAGCGCCAAGATGCATGCCGTGACAAGCGGGTGACGAGCTTGCGCGCTGTTCACAACTTTCGATGCGGATTCGCGAGCCATTGTTGCACGGGGTCCACAGGTTCTGTACCGGCACGCGTTACGTAGCCGGAAAGCGAAAATTTGCTCGATGGTAGAGACGCTTGCCCGATTCGTCGCCGCTTGGCGCGCAACCCCCGGCAGTTGTTCGCAACAGCCTGCGAATCGCACAAGAATCGCTTTCCGCTCAGCCGCTTGCGGGTCTTGTCGCCGACATATGGCGAAGTCCCGGCCGGACTGTGGAGAAGGCCAAACTGCGCGGAAAATTCCACTGGCGGCGTTAGGCGGCGATGCTATGTTTTGAACGAGCGCCTGCCGGGTGATTCGAGTGGGGTCGAGTATCACGCCGGGCTCAGAAGTGAAGCGGGGGGAATGCGGCATGGGGGCGAAAGAACCGCCACATATTGAAGGCCTTACCCAACGCGACGAGGAAGCCACAGTTGATGTCTTTGAGGTCTCGGGATCGATCAAGTGGTTCGACGCGTCCAAGGGTTATGGTTTCATTGTTCCAGACGAAGATCATCTTCCAGACATTTTACTTCACGTGACGTGTCTCAGGCGGGATGGATTCCAGACGGCCTACGAAGGCGCCCGGGTGGTATGCGAGGTGCTGAAGCGGCCCAAGGGGCTGCAGGCCTTTCGCATCCGAGCGATGGACGATTCGACGGCGGTCCACCCGTCGCAGTTGCCGCAACGGACGCATGTTGCGGTGACTCCGGAAAGCGATTGGGAAAGCGCCATGGTGAAATGGTTCAATCGCCTGCGCGGTTTTGGGTTCCTGACCCGCGGCCCGCAGACCTTGGACATTTTCGTGCACATGGAAACCTTGCGGCGGTTCGGCTTCACCGAACTCCGCCCCGGACAGACCGTGCTGGTGCGCTATGGCCGCGGTCCGAAAGGACTGATGGCGGCGGAGCTCAAACCGGACAGCATGACGGGTCCGTCCTCTCACTGATCCTGGAACACATCGGACGATTGGGACGCCTGGCGGCCGGTGCGAGCGTCGCACTGACCTTGCTTCTGCCGCCAGGCGCCATCGCCGCCGGCAACGGGACGCTTGTGCTCAAGACGGACTCGGGGCCGCACAGCTTCACCATCGAGCTTGCCACCACGCCGGCCGAGCGCGCACTCGGTCTCATGTACCGCCGCGCGCTTCCGGCCGATGCCGGCATGCTGTTCCTCTACGAGAAGCCGCAACCGCTCACCATGTGGATGCGGAATACCTTCATCCCCCTCGACATGGTCTTCATCGGCACCGACGGCAAAGTGCATCGGATCGAAAGCCGCACCGAGCCCTTCTCCACCCAAATCATCTCCTCTGAAGGCGCCGTGCAGGGCGTGCTCGAGCTGAACGCGGGTACCGCCGCCACCATCGGGCTGAAAGCCGGAGACGAGGTCGTCTATCCCGGCCTCAACGGGGCGCCTAAGCCTTAAGCCTGGCGTCGCTGCGAAAGCCCCTGGCTTGCCGCATCCTCGCGAACTATGTATGTGCTGAAGGCGGAGCGGCCGATCGGGGCATAGCGCAGTCTGGTAGCGCACCTGCTTTGGGAGCAGGGGGTCGCAAGTTCGAATCTTGCTGCCCCGACCATCTTCGCTCAGTGAAGGACGAGAACGATATGGTTGCCCGCATCTACAAGCCAGCCAAGACCGCCATGCAGCAGGGCGGCGCCGGCACGCGCGAATGGGTGCTCGATTACGAGCCGGCATCCCCGCGCGAGATCGAGCCGCTGATGGGCTGGACGAGCTCCGACGACACGAGATCGCAAGTGCGCATGCAGTTCGCGACGCTGGAGGAGGCGGTGGCCTACGCCACGCGCCACGGCATCGCCTTTCGTATCGACGAGCCGCAAAAAACTGAGATCAAGCCGAAGGCCTATGCCGACAATTTCAAATTCGGCCGCCTCGACCGCTGGACGCATTAGGGCTCCGCGGTATTCCTCGGACGTCACCCCGGCGAAAGCCGGGGTCCATTTTCTCTTTGGCGCGTTTCGCGCCGCTGGATTCCGGCGTACGCCGGAATGACGACCAGAGAGGTGGATGGCCGGGACAAGCCCGGCCATGACGGTTGGGTGGTGAGCGGTGACGGTACTTTTTCAACCAATCAGACTATAAGTCCGTGGCGCTTGGCGAGCGCGGTCCCGTAGCTCAAGGGATAGAGCATCTGCCTTCTAAGCAGAGGGTTGAAGGTTCGAATCCTTCCGGGACCGCCATCATATCCGCTGGTTCAGCGTCAGATTCCTTTGGATGAGCATCCGCCACACTGGCCGAGCGCCTAGCTTCAGCGCGCCTCCCGCGCTAGATTTGCGCGTCATTCGCGCGAATGGGGGGCGGGTGAGGGGCCAACCGACCAATGGAGGAGCGCGGCCGCGCTTCCTGATGTGCCGCCCGCAATATTACGCGGTCAGCTACAGCATCAATCCGTGGATGGACCCGCAAGACTGGGCGAGCGCCGAGCGCGACCTGTGGGGAATGGCTGATCGGCAATGGGGCGCCTTCCACGACACGCTTATCGACAAAGGCGCTTCAATCGAGTTCGTCGATCCTAAGCCAGACCTTCCCGACCTCGTGTTCACGGCCAACGCCGCCATCGTGCTCGACGGCAAGGCGCTTCTGTCGCGGTTCCGCCATCCTGAGCGGAAGCGCGAGGAGCCCGTCTTCGCCGGCACCTTCGATGCGCTGCAGGCGCAAGCCCACCTCGCCGAGGTCGAGGAGCTGCCAGGGAACATCGTGCTCGAGGGCGCCGGCGACTGCATTTGGGATGCGCACCGCCGCCAGTTCTGGATGGGGTGTGGTCAACGCTCCGACCGTGCCGCTTCGGATGTCGTCGCCGATCAATTCGGCGTCGAATGCGTGGCGCTCGAATTGGCGAGCGCGAGCTTCTATCACCTCGACACGGCGTTCTGCGCTCTGCCCACGGGCGACGTGACCTACTATCCGAGCGCGTTCACCGAAGAAGCGCTGCGTGCGATCGAGGAGCGGGTCGAGCCCGCTCATCGCGTCGCGCTCGATCACGACGAAGCTGCACAATTCTCAGCCAATGCCGTATCGTTCGATCACTGCCTGGTGCTGTCGTCGTGCACCGACGCCTTCCGGCACAAGGTCGAAGAGCGCGGCTTCACGGTGCTGACCACACCGCTTGGGGCCTTCTTGCGCAGCGGCGGCTCTGCCTGCTGTCTCACGCTCAGGCTCGACCACCGCTCGGAAGAGAAGAGCGGCGGAGAGAGCTACCCCAGAGCCAATGTCTGACGGCAATAGGCCTGGATCGCCCGGGACTGCTCTTCGGTGCCGCCGATCTTGATCGGGGTGAACGCGCGCTGATCCAGCGTCCCATAGAAGGGCTGATCGCCGGTCAAGGCCCCTGAGCTCGTGCGGGCATTGACCGAACCGCAGACATAGACCGTGCCGTCAGGCTTCCTGCCGGCGAAGATCTGGCCAAACTGGGCAGAGGCGGGATCGCTCAACACCCGCTGCACGCCGGAGTAGACGAGTTGCGCTTGCTGGGGCGCGAGGCTCACCCGCTGATAGACCTCGACCGAACCCGTAGCCTGCGCGGCAGGCTCCGCGGCACATCCCGCCAGCAAAAGCATCAGAAATGGCCAAACACGCATCATCGGTCGCGCTTTCCCCCGGCGAATCCGCTCAAGAATGCGATTTGATGCTTAAGAATTTGTCGTCAGGCGGGCAAAACCGGCTTCCAGGTCGGCTTTGAGGTCGTCGAGATCCTCAAGCCCAACATGTAGGCGGAGCGCTGGGCCTTCGGCCTGCCATTCCGTCGCGGTGCGATAGGCCGACGGGTCGAACGGGATGATGAGGCTCTCGAAACCGCCCCAGCTATAGCCCATGCCGAACAGGTCGAGCCCGTCGAGCATCGCCGCCACCGCGTCTTTCGATGCAGGCTTGAGCACGATGGCGAATAAACCGGAAGAGCCGGTGAAGTCGCGTTTCCAGATCGCGTGGCCGGAATCGGAGGGAAGGGCGGGATGAATGACGCGGGCCACCTCAGGCCGGCTCTTGAGCCATTCGGCAAGGGCAACAGCCGAGGCCTGGTGACGGGCAAGCCGCACGCCGAGGCTCCGAAGCCCGCGCAAGCCGAGATAGGCGTCCTCTGGGCCGACGCAGAGGCCAAGCTCCTCGTGAGTGCGGGCGATCGCGGGCCAGATGGCCTCGCTCGCCGTGATGGCGCCGAGCATGGCGTCGGCATGGCCGACGATATATTTGGTCGCCGCCTGGATCGACACATCAGCTCCGTGAGCGAAGGATTTGAAGAAGAGCGGCGTCGCCCAGGTATTGTCCAAGACGACCACGGCGCCGGCTGCGTGCGCCGCCTCGGCGATGGCCGGAATGTCCTGCACCTCGAAGGTCTGAGAGCCGGGCGACTCGGCGAAGATGACCTTGGTGTTCGGCTTAATGAGGTCCTTGATGCCCGCGCCGGCCAGCGGATCGTAATAGGTAATCTCGACGCCGAGGCGTGCCAGCACCTGGTCGCAGAAGCGGCGCGTCGGCCGATAGACGGCGTCGGTGACCAGCAGATGGTCTCCCGCCGAGAGCAGCGCGAGGAAGGTGGCGGCGATGGCCGAGAGCCCTGACGGCGTCAGCCGCGTGGCGTGACCGCCTTCGAGCTCGGCGATCGCCTCCTCGAGCGCTCTCACCGTGGGCGTGCCGAGCCGTCCATAAGTGAATTCCTGCTCGTTGGCTTCGAGCGCCGCGGCGGTTGGAAACAGGATGGTAGAGCCGCGATAGATCGGCGGATTGACGAAGCCATGGAAGCGCTGCGGCTCACGCCCGGCATGCGCCAGCCGCGTGTGGGGTTTTTGACCTGGTGACCGTTTGCTCATGACCGTCACCGCAAGATGCGCGCAGGCATCGGCGGTGTCTATCCCGTCTCGATGGGGAGGGATTGATCGGCGCCCCACTCGGACCAGGACCCATCATAGACCGCCGCGCGGCGATGGCCGATCTCGGCGAGCGCCAGCGCCAGCACGCTCGCCGTGATGCCCGAGCCGCAGCTTGCCACCACCGGCTTGCTAAGATCGACGCCGGCCTCGCTGAACAGCGCCTCGATCTGGGCGGCGCTCTTGAGCGTGCCGTCCTGCCTGAGTAGCCGCGCGTAGGGAAGGTTATGGGCGCCGGGAATGTGGCCTGAGCGAAGCCCGGCACGCGGCTCTTGCGCGCGTCCGGAAAATCTTTCGCCCGAGCGGGCGTCGACGATCTCCGCCGAGCCGTCCTTGATCAGCGCTTTCATATCGGAGACGTCGCGCACGAGATCGGCGTTGCGCCGCGAGGTGAAGTGCCGCGCGCTGCGGAGCCTTGGCTCGCCGCTTTCCAGCTTCAGGCCCTCGCGCTTCCATTTCGGCAGGCCGCCGTTCAGCACGGTCACATCCTCAACGCCCATGACGCGGAACGTCCACCACACTCGCGCGGCGCTGTAAATTCCCGCCGAATCGTAGACCACGATCCTCGACCCGTCGCCGATCCCCATGCCGCGCATGCGCGATGAGAATTTCTCCGGCGGCGGCAGCATATGGGGAAGCTTGCTCTTGGTGTCGGCGATCTCGTCGATATCGAAGAAGATGGCGCCGGGGATGTGCTCATCGAGATATTCGGCCCGCGCGTTCTTGCCGTCACCCGGCATGTGCCAGGAGGCATCGATGATGACGATGTCGGGCGCGTCGAGCTCGGCCGCGAGCGCGTCGGTCTCGGTCAACCACGACTTCGAGCGTTCGGTCATTTCCAATCCTAGCCTAGACGAACACGGCGGGGGTCGCCGGTGCGCGGCGATCAAGCCAAGCGGGAACCGGCAGACCCTTCTCACGCAGGAACGTCGGATTGAACAGTCTGCTTTGGTAGCGGGTGCCGTAATCGGCGAGGACCGTGACGATCGTATGACCGGAACCCATGTCGCGGGCAAGGCGAATGGCGCCGGCCACGTTGATGCCGCTCGAACCGCCAAGGCACAGCCCTTCCTCGCTGAGCAGGTTGAACAGGACCGGCAGCGCCTCGGCGTCTCGGATCTGATAGGCCTCGTCGATCACCGCACCTTCGAGATTGGCGGTGATGCGGCCCTGGCCGATGCCTTCGGTGATCGAGCTTCCTTCCGACTTGAGCTCGCCGTGCTTGTAATAATTGTAGAGCGCCGCACCCATGGGATCGGCGAGGCCGATGGTGATGTCCTTGTTCTTCGCCTTCAATCCCATGGAGACGCCGGCGAGCGTGCCGCCGGTGCCCACGGCGCAGATGAAGCCGTCGACCTTGCCTTGCGTATCGGCCCAGATCTCGGCCGCGGTGGTCTCGATATGACCCTGGCGGTTGGCGACATTGTCGAACTGGTTTGCCCAGATGGCGCCATGCGGCGCGGTCGCGGCAAGCTGCTCGGCGAGGCGCCCGGAATATTTCACGTAATTGTTCGGGTCCTTGTAAGGGACCGCAGGGACCTCGATCAGCTCGGCGCCGGCAAGCCTGAGCATGTCCTTCTTCTCGTCGGACTGCGTCTCGGGGATGACGATGACCGTCTTCAGCCCGAGCGCATTGCCGACAAGGGCAAGCCCGATGCCGGTATTTCCGGCCGTGCCTTCCACCACAGTGCCGCCTGACTGAAGCCGTCCGGAGTTGAGCGCGTCGCGGATGATGAAGAGAGCGGCGCGGTCCTTCACCGACTGGCCAGGGTTCATGAATTCGGCCTTGCCGAGGATCAAGCAGCCGGTCTCCTCCGAGGCGCGCTTGAGCTTGATCAGCGGGGTGTTGCCGATCGCCTCGATGATGCCGTCACGGTAATGCACGGGAAGGTCCAAATTTTCTCCGGTCGAGGCGGCAACCTAAAGAGCCGGCCGCGGCCCCGCAAGGTGCCGGATTTTCCGCCTCCAGCGCTTCGGTGCAAGGCTTTTGCCAAGATTGCGGTCAAATCCCTAATGCAACGCCACGGTGGCGACAGCGCGGGCGATCTTCTCTTCGCTCCAGGGCTTCGCCGGGCCAGGCGGATCGAGCGGAGTGGGGATGTCCGTGCCTTGCCCCGCCCCTGACAACGCCACGCTGCCGGCCTGATTGGACACCGTGATTTCGCCCTCGAGCACGAGCACCCCAAATTTGTCGAGCGGTCCGCCCCAGAACTGCGTACCGCGCACGCCGATATCGGCGAACGGCGTCGAGACGGCGATCGAGTGCTGTTTCAGCCCTTTGATGCGGCCCGAAGCGAAGAGAAAGGCGCCCTTGGTCGTCTGAATCAGCGTCTCACCGACATTTTGGTCAGGGTCATAGACATAGCGGTCGATGACGACGCTCGCCTTCTCCCCAAGCGTCAGCACCGTATCATCACGGAAGGTGACCCTGAGGCGCCCTTCGGGCCCGGTGCGAAGCTCGTCCCGGACATGAACGGGCGTCCCGATCACCGCAGGCGTGACAGTATCGCCGGCAACGATTTTGGCCTCATTCTCCACCCTGTCGACCGCGCCGACCGTCGCGGGATCATCGGCCGCGTTGGCAGCGAGGGGGAGGCCAACAAGGAACAGAACGGCAAATAGGCGCAAACGCCCTTTCGGAGCATGCATGGCGGCTCTCCGTTACAACGAAACCGTCCATCGGCGGAGACCCATCATAGCCGAACAGAGGCTTCG
>NZ_JBOHJB010000038.1:0-30170 GCF_050728395.1 Methyloceanibacter sp.
GGGAACAACCCGGAGCTCGGCGTCTGGATCTCGACCAAGGGGGGAGCGAACTCGGGAAAAACGTCGACCGGCATGTGATAGAGCTGGGTCAGGCCGGCGACCATCAGGCAAAGCGCCGTGGCCACGACGATCCAGCGGAAACGCATGCTTGCTGCGATGATCGCGCGGATCATGGCTTAGGCCCCTCCGCCACCCATCACTCGCCTTCGCCGACGCCGAACTCGGCGCCTTGCATCTCAGGAACTCCGACCGTGACGACTTCCTCGCCGGCCTCGAGCCCGCGCGTGAGATAGATGTAGTCTCCGTCCATGAAATCGATTTCGACGGATTTGCGCAGAAAGCTGTCCGTGGCTCCCTTCACATAGACCCAAGGGTGACCGTGGGCGTCGTAGGTCATCGCCGAATGCGGGATGGCCAGCCGAGGTCCTGCGGATTCTCCCAGACGCGTGACTTGGAGCTCGCGGACCGGCTCGGTTTGGACATCGAGATGGGCGAGCGCCTCTTCGGTGAAAGTCAGGGTCTTTGCGTCGGTGCCGGGCGTATCCTCGACCTGCACGGCCTCGTCGCCACCGCCCTCTTCTTCGTCTTCCGCGGCGAGGCCATGCACCGGCAGCATTAGAAATCCGGCCACGACCAGCGAGACGGCGATTGCGAGTTTGTTGCGGCGCTGCATGTTCATTCAGGGAGCGGATCAGGCTCGGCGCTGTAATTGATGCTTGCGCAGATCGCCGGAAGGACGAGAAGGGTGAACAATGTCGCGCTGACCAGGCCGCCTAAAATGACGGCGGCCAGCGAATGCAAGAGCTCCAATCCGGCGACGTTTCCAGCCAAAGCGAAGGGGAGAAGTGCGGCCGCCGTCACCAATGCGGATGCGGCAATCGGCAAAGCGAGGTCGCGGGCTCCGCGCAGCATCAGCGTCCCCTTGGCCTCTGTTGGTTCTCTTGCCGCGAGGGACTGGGCATGACGAATGAGCGCGATGTCGTTGCGCACCGAGAAGGTGAAGACCGCGAGCAGGCCCATCAACGCCGCGAAAGACATGACGCTGCCGCCGAGAGCGGCGACCAGGATGCCGCCGGCGAGCGCCGCCGGCAGGGTGGCGAAGACGAGAAAGGCCAACCGCCAGCTCGACAACGCGGCCTGCAAGAACAGGAGAATAAGAGCGGCTGCGGCGATGATTGGGCCGAGCAGGCGCCACTTTCCGCCGACCCAGCCTCCGCCTTCCTCTACCATTTCGGCATGATATTCCTCGGGCATCTTCACTTGCTGGATCGCATTTTCGATTTCCGATCGCACCGAGCGCAAATTGCGATCGTCAACGGTCACGTTCACATCGACGTAACGGGAAACCGCGTCGCGGTTGATCACGAGTTCGGCCGGTTTGATGCGCACGGATGCGACATCGCCCAATCGCACGCTACTGCCGTCCGGCGCATCGATCAGAAGTTCGCTGACATCGGTGAGACTTTGGCGGATGTCCGGCTTGCCCCACACGACAACGCTGAAGACTTTCTGGTCCTGGAACAGGCTGCCGACCAGGATGCGGCCGAGAAGCGTGGACGCGGCGCGGCGAACGTCTCCGGGCCTCAGCCCATGCTGTTCCGCCTTGGCGAGATCGGTTTCGATCTCGATGGCCGGCGCCTCCACGCGCGGCGCCACAACCGCGGCGGTCACACCGGGCTGTCCCTTGAGGGCGTTGGCGATTTCGAGCGCCTTCTCGCGAATGACCGGCTCCTCGGCGCCAAAGACACGCACGGTCATCCGGTCCGACGGCTCGACAAGCTTGTTGCTGACACTGCCCTGCAAATAGGTCTGATGGTTTTGAACCACGCCCACATAGCCCTTGGTAACGTCGCGCACCTGTGCAACGGTCTGGGCGTAGTCGGCGTTGGGATCGAGACTGATCCACAATTGCCCCTCATAAGGGCCCGGAATCGTCCGGGAAGTCACCGCGCGACCGAGCGAGCTTGACACCTTGATCACGCCCGGGATGGCGCGCAGCTCGTCGCTGGCGCGGGAGGTGATGCGGTTCATCTCTTCGAGCGAGGTCCCGGGGCGGGTCGACCAATCGATCAGGACGTCACGCTCCTTGAACTCGGGCAACGCCGACCGGCTCAATAGCGGCCATGCCGCGACAATGGCGAGCACGGTGACGATGCCGAGAGCGCCATAGACGAGGCCCTGGCGATTCATGCTGCTTCTAACCGCGGCCTCTTGGCGGGCGCCGAGCCAATCGGCCAAGCGTGATCGCCTCCGCTCTTGTGGCTGATCGAGTAGCATCGAGCTCAGCACCGCGGTCACTGTCAGGGCCACCACCAGCGAGGCCAGCAGCGCCACCGAATAGGCCAGTACCAAAGGCTTGAAGAACAATCCCGCGAGGCCGCCCATGACCAAGAACGGCATGATGGCGAGCAGGCCGATCAGCGTCGCATAGATGATCGGCGTGCGTGCCTCCAGCGAGGCCTCAAGAATGATCGAAGCGGTTGCCCGAACGTCTCCCGACGCGCGCCGCTCGCGCAGATATTGCGCGATTTTCCCAACGTCGATGATGGCGTCGTCAACGATGGCGGCCAAGGCGATCACCAATCCCGCCAGGACCATGACGTTCATCGTCGTTCCGAGCAGATACAGCACGAGCAGCGTCGCGACGAACGATAGCGAAATCGCGACAAGGCTGATCACCGCCACGCGCCACTCATAAAGGAGGGCGAAGAGCAAGGCGATCATCAGCACGCCGCCGGCGAGCAGCGTCCAGGAGAGGTTGGTCAGCGCCGTCTGGATGAAGGTCGCCGGCCGGAAGACATGCGTGTCGACCTCTACCCCCGGAAGACCCGGCTTGAGCGAGGCAAGCGCGGCATCGACGCCGCGCGTCACGTCGAGCGTGTTACCCCAGGGAAACTTGTCCACCACCAGCAGGAGCCCTGGGCGCCCATTGATGATTGCATCGCCGATCAGCGGCTGATGGCCCTCCACGACATCGGCGACATCGCCCAATTTGCGCATGTTGCCGGCCTTGTCCTGGAACGTCACCTTGGAAAGGTCGCTGGCGGTGACAATCGGCAGAACGTGCCGGACGCCGAGTCTTTGATTCGGCGTGTCGATCCATCCGCCGGTTCCCGGCGTCGAGGCCTCCAGATAGCTCAATGGCGACTCCCACAAGGCCTCGCCCGCGCTATTGACCACCTCTTCGAGGGCGACGCCCTGGATGTTGAGCTGCTGGGGATTTACCCGAACCTGCAACTCGCGGTCGCGCAGGCCCCAAATCGAGACATTGGCCACGCCCGGCACACCCATCAGCCTTGGGCTTATCGTCCAGCGCGCCAAGATCGAGAGTTGCACGGTCGAGAGCTTGTCGGACATGAGCCCGATGGCCATGACCTTGCTGGTCGACGACAGCGGAGGCAGCATGACCGGGGGCAGCGAAACGTTCGGCAGGGCCTTTGCCTGGGTCAGCCGCTCCTGCACCATCTGGCGCGCGGCCATCAGATCGGTGCCCGGCTCGAAGTTCAGCCGGATCGAGGACAGCCCGTCGATGGTCTGAGACTGGATGCTCTGCAGCCAGGGCACGCCGTTGAGGAGATCGGCCTCCAACCCAACGGTGAGCATTCCCTCGGCCTCTTCGGCCGACAAGCCAAGCGCCTCGGTCTGGATTTCGACATAGGGTGTGGAGAATTCTGGAAGGGCGTCGACGGTGACGTCCCGGAGCTTCAGCAGCCCGAACACGAAAACCAGCAACGCCACGCCGAGCACCAGAGACTTGGTGCGCAGGCTCCACTCAACGATTGAACGCAACGCGGGCCTCAACCAAACTGCCAAATTTTGGCGACAAGCATGCCACAGTTTCGCCGCGACTATGCCACGTTCTCTCGCGCCCGTCTACGCAAGCGCGCATTGCTGCTTAAGGTTGTTTGAATCGAATGATGCTTTACCGAAGGTTTCGTCGCGGGATATCGGCTACGATCTCGTCGTCAGCGCTTCGTCAGAAGGCCAAGCTCGCATTCAGCTTTCCGGTCACGTTCGGCGTGGCCTCGGTGAGGCCGAAAAGAACGCCGCCGTCGATCGCGAAGGTGCGTTCGTCCGACAGCTCCTTTTCGTAATAGATGACCGGGCCGATCCTGTGCTCCTGAAAATCGATGCCAGGCGAGTCGGCGATATTCGGTACCACACCAAATCCCTCGATGCCGAGGGCAAGGCGCTCACTCACGCTGGCTTTGGCCTGCCACTGGTAGGTAAATTCCGTTCCCTCTTCGTGGTTTCGGCCAAAGCTTTTCTCCAAATACGTATTGAAGATCAGCGATGCCTTGTCGTGGCCGAATTGGATGATCGGGCCGAAGGTCGCGGAGTTGGTCTCGTCGTGATGCACGCCCCATTCGACTTCGCTGAACCAAGCAAGTGTCAGGAGCTTTCCAACCTCGACCGGGAACCACACGCTCTCGATGCCGGCGACCGTCGCGTGGAAGTTGTCGCCATCCGGCTTGTCGAAATCAACCAATGGGGACAGGCTCAGCCACTTGGTCACGCCGTAGGTGTATTCGAGCTCCATGCTGTAGCGTATGGGATCGGCATTGACCGGAAAGCCGTTCTGAACCGCGGCGTTGACCTCGACCTCCTGCGCGCCCTTTTCGACCTCGGGCTCATCGACGGAGAAAACGTCGGCCAAAGCAGCACCGGGCATCCCTAATAGTGAGGCGCTGAAGGCCAGCAAGTACCAACGTTTCATAGCGTGATTTCCAGGAAAGCGTGTTGCCCACCCAACGCAACGTCGGCACTACGACACGTTAATCAGGACTATCCAAATCAAGAACGACAATCACCACCCAGAATTGCATCCCGGGCCGGATTCTTGGCAACTATGGCTTGAATGTCACAGTACCGAGCGTGAAAAAGGAGTTCGCAAAGCTCCTCTAACGACCGGCGTGAGCGTCAGCGCCGGCGAGCTCGGCCGCTCCCACCGTAACCACCTCGGTGCCCGCTGGCGGGCCGTCGCTCAAAACTGCCATGCCTTGATTGATGTCTTCAACCGTGACGGGCTGCCTCACGAATTCCAGCGGCTTCGGACTTACATAGACCGAAGGATTGCCGCTCGGGTCATAGAAGATCGCAGAGTAGGGGACGACGCGCTTCGGAACATCGCTCCCCGGCGCGGCGAGCTTGACGCCGACGCGCTGGCCGGGTGTAAGGCCATGTTGCGTCCCGCCGCGGATCTTGAAGTAGAGCGTGTTCGCCGCCGACCCGGCTCCGGCGCTGATCTCGATGCGTTTTGCTCTGAGCGGCTCATCTTCGTCGAAATCGCCCGGGGCCAAGATTTCCGCATCGTCCTCGTCGTCATATTGGCCGGCGTCGTCGTCGTCGTCGTCATCCGGATTTTTGTCGAGCAAAACCAGCACCCGCAATGGGCTTCCCTGGCTTTGCGGGCCGTTCGGCGCCGGCTGCGGGACAGGCCCGGAGGCAGCCGCATCGCCGCCCGGTTCAGAGGACGGCTTTGCCACCGACTCATCCTCAACTTCGCCGATGACCGTCATCTGGCGCAGAACCTTTTCCTCGCGCACCGGCGTGGTCTGCACACCGAGACGTTTGGCTTCGCGCTCATCCAACACGATGGGTTGGGCGTCAGGGACGTCGGGACTCTCCACCTTCGACAACTGGGCCAATGGGGCTGCCGAGGCGGTTGGGACGACGGCCAAAACCGCGAGCACCGCCATGATCGGCGCACCGGCTAGAACATGGGTCTTATCGCTTCGCATTTGGCGCACTCCCGGGATTTCTCCCTGTTACGAATGAGTGAGACGTCCGCGCGCGCCCACGCGAACATCGCATGGCGCCGCTGGTAACTTGGTGAAGGTCAGGAGGGTCTGAGGAAATTGTGTCGATGAAGCTTCGGCTCGGAGATTCGAAGCCAAGGTCCCGAACTGCTTTATGAGAGGGCGCGCAGCCTGAGCGACATCGGTCCGGACGCCTATATGGCGGGAGGCCAGAGACTGGAACTGCTGCGTTTACAGAACCTGCGAGCGCCGCGAGCGGGTCGCTCGAACTCAGAAGCCAACTCACAAGACGACACCTCCCAGCGGAACTCGCGCTGAGAACAGAGGACAGGAGCCGTCGGATGTGGGCCCCAGCCCCCAACAGCTACCAATGCGACACTATACCAGGAGTTGTTGCTTAAATCTATGAACGCCCGGGCCGTGACCGTTCGATTTCACACAATGGTGAAAGTTGCGCTTAACATTTGGTAGCCGGAGAGAGGTTTCTGGACCGGTGGCTGAGGCACCCGGGCCGCGCGGGGGTTAAAAATCGACGATCGCGCCGGTCATGACCGTCTGGAACGGGTCGAGCGGGACCGCGCCAACCCCGGCGCCCCGACGGGTACTCAAGTCGATATCCGGTTCATAGTGCCGATAGGCTGTGTAGAGCTGCATTTCGGCGCTCTTCACGAATTGAACGACACCGAGCCCCCAGATCGTGGCGTTGCTGCCCGAGACGAGGCAGGCACTGCGAGCGCTCGCACACACCGCGTCCTCATCGATACCAGCCAGCGCCGACACTGCCTCCTCGTCGGCGTCGCGACCGAGAAACTGGTTGAAACTTCCATATTCAGCGTAGAAGGCGGTTTTGCCCAACCGGTTCAGATTGCGTTGCCAGCCGAGCTTAAAATAATAGAACCAGGAGTCGTTCGGCCGGCCCACCTCATCGTCATTGAATCGCACCGAGCTCGTGAATTTGCGGCGCGCCGCGGCGCCGGTCAGGCTGATGCCTGAGGGTTTGTGCAGCACCGAAAGCGAGCCCGCAACCGTTCGGTTGTTTGGTTCGGAGGCGGTGCCCGTGGCGAGCAGGTTCGCTTCCGCTGCTGCCTGGTCCGCCGGAACGTCGCGAATATCGAAAAGTCCGACCGTTCCGGAAATGTGAAAGATCTTCAGCAGGCCGGTCTGCGCCGGGTAGGCGCCAGAGTCCTTCTCCATGGGTTCGGCCTCGGCAAGCTCGGGGTTCTCTTCAGAGTCCTCCTCAGGCTCGCTCACCCAGTTCAACGCGAGCTGCCATTCATCGTCCATGCCATACGTCGCATTCGCCTCGAAACCGTGGTAGAGCGGCGTGTCGTAGCGCACGATGCTGCCGTCGATCCCGGGCAAATGGTCGATGAGATCGCCCCAAACCACTGGGAGGAGACCGGGGACGCCGCGCAAATTCGACCGGCGCAGGAAAAAACCGCCGCCGATATCCTCGACCCCCGAATAAGCTGCGGTTGCCGTATCGGAGAGATCGTCCTCGGTCAGATCCTCGATATTCTCGCCAGTGCCGCCGACGAATCCCCAGGTGAGTTGACCGGCCTTTCTGTGCCGCATCCAAATCTGGCTTTCATCAATCTTCAGCTCTTTTGGAATGTCGTCGTCGAATTGGTTCACGTCTCCTGATCCCGCGCCCTGCACATTGATCTCAATGTGAAAGCCAGCCGACCAATTGGCTCTATTGAAATGCTCGGCCTCGCCGGTGATCTCGATCTTTGAACCTTCGCCGTCATTGGTGACGACATAGGAATCGGTGTTCTGCCCGTCGTCCCAAGAGAGAATGGCGCGGCTCACCGCGCCGGCCATCTCTACATTGACCTTGCGGTTGCCCTTGCCGACGACAGTCGCCTCGAGCTGGGCGATGCGGGCTTCGAGGTCGCCGCAACAGTCGGCGTCCGCAGCATATGCCAATTCGGGAACGAAAACGGCCATGGCGGCGAGGGCGCACGCCAAGGCTGCATGCCAGAACTGCTCGTGCAGACGGGCAACCACCATTCAGCTCGTTCCCCAGGACTTTCAAACATTGGGCACACGCACACGCCACTGATACTCGTCTGCCGACTACGCACATCTGGCGCGCGGGGGGTGAGGCATCAAACACTAGAACTGGCAAATTAGCCATATTGGCGGGATTGCTCCTGCCAAAATGGGCCGGCTTGTTACCCAGAATCCCCACTCGGCAGGAAAAATGCCTTTCGGCACGAGGCTCGAGCCGATTCCCAAGCAAATTCGGATTGCGCAGTGAGCGTTGGACGTTCGCTGGCCAATCGGAACCCGAGGTCAAAAATCCGCCAGTGGATCAACCGTATTCGAGAGGAGACATGCGGTATTGGCGCGGTCGTGCTAAATTCGGGGATCGGGGGATCGCATCGAGACTGGTTTTCGTGAGGATCCTGCCATGAAGAACACTCTAAAATTCAGCGTGTTGCTTTTCGCGGGCGCGCTTCTCGTCTGGGGAGCGGGGATCACGTTCGCGCTTGCCCAAGAGGAACAGGCGATAAAATGCGGTAAAGTTCCGGCCGCGGTGACCGCCGCCTTCAAGACGGCATACCCCAAGGCGACTATTCGCGACTGCTCGAAGGAGGTCGAAAAAGACAAGGTCGCATATGAGATCTCCAGCATCGAGAACAAGACCCACCGAGACATTCTCTATTATGAGGATGGGACGGTGATCGTTGTTGAGGAAGCCATCCCCGCCGGCGACCTTCCCGAGCCGGTGCGGCTCGCAATCGGCAAGAAATACCCAAGAGGGCCCATCACTTTGGCGGAAAGGCTCACCCGCAATTCGGCAGTCACCTATGAAGTTCGTCTGAAGAACAAGGGCAAGACGCTCGAGCTCATCTATGACCCGGAAGGCAAGGAAGTGCCCGACTGAACCGCGCGAAGCGGCGCAACACTTTCAAGGCTTTGGTTTGGCGAAGCGAATTCCCTCAAAGCTTTCCCTAGGCTGTCGCTGCGGCCCGCAGATTCGGTTGAATTTCGGGATTTCCGCGCGCCTTGCGCGATTTTGGTTAGCTGTGGCCCGTCTGCACTACCCCGATAGGTCCGGCTTGGTGTGAAATCCACCTTGGGCCGAGTCTGACGCCCGGCGCGGGGGTATGCGCTGGGCGGGGGAGAGGGATGCGCCTTTATTTTCGCGGCCGCAGGGTTCGCAGCGTCAGCCGTTACACCGGGCGGAAGGTGGCGTCGCGCAGCCGCCGCACGTTGCGGCCTGATTTTCTCGCGCGACTGAACCAGGCCGACCGCGCATCGCTTCTCTTCAGCACGGCGCTCGCCTCGACGCTCATCATCGGCACGCTGTTCGCGCCGACTCCCGCCGCGGCCGTCAACTGCCCGCAGCCTCCTGGTGGACCGATCGCCATCAACACCAATGTGGCGCCGATCACCTGCATCAACGTCTTTGACATCACCAACAATGCCGGCGACGCCATCAATCTCCATACCGACGGCAACGCCAACTACATCACTCTCTACAACAGCGGCGTCCTCACCGCGTCCGATGACGGCATCGACACCAGCACCACCGGCAACAACGGTTTCATCACCATCGAGAATGTCGGCGACATCACCGCCGGCGAGAAAGGCATTTTCGCCACGACCTCCGGCGACGCCAACGGTGCCTACAGCAACGCCGGCATCGACATCACCAACTCGGGTGACATCGTCTCCAACGGTACGGTGAATGCCGGCGCGATCTACACCGCAACCCTCGGCAGCGCCAACGGCGCCTACAGCAACACCGGTATCGACATCGACAATTCCGGCGACCTCACCGCAGAGCGCGCCGGGATCGTCGCCGGGACGTTCGGTGATGCCAACGGTGCCGGGAGCAACGCCGGCATCGACATCGACAATTCCGGCGCCATCGCTTCCGGGGTCCATGGCATTTATGCCCGAACCAATGGCAGCGCCAACGGTGCTTACAGCACTTCGGGTGTCAGTATCCAAAACTCGGGTGATATTACCGCCGGCAATAATGGCCTTTACGGCGCAAGCTATGGCAGTGCCAATGGCGCTTACAGCAACAGCGGCGTCAGCATCACCAACTCAGGTAAACTTACCGCTGCCCACGCCGGTATCTACGCCATATCGCTCTATTCGAGCGCCAACGGTGCCCACAGCAACACGGGCATCGCCATCACCAATTCCGGAGATATCGCTGCTACATACGGCATTTTGGCCTTGGCATACACCGACGCCAACGGTGTCTCCAGTACCAGCGGCATCGAGGTCCACAATGACGGCGCTATCAATGCCAGCAGCATTGGCATTTTCGCTGTCGGTCGCGGCTACGCCAATGGAGCCTTCAGCAGCAGCGCCGTGAGCGTCGATAATAAGGGCGATATCACCGCAGGCTTCGAGGGCATCGACGCCGAAACCTTCTACAGCGCCGAGGGAGCTAACAGCGACAGCGGCGTCGCGGTTTCCAATACCGGCAATATCTCGACGGGCGGCGGCGACGGCATTTACGCTCAAACTTTCGGCGATGCCAACGGCACGGGTAGCAACAGCGGCATCGACATCGACAATGAGGGCGACGTCAAAGCTGGCTCCAGCGGCATTTTCGCTCGAACCTATGGCAGCGCCAACGGCTTCGGCAGCAACGCCGGCATCCATATCGACAACGAGGGCGATATCACCGCTGGCGATTTCGGCATCGAAGCCCAAGCCTTTGGGACGAACGCGCCCGTCACCATCGACAATGACGGCGACATCGTCGCCGCGTTGAACGAGCCAACCAACCCGCCGAGCTATGCCGACGGCATCTACGCCTTCACCGCCGGAGCGAACTCGCCGATCACCATTCACAACCAAGGCGACATCAACGTCTATGGCGCCTTCGTGCCCCTGCCTCCCCCCTACTCGGACCAGTCGGCCGGCGACTATGACGCCATGTACGCCGTCAGTGTCGGCGGCCACAGCGGCATCACCGTCATCAACCGCGGGCACCTCACCACGCAATATGGCGAGGTCATCGACATTCGCACCTATGGCGGTGTCGCCGATCCTCCCATACCGCCGAGCGACCCCGTGCCGGACGATCTCAAGGTCGGGCCGACCTACAGCCCGGTCACCGTCATCAACTATGGGGACATCGATTCAGGCGACGACGGGATCGAGATCTGCACCTCCGGCTTGCGCAATACCAATTGCCGCGGCGGCGGCGGCAACAGCCCCGTCCTCGTCAAGAACTACGGCCACATCAACGCGAACTACGTCGATATCGATGCCGTGACCTACGGGCCCAACAGTCCGATCACCTTCTACAATTTCGGCGACACCGTCGCCGGCGAAGAGGCGCTCGATTCCGAGACCTCCGGCGACAACAGCCCTATTTTCATCATCAACCGCGGGAACCTGGACGCCGGCATCGACGGCATCTCCGGCAATACGAGCGCCTATGCCCAAGGCGACGACAGCCCGGTCACCATCAGAAACTACGGCGACATCGTAGCCGGCGAGACCGGCATTTACGCGCACACGGGTCAAAATTTCCCAAGCGCGCGCAGCCCGATCAACATCTATACAAGCGGGACGGTGGTTGCCGCCTATAACGGCATTTATGCCGTCACCGACGGCCCCGATAGTCCGATCACGATCGTCAATACCGGCAACCTGACCGGCGGCAACGAGAGCGCGTATGGCGATACCTTTGCCGGCATCTATGCGGCGACCGACGGCGACAGCGACATCACCATCGTCAACACCGGATCGATTTCGGCCGTCTCGGGGCTTGCCATCGATACCGAAGGCGGCGCGACGGAGATCGTCAACGAGGGCCTGATCACCGGCCGCGTCGATCTGACCGAGGAGGATGACAGCTTCGACAACTCCGGAACCTTCGAGGCGCGCGGCGAAAGCGATTTCGGCGACGGCGAAGACGTGTTCAGCAACAGCGGCGTGGTGCATGCACTCGGCGAGACGTCTTTCGTCAATCTCGAGGTGTTCGCAAACGCCGGACTGATCAGCATGGTCGACGGCAACCCGCGCGACGTGTTCACGATCGATCCTCCGAGCGGCGTCGCCTTTATTGCGCTTTCGGGCAGCCAGTTGGCAGTCGACGCCAAGCTCGGCGGTCCCGGCTCCAAGGCCGACCTTCTGGTGATCGACGGCGATGTCGACGGCAAGACCAGGGTCAGTGTGAACAACGCGGGCGGCGCGGGTGCCTTCAACAGGACCGGCATTCCGGTCGTCGAGGTGACGGGGTCGGTCGGGCCCAAGGACTTCGTCCTCAAGGGCGGCCCGGTCGATGCCGGCTTCTTCCGCTACGACCTCGTCTTCGAACCTGGCGATCCCAACACATTCGCACTTAGAAGCGCCATCGGACAAAATGCCTTCGTGCTGCCGCAGCTCACCACGGCGATGCAGGAACTCTGGCATTCGACCTCCGATACCTGGTTCGACCGGACCGCCGACCTTCGCATGGCGCTCTATGGCGCGCCTGGAATGGCCGCGTTGGCGCCGACGGGATCCAAGCTCGACGAAGCAGCGCCAGCGCCCGGCTATCAGAACATCTATCCCGGGCTCTGGGCCCGCGGATCCTTCGGCGAGCTGAGCCGAGACGCGAGCGTCAACTTCTCGAGCTTCGGGCCGACGACGGCACATCTCAATCGCGATCAGCGCACCGGAGACTTCCAGGCCGGCGTCGATTTTGGCACGCGCGATGTGCTCGGCCCTGGCGATGCGTTGATCTTCGGCATGCTCGGCGGCTTCGTCGTGTCGGAGCTCGACTACGATCGGCTCGCCCAGAGCTTCGACCTCACTGGCGGCCAGGTCGGTGCCTATGCCACCTATCTCAATGGCGGGCTGTTCCTCGACACGCTGTTCAAGGCCGATTTCGTCGGCCTCGATCCCAAGAACACGGTCGGCTTCGCCGGATCGCTCGACGCCCAGAATTTCGGCGTGAGGCTCGATTCCGGCTATCGCTTCGGCGGCTTCGGCCCAGGCATGTTCTTCGAGCCTCTGGCAACGATCGGCGTCGTCGACAGCGAGATCGACAACTTCACGCAAGGCGGCAACAAAGTGAACTTCGACGACGGCACCAGCGTGCGCGGGCGTCTCGGGCTCCGCCTCGGCGCGAGCGTCAAGGCCGGCCAGATGACGGTCGAACCGTTTTTGATCGGCAGCATCTGGCACGAATTCGAGGATAGCAACAACGCCACGCTCTTGAGCTCAGGCACCCAATTCAGCCTGGCCGACAATTTCCAAGATACTTGGGGCGAGGTGAGCGCCGGCATCAATCTGTTCAATATCGGCGCCGGCGCCTCGGGCTTCGGCAAGGTCGATGTCACCTTTGGCGACGATATCGACGGCGTAGGCGGACAGGTCGGCGTGCGCTACAAGTGGTAACGGGCTAAATTTCTCCCGCAGCCCTCGCGTCCGCATTCTCAGAGGTTACGCGTTGACGCCTCCGGCCAAGACGGCATCTTCCCGCAAAAAGAAGTCCGAGCGAGCTCACAAGTAAGTGCGGACTCGGAGGCGTCCCACTACCGGGCCAACCGAGAGCCTGCCGGACGCCATCCCGGAAAACGCTCGAGGCGGCTACTGGGCCAGATTGATCATGCGCAAGAAGCTGGTTGCCTATTGTCTTGTCGGAGTCAGCGTTGGACTCTTGCTGACCGCAACGGCCTTCCGGCATTCGCAGAGTTTTGCGTCGAGCGCAAACGCCCCTGCTCCGAAAATTTCCCAAGTAATCCATGACGGCAATACTACGTTTCTTCGGGGTGAACTCGCCTATGTCGGAGCGCTGCCACTGCATGACAGGGAGTCGACCGAGCGCAAGATGGCCACGATACTCGAACCCGCGCTCGCGCCATTTCACCTGAAGCCGAACGAGCTCAAGCTTCGCAAGCTGAACACCGATGAAACCGGCTCACACCACCTTCGCTACCGCCAAGTCATCGATGGCTTGGAGGTCATAGGGGGTGATTTCGTGGTTCACGTAAATGCGCAGGGGATGATCTATGCGATCAATGGCACGGCGCATGGCAAACTTCCTACCGGCCTCGGCATGCGAGACATCGGCGTGAGCGCGGCTCGCAAGTACGTCGAAAAGAATCCACTCTTCCTTGACATGTCGTTTTCAACACCTCGACCGGTCTTCTTCGCCGACTTTGAGGGCGAGACATTCAAGGCATACGAATTCGTTGCCGAGGGCAAACGCGGTCCTGACCCGGTGCGTGACAAGGTTTACGTCGATGTACACAGCGGAACAATTGTCGGTGTGCATCCCCAGATCCAATTCTTGAAGAACCGAAGCGTACATAGCTCAAACAACGGCACTAACCTCCCCGGGTCTTTGATCCGCTCAGAGGGTCAAGCGGCAACCGGCGACGTGGACGTCAATGCTGCGTATGATGGCGCCAGCGACACATATGAAGCGTACAAGAATTTCTGGAATCGGGATTCATTCGACAATGCCGGCGCAAAGATCATCAGCAGCGTTCACTACGGCAACAAATTTTGCAACTCGGGGTGGAACGGCACACAGCTGTTTTTTGGTGACGGTGACGCAGCTTATGGCTGCTTGCCGTTGGCCCGGGGAATTGATGTCGTGGCTCACGAGTTCACTCACGCGCTAACTGAGAGTGAGTCGGGCCTCATCTATAGCGGCGAGTCGGGCGGCGTGAACGAGGCGATGTCCGACATTTTTGGTGCTTTCACCGAGGCGTGGGTTGAGGGCAATAGGACCGGGTCGCTCGTCGTTTCTGGCGATGTTTGGAAGGTGGGCGAAGACGTCCTGCCGCCTGCGCTCCGCTACATGAACGATCCAGTGGCGGATGGCGTCTCCCTTGATTTCTGGACGAGCACGGCCGGTACCGTGGACGTCCGATACAGCTCGGGCATTGCCAATCTCGCTTTTTACTTGATGTCTCAGGGAGGCACACATCCGCGAGGAAAGTCTTCGATCGTCGTAACCGGAATCGGCATGGCCAAGGCGATTCGGGTATTTTACAAGGCCAATGTCGACATCCTGACCTCGAACTCCAAATTTAGCGCAGCGAGGTTCGCCTGCGAACAAGCGGCGAGCGAACTTGGGTTCACAGCCGCCGAGCAAGCCGCCGTAGGGGATGCCTGGCAAGCGGTTGGCGTTGCCGCTGCACCCCCACCCCCACTACCTCCACCACCTCCTCCACCGCCCCCAATCATCACCCTAACGAACGGCGTCCCGGTGAATGGGATCAGCGATGTTGCGGCTGGCGAGCGGTTCTACAAGCTCGACGTACCGGCCGCTCAGACCAGCGTGCGTTTTACTTTGAGCGGTGGCACGGGGGATGCCGATCTTTATACGCGCCTGGGGAGCCTGCCAACGACCTCAAGTTACACATGCCGACCCTACCGGACGGGCAACAATGAGACTTGCACTATTTCCGCTCCGAGTGCGGGCAGCTATTACGTCATGTTGAGGGGGTATGCCGCCTATGCTAATACGAAACTCACTGGGCTGTATCAGACGGGAATCAGCGTTCCTTTCACTGAGATGAACCTCTCAGGTTCGACGGGCACCAGTCGAGTATGGAATGTTACGCCGGGACCCGGCAAGCACCTGACCGTTGCGATCAGCGGCGGCATGGGTGACGCGGATCTTTATACGCGTTTCGGCGCACCGCCGACGACCGTTGGTTACGATTGCCGACCCTACCTATACTCTAACAACGAAAGCTGCACAGTTCTGAGCACTGTCGCCGGCAGCTACCACATCATGCTGCGAGCCTACACATCCTTTTCCGGCGTTACGCTCAAGGTGACCTTCTAAGCCGCACCCCATTGATCGAGCACGGACACACCGTCACCCACATTGCCATCTTTCTGATGCGCACCGAAACAGTTCTGGCACCTTGTTCAGCCTGGCCGACAATTTCCAAGACACTTGGGGCGAGGTGAGCGCCGGCATCAACCTCTTCAACCTCGGCGCCGGCGCTTCAAGCTTCGGCAAGGTCGATGTCACCTTTGGCGACGATATCGACGGCGTAGGCGGCCAGCTAGGCGTGCGCTACAAGTGGTAACGGGCTAAACTCAGTCCGATCAGCTTTCGCGCCCGCATTTCAGAGGTTCCGCGTTGACGCCCCCGGCCAAGACGGCATCCCCCCGCAAGAAGAAGGCTGAGAGCGCTGGGGGACAGGAACGGGCCCGAAGGCGGCCTCCGATCTCGCCCGCCAAGCGCCAAGCTGACGCCGGCAGCGAAGGCGTGCGAGGCGAAGCCAAGGCTGAGCCCACCAAAATCAGCGCCTCGCGTGGTCTTGTGGACTGGCTCGCCACACACCGTATCAGCATCGCGCTCACCTCCTATCAGACCGGACAGCTGATGCTGATCGGCGCTCTGCCGAGAGGAAGCCTCTCGGTCTATCAACGCAACTTCGTGCGCGCCATGGGGCTGTGCGCCGATGCGCAGCGCATCTATCTTTCGGCCATCGCTCAAGTCTGGCGTTTGGACAACGTGCTCAAGCAGGGTCAGGTGGCCAACAAGCAATTCGACCGGCTTTACGTGCCGCGCAACGCTCAGACCACCGGCGACCTCGACATCCACGAGATTGCCGTCGGCGAGGGCGGGAGCGTGGTGTTCGTCAATACGAAGTATTCCTGTCTCGCCACCCTCGATCCGGTGCACAGCTTCAAGCCGTTATGGCGCCCGCGCTTCATCGGCAACCTCGCGCCGGAGGACCGCTGCCATCTGAATGGATTGGCGATGCGCGACGGGCGTCCCAAATTCGTCACCGCGGTCAGCCGCAGCGATGTGGTGGACGGCTGGCGCGAGCGGCGGCACGAGGGCGGCGTCATCATCGACGTGGAGACCAACCGAATCGTCACCGAGGACCTGTCCATGCCCCATTCGCCGAGGTTGGCGAATGGCAAATTATGGGTTCTCGATTCAGGGCGCGGTTATCTTTGCCGCGTCGATGAAGCGAGCGGCAAGATCGAGAGGGTGGCCTTCTGCCCCGGATTTTTGCGCGGCCTGTCGTTCTGGCGACACTTCGCTCTGGTTGCGACCTCGCTGCCCCGCGACAGCTCGTTCCGCGGCTTGGAGCTCGACGACAACATCAAGGCGCGCGACGGCGAGCCTCGCTGTGGGGCGTTCATCGTTGACACTCGCAACGGCGACATCTTGCATTGGATTCGTTTTGACGGTGCCGTCCGTGAGCTGTTCGACGCGGCGTTCATTCCGGGGGTGCGGGCGCCCATGTGCGTGGGGCTTGCCAGCCCCGAATTTCGCACGCTGATTACCATGCCGGACGATGGGGGCGCCCCCTTCGCGGGGGATGCCGAAGACTGACCGAAAGCCAAGGGGCAGGGGCCTTGGGGCGGTGCGTACGGGCGGATAATCATGTTGACCGCCGCATTCCTGCCCTTAAACGAACCTTAATTTTTCTCATAAAAGACTTGCGATTGAGTCATGAGGGTACCTTCTGAGGGCGCGTTTTGCGCCACCCCAACTGGCTAATCGGGGGATTTGCCATGCTCCTGACTGACGCACTCCACGTGTTTGAGACGGTGGGCGGCGTTTGGCTTGGGATAAGCGCCCTGGCCTTCATTCTTCTCGGGCTCTTCGTCGGCATTCGCCAAAAATCTGCGGCCGTTGACGTCGATGCCAGACGCGACGGACTCGTGGATTCACGCGCTCCATCCGTTCAGCGCGTCGCCAAAACGGAGAAGAGGGCCGTCTCGCACAAAGCTCCGACGCGTAAAGCCGCTTGAGCCGTCGCGAAGTTCAGACCTCGCACGTTATTTTGACGCCGGCGCCCAAGGCGTCATCGGCCTGATGCATAATCGCTATGGGAACCGCTGGCGGGTCGAGACGTTCTAGACCGCGGGGGCGCGAAGCACTTGCTTCCCGCCGAAGTTCAGAAGCAGGCGGTCGGAATGGGTCTTCGTCGGACGTTCAAGCTGCATGGAAGGTTCGGTCGCATCGTTGCCCTGGCGGCGATGTTTTTTTTCGTACCTGCGGTCGGGGCCGAGGCCACAAACCTCACCATCGAGTTGAACAAGCTCGAGCCTCAGAAGGAGAGCTGCCGAGCCTATGTCGTCGTCACCAACAACAGCTCGACGGTCTATCAGGCGCTCAAGCTCGACCTCGTGCTTTTTCAACCGGACGGCGTCATAGGGCGCCGCTTCGCGCTCGACCTCGGTCCCTTGAAGGCGCAAAAGCGCTCGGTGAAGCTGTTCGACCTCGACACGCCATGCGACCAGGTCGGCAGCCTGCTCATCAATGACGTGTTGGAGTGCAACGGCGAGACGGGGTCGATCCCGAATTGTCTCGCCGACCTGGCCGCCACCTCTCTCGCCAAGGCGAAACTTTCCAAGTAGCGCAGTGCGCTCGGCGCGCCGGTGAAATCTGAATCTTCCGATGATGCGTGAAAAACACGCGATCTCTTTTTTCGTGGAGTGTGCCGCGTCGCCGTTTCTGCTGTAATGGTTTCAGCTTAGTCTCATCGGCAGCGGCACGTCGGTGAGTAGCGTTGTCTTCCGTCTCTTCGCATGTAGGAATTTTGCGTAGCGGCCCCAATGCGTGGAACGCTTGGCGGCAACAAAACCCCACTGCGGTTCCCAACCTGGCCGGCATCGCCCTTGAGGCGAGCGAGCGCCAAATGGGCCCGATGCATGGGGGGCCCATCAACCTCAAGGCGGCGCTGCTGCGAGACGCCGAATTGCGTTTCGCGATCCTGACAACGGCTGATCTCGCGGCCGCCGATCTCTCCGGTGCCGATCTTGCGCATGCGCGACTCGATCATGCCGATCTGAGAGGCGCCAATCTCGGCGGCTCCTGCCTCGACTACGCCAATCTTGACGGCGCCGATCTGTCAGGACTTTCTCTGCGCCGCGCGAGCTTACGTTTCACAAGCCTGGCGTCCGCAAATCTCGAAGCTGCCGACCTGTCGGGCGCGAACCTCAGCCATGCGCGGCTTAAGGGAGCCAATCTCCGCGCCGCAAATCTGCGTGGCGCCCGCCTCGACTATGCGGATTTCGCCAGTGCCGAGCTCGCAAGAGCGAACCTGCGCGGCGCGAATCTGCAAAACGCAAAAAATCTCACGCCATCGCAGCTCGAGCAAAGCCTCGGCGATGCCTCGACCATTCTTCCCGCGCATCTTCGGGGCTCGGTGTCCTGGTCGCCGCCGAGGAGCGAAGCAGCGCCACTTGCGCCGATGCTCGCGCCGGGCGTCATGGTACGGCGTGCGGCGAAATCTCCTTCCTTCAAGCCACAGCTCTGGACAGCGGTGGTCGTTTGCATCACGGCGTTGGCCGCGGCCGCGTGGTGGCAGTACGGCCGGCACGATCGAAGCTTGCTCTCGAGCACCGACCACGGACCCTTGGAGCCGAAAATTGCTCAACTGCCGGTGTTCACGGTGCTGCGCAGAATCGATCAGCCCGACGTCGCGCTTCGCGCGCGGGGGGACGCTCCTGAGGCGCTTGACCTTGCCGCGCTCCGGCCGGCGGCATACGCAGTAATTCCGGCGCTGCCAGTAACAGACCTGGCCGAGATTGCACAGCAACGCCCGGCACTTGCCGAGATCGAGCAAATCGCTGCTCGGCAGGTCAGCATGCATTACGACCTCGGGACGGCCGATTGGGAGAAACCGACAGACGACTCCCTCGGAGCCATGGAGCAAGCAACGAGACTCCCCGATCCGGAGTTCAACCTTGCAAGCACGGGCAAGTTTGAATTGGCGTCGCTTGCGCCCTCGGCACTCAATCCACGCCACTTCACCGTCGTGAAAGAAGCGGCGAGATCGCGCTTGCCCCTCACATTCGTGGTCAGGCCGTCAGCCGCAATGCCGGTGCTGCCCGCGGTCAGGACTTTCGTTCGGCCGCCTCTGCTTGAAAGTCTACGGGCTCCGGCGATTGCTGTGGCGCCGGTTCTCCCCTTGGAGCGCATCGAGCCGACCGCGCTGCCCGGCAGCAATATTCCTCTCTTGTCGATACGCGTCGCTGCCCGCATGCCTGACGCCAACGAGCAAATTGCTGCCGGCCCGGCTCAAGGCGATCCTGTTCTGCTCAGCGTCTCTCTCAATCGTCAGACGATCGACGTCTATCGCGGCGCGCACCTCATCGCGAGCTCCAGGGTGTCAAGCGGCATGCCGGGCCACGAGACCAAGCCCGGTGTGTTCAGCATTTTGGAGAAGCAGAGATTTCACCACTCGAACATCTATAGCGGCGCGCCGATGCCTTGGATGCAACGGCTGACCCGCTCGGGCACGGCGCTGCATGCAGGCGCTGTGCCCGGTTATCCTGCCTCGCATGGCTGTATCCGTCTGCCGTTCTCGTTCGCGCCGAAGCTCTTTCAGATGACCGCGGTCGGCGGAAACGTTCTCGTTGCCAACGACCAGCTGTCACCGAAACCCATCGAACACCCCAATCTCTTCCAGCCGCTTCCCGCGGCCGTCCGCTTGGCGTTGGCAACGAGGGACGATAGCTTGAACGACGCGTTGGACGCCGCACCGGGTTACGTGTCTTTATCTCTTGTCGTCGCCAGGGACGCCGACGCTCCGATGACAATGGCGGAGATGACGACTTCGACCGCGGCACAAGCTCCTGTCGCGGCGGCACCGCTGCGCATCTTGGTGACCCGCCGGACCCCGCGCGACCGGCTCATCGGCGTGCAATACATCCTCTCATCGATGGGCTATCTCACGCCGCAGAACTTCGACGGCACCTTCGGCAAGGCGACGGCGGCGGCGATCAGGGCATTCCAAAGGACCAACGGCCTGCCGGAGAATGGCGCGGTGAACGGCGAACTCGTGAACAAGGTCTATGAAGTCGCCGGCCGAGCCGCGCCGCCCGAGGGTCATCTCTTCGTCAGGCAGGGTTTCAGCCGCGTGTTCAATGTGCCCATCGCCTTTCGCAAATCGAACGAGCCGCTCGGCACGCACTTCTATATGGCGCTGCCGTTCGCTCCCGGAGACAGCAAAGCGCGGTGGGTCGCGTTCAGCTGGGAGGGCGGCGATGCAGCGAAGGCGCTCGACCGGTTGGAGATCCCTGACGACGTTCGCCGCGAGATCTCGCGGAGGCTGACGCCAGGGTCGTCGCTGATCGTTGCCGACACGAGCGTGGATTCGGCGATTCTGCCCGAGGGCGACGACTTCTTGGTTTGGGCCAACGAAGAGCCCGCCAAAGTCGAACCGCCGACAGTCAAGCAAGCCGATCGCGAGATCAAGCAGGCCAGTCGCGAGCGAAGCAAAGTCAAGCAGCCGGCACCCTCGCGCGCGGCCGCGCGGCGGACGCTAAGCGATAACTCGTCACGGCCGGCGCGGCGCTACAGGCAAGAACGCCTTCCGGATCTTTACGCTCCTCGCTTCTTTTCCCGATGGTAGACCAGGCATTGCATGGAGGCGCTCATGTTTGGATCCAGACGCAAAACGGTCATCGCCAAAGGATTGAAGATTGAAGGACGCGTCACCGCCGAGGGCCTGGTGGAACTCAACGGACAGATTGAGGGCGAATTGCACGGCAAGTCGCTCATCATCTCTCGCGGGGCTCTCGTCAAGGGAGCGGTTTCAGCCGATCAGGTGGTTGTCGATGGAACGATCGAAGGGCCGATCACGGGAGGCGAGATCATTCTCAAGTCCCGGTCGCATGTGATCGGCGACATTCACCACCAAACTCTTTCGATCGAGAATGGGGCGTCGTTTGAGGGGCGGTCGGTGCAGACCGGCAGGGTGAAAGGCGAGGCGAGCCAGCCGGGCGAAGCAGCGCCGCAGCCATCAGGCAAGAAGCCGGGAAAGAAAACGGCGCCGGACGACAATGGGGAGACGAGCGCCGGCGGTGCCGCCGGAGAGGGCGTGAAATAGCACTCGACTGCGCTGCGGCGGCGTGCTCCCAAATGGCACCCGTTCGGCCCTGTGCTATTTCTTAAGGCCGCTCACGGACCAGGCGATGGGCGCGTTCCGCGAGAGCGGCGTTTCCTCGACCCCGGATTTCTGGCACCGTCGCCCCAGGCGGTAGCACCATGCGGACGTGGTGGAACTGGTAGACACACAGGACTTAAAATCCTGGGGGGGAGACCCCGTGCGGGTTCGACTCCCGCCGTCCGCACCAAGACCCCGGCTCCTTCGCGAGACGAAGCGCGCCTAGTGCTCCTTGAGATTTGCCGTCTGCCGGGCATGCGCCGGAAGCCCGGCATCCTCGGTCCCGGAGCGCTCATGATTAACCTCGAGCTCCGTGGTCAGGGCATTTATTTTTTCCGACATCGAGGCCAACGCGAGGCGCAGCTTGATTAGTTCAGCGTCGGCGCCCCAGCGAAGTCGTATCAACCGAGCAAATTCTCGATGAGGAAGAGTTGGCGCCGGCGCCCTTGGCGCCAACCTGCGAAATAATCCGACGAGCTCATGCACGTGGGTGCTGGCCAGGTGGTGCATCAAAATCAGTTTGCGGTTCGCCTGGCCCATGAGCGGATCATAATCGTTGAGATCTCGGCGAAGCTTTTGCTCGTCGAGAACGACGGGCAGTGCTAGGCCGGCAAAGCCATCAGCCTCTTGAAGGTGGTAGTGTTCGGGTGTCACCCATCCGTCGGCGCCGAACATGTCGTATATATAGGCAGGGCGCCCGCAGGCCATGGCATCGAGAACAGCTCGACCTTTGCCAACGACAATGTCAGCCGCGGCGATTTCCGATTCTGGATCAAGCAGCTCAGTTGTGGGCTGGCCCACTTGGACGATCTCAACTCCCATAGATTTCCATGCGTCCGATATCACGCGGCGGACATCTGCTTGGAGATAGTTGCCGAGAAGCAGCGCTCGTTGGGGCCTACTTCGAGGCGCGCCGCGTGGGAAGAGGCGCTCAGCGTCGATTGGCTGGCGAAGACGTACGATTTCCTGTGAGCCAGCCATGGCTCGGATTCGCTGTTCGACTCGGTCCGAAAGGACGACGATCGCGCTCGCCACTCCCGGAAAGACTGGTGGAAGTTGTAAGTCAAAGATTGGGCTGTGAGCCACGAATACTTGAGGCGCTTCTGGCCAGCGCTCGCCCAGTTCGTAGGCCATGGCGCCGTCCTGCGCGACAACAACATCGCAACTCGAGGGCAAGCAGCTCGATTGTCGCGCCACTGGCACGCCACGCGCGATGGCGAGATCGGCCATCGGACCGCATATCCTCGCGTAGATCGTTGGTTCGTGACCGAGTCGTTGCAGATGTTCCGCGACCGTAAGCAAGTACGTCTCGCTGCCCCCAACGCCCGCGAATGCATCATTGGCCAGGACGATCTCCATCCAGCCTCCGTGAAAGAGTATCCAGTGCCGACAGCCCTATTGCCAAAATAGCGCATACTCTCGAACTTTGGCACATCGATAAGGCAGTGGAGCCCCGGTGCGTTCTGCGCCCCGCATATGACCCGGACGGTCGGGGACCCGGACTTAATATTTGGCTGGCCGCGTCAGGGTTATTGGCAGCCGCGCAGGGCCCCTCTTCTTCGGTTGACAGGCCCCGGGGCAACGCACATTCTCCGCCGAAATTTCAGAGGGGATGTTCCATGCGTCTTTGCACCAAAACGAGCGCGCGCCGCCTTAAAATCGCGGCGGCGACTCTACTTTGTCTCGTGGGATTCGGTAGTGGACTAATGGCTCAGACGGCCCAGCCTAAGGGACAAGCCCCGCAAGTCCAGGCTCCGGCCGAGGCGGCAGGCCAGCCCAACCAGCCGCAGCCAAACTGGGTGGTGAGCTGTAACCAGACGAGGCCGGGGCTCGAGTGCCGGGCTGGCCAATCTCTTTTCCTGAGGAAAACGAGACAGCGCGTTCTTTCCGTTGCGGTGCGCATACCTGCCGACACCAAGAAGCCCGTGTTGCTGATACAGCTCCCGCTCGGAGTGTACCTGCCTGCTGGAGCCACTCTCCAAATCGGCAAGCTGGAGGCGCTGAAGCTGCCCTTCACCAGCTGCAACCAGGGCGGCTGCATCGCTGAGTATGCGGTGACCGATGGGGAGCTCAGCTCGATTGCGAAGGGGTCGGATCTGACTATCTCCGCCCAAACCGTCCAACAGAAACCATTTACGCTTACGGTGCCCGCTCTCGGCTTCGCCGCGGCCTATGCGAAGATCAAGTAGACCGCGGATCGGTCTTTACGTAGGGGATGTAGCCATGACTCTTGCTAACAGTCTGTGCGGACGGAAACTTATCGCTGGTGCAGCCCTGACTCTCTTGATGACCACCGGGGGGATGGCCCAAACGGCTCAGCAGAGGCAGCCTGTTCCGGTGCCGGGAGCGACCCCCGCCCAGCCGGCGCAACCGGGACAACAGCAACCAGCTCCGCCGCCGATATGGGTGGTGAGTTGCGCGGACAACAGAGGCAGGCTCGATTGCCGCGCGGGGCAATCAGTATTTATTAAGAACACCCGACAGCGGCTTCTGTCGGTCGCGGTGAGGGTGCCCCCCGATACGAAAAAGCCGGTCATGATGCTTCAAGTCCCGCTCGGAGTTTACCTTCCGGCGGGGGCCTCACTGCAGATCGGCCAGGATGAAGCTAAGACGCTTCCCTTCAAAGGCTGCGACCAAGGCGGCTGCGTCGCGGAATACGCCGTGACCGAAGCGGAAATCGCTGCCATGGCTAAGGGGTCCGACCTAAAGATCTCCGTCCAGAATCAAAATCAGCAACCGGCGTTTACGGTCACCGTGCCGGTTACCGGATTTGCCGCGGCCTACGCAAAGGTCAAGTAGCTTTCACGATTCGCTTTGTCTTGCGCGATCGCGGGCGCCGGCTGAGGTCAGTCGGCGCCTTATTGTTGTCTGCGGCCGAAGTTGCATCTGTGGCCATAACGTGACCTTCGCCGCTCGGTAAATATAAGGAAACAATTGAGAATCAGGAATTGCGGCGATTGCGGTGCTACTTCCCGTCACCGCAAGACCCTGCAAGACTCGACGCTGGAAGGTCTTGGGTTCCATGCTTGGTCCGGCTGATTCTCCAGGCACCACCATAAATTGTCGTTCAGCGGTTGAGGCATGCGCGACACAGTCAGTCGGGGCTTTGACCGACCTCCCAAAAGGCCCTCGCGAGGTGGAAATTCGCGCCGCCAAACGCGTCGCTTGCTGGAAAAACTCGTCTGCGCCGGCGCCGAAATTGGGTGAAAAACCATCGACTTACCGGCAATGAAAAGAACACCGCTACCCGCCATGAGGGCGAGCGTGGCGCGGATGCAACAGCGGTCAGCCAAAAGCGCCGACAGGCTTTATATTCCGTTACCACTTGTCCGACGTCTGTGTTTTAGTGTTCGCGAGACTCGGCTCCCAAGGGGGGGAGTGTGAGCGATGTTTTTGGGGATACACGTCTTCGGACCTGGAGGGGGACTAATGAGAAGCAAGGGCGGAAATCGCACGACGACCTGGTCGCGGAGCCTGGTGGCAGGGCTCGGCGCGGTTGCAATGGCGGCGACCATCACGGTGGCTGGTCCCCAAGAGGCCAAGGCGCAAAACGGCACGTCCGTTTTCGGGCCTACCTTCAATCTGCAGATCGCCAACTTCACCCTTGGGCCGAATAACGGAGGCCAGACCGGCAATTCGTTTTTCGGACCCGGCTTCAACACCCAGATCGGCAACGTCGCCATCGGTGTGAACAACGGATCGCAAGACGGCAATTCGTTCTTCGGGCCCGGCATCAACACCCAGATCGGCAACGTCGCCATCGGGTTCAATAACGGCAGCCAGGACGGCAACGGCCTCTTCGCCGGCATCAACACCCAGATCGGCAACGTCGCCATTGGCTTCAACAACGGAAGCCAGGATGGCAATGGCTTTCTCGTCGGCGTCAACACCCAGCTCTTCAACACCTTCGTCGGCGTCAATAACGGCAGCCAAGACGGCAACGCCTTCGGTTTCGGCATCAATACCCAGATCGGCAACACCTTCGTTGGATTCAACAACGGCAGCCAAGACGGCAATGGCGGCCTGTTCGGCATCAACTTCCAGGCTGATAACGAATTCATCGGCATCAACAACGGCAGCCAAGACGGCAATGGCGGCGAAGGCGGCGACGGCGGGTTCGGCTTCCTTGGCTTCAACGGCCTTCCGGGGTTCCCAGGTTCCGGCGTCAATGTTCAGTATAACAACAGCTTCGTCGGGTTGAATAACGGCAGCCAGGACGGCAATGGCGGCGAAGGCGGCGACGGCGGCAACGCGCTCGGCCTTATCGTCTTCGGCGGCATCGGCGGAGAGGGCGGCGACGGTCTTAATGTCCAGATCGGCAACAACGCCCTTGGCGCGTTCAACCAATCGGGCAGCGGCAATGGCGGCGAAGGCGGCGACGGCGGTAACGTGGGTGGCTTTTTGGTCGCCGGCGGCTTCGGCGGAGAAGGTGGTGACGGCATCAACGTTCAGATCGCCAACACTGCCCTTGGAGCGTTCAACCAATCCGGCAACGGCAACGGCGGCGAAGGCGGCGACGGCGGCAACGTGGGCGGCTTTCTCGTCCTCGGCGGTACCGGTGGAGAAGGTGGCGACGGTCTCAACGTGGAGATCGCCAACTATGCTTTAGGTCTCGGCAATCAAAGCGGTAACGGCAACGGCGGCGAAGGTGGCGATGCCGGTAACCTGGGCGCCAGCGTTTTCACAGTCGGTGCTACCGGTGGAGAGGGCGGCGACGGCACGAATGTTTCGGTCGCCAACACTTCGTTCGGCATACTCAACCAAAGCCTCAACGGCAATGGCGGCGAAGGCGCCGATGGTGCGGCCGGGGCTAATGGGGGCGCTGGCGGGGACGGCACCAGCATCGCGATCGGCAACTACTCGTTTGGAGCGCTCAACCAGACCGGCAACGGCAATGGCGGCGACGCAGTGGCACCCGGTACCGACGGCGGCGACGGCTTTAGTCTCCAGTTGTTCAACACTGCTATCGGCATCGGCAACCAAAGCGGCAACGGCAATGCCCTCGTTGGCGACGGCTCCAACGTCCAGATCGACAATACGAGCGTCGGCTTTGGGAATCTGTCGGTCAACGGCAACGGCGTCACCGGCGGCAGCAATACGCAGGTCGCGACCGATGTCCACGGCAACCTCAACGGCAGCTTCAACGGCAACGGCCTCACCACCACCGGCAACTCCGAGCTCGAAAACGCAATCATCTATGGAGACGGCAATGCCAGCCTGAACGGCAATGGCGGTGGTTCCGGCAACTCTGAGATTGACGGCCTGCTGGTCATCGGCGACGGCAATGCCAGCGGCAATGGCAATGCCTTTGCAGCGGGCGGCACCGGCAATGCCCAGATGGATCCCAATGTGCTCATCGGCGTCGGCAACGGCTCCGGCAACGGCAACTGCTTCCAGGGCGGCTGCACCGCCAACATGGTGCTGAACGACAATCTGCTCTTTGGCACGTTCAACGGCGCCCTCAACGGCAACGGCGGCTCGAGCGGAAACGCTGAGATTGAAGACAACGTCATGTTTGGCGACTTCAACGGCACCGCCAACGGCAATTGCAATGTGACCACGGCCTGCGCGGCCAGTGCCGTGATCGAGAACAACTCTATCCAAGGCGAGTTCAACGCCTTCGCCAACGGTAATGGCAATGACAGCGGCAACGCTGACATTGAGAACAACCAGATCTTTGGCCTGGTCAATGCAAGCGGCAACGGCAACAGCATTACCGATAACGGCGACTCCACGATCGTCGGCAACAGCATTTCTGGTGTTCTGAATGCGAACGGCAACGGCAACAGCGTTTTCGGTGACGGCGATTCGGACATCGTCGGTAACAACATCTTTGGCGTCGCCAATGCTAATGGCAACGGCAACAGCTTCTTCCTCGACGGCGACTCCAGCATCGTCGGCAACAACATCTCCGGCGCCGGCAATGCCAATCTGAACGGCAACAGCTTGGTCGTCGCGTCGTCCAATATCGAGGACAACAATATCTTCGGTGACGGGAACGCCAACGTGAACGGCAACGGCCTCATCGTCGGTGTCTCCAATATCGAAGACAACAACATCTCGGGATCGGGCAATGCCAACGTTAACGGCAATGCCCTGATCGTCGGCGTCTCGAATATCGAAGGCAACAACATCTCAGGCGAGGACAACGCCAACGGTAACGGCAACGCCATTGTCCTCGGCGTCTCCAATATCGAAGACAACAACATCCTTGGTGCGGAAAATGCCAACGGCAACGGCAACGGTGCTGTATTCGGCATCTCCAATATCGAAGACAATTCGATCCTCGGCGAGGAAAATGCCAACGCCAACGGCAATGGCGGCGACGGTGGCGTCTCCAACATTGAGAACAACTTCATCTCCGGTGAGGAGAATGCCAACATCAACGGCAATGGCGGCAACGGGGTGATCGGGTTCGATACCGGCTCCGCCAATATCGAAGAGAACACGATCTTTGGTGAGGGCAACGCCAACGTCAACGGCAACAGCGTGTTCAACGACGGCGAAGCCAATATCGAAGGGAACTTCATCTCCGGCGAGAACAATGCGGTCCTTAACGGCAACAGCGTCTTCGGCGACGGCGATGCCGATATCGAGGACAACGTTCTGTTTGGCCAAGGCAACGCCAGCGCCAACGGCAACAGTATCTTCGGCGACGGCGATGCCGATATTTCCGACAACTACGTCGCGGGCGACTTCAACCTGAGTGGCAACGGCAACGGCATTTTCAGCGCCAGCGCCGACATCGCAGGCAACAATGTCACCGGCGACTTCAGCCTTAGCGGCAACGGCAACGGACTCCTGTTCGGCGACGCTGACATCTTCAACAATAGCGTCAACGGCTCAGGTTCGTTGTCCGCCAACGGCAACGGCATCCTCGGTGGCGATGCCGAGATCATCGGCAACAACGTCCAGGGCGACCTGTCGGGCAGCTTCAACGGCAATGGCGTGCTGTTCGGTGACGCCGAGATCATCGACAACACCATCCTGGGCAACGGCTCCGGCAGCTTCAACGGCAACGGCACTGCTGGGACCACCACCATTGCCGGCAACACGATCATCGGCGATGTCTCGGGCAGCTTCAACGAGCAGGACGTGATCGGAAACAAGATCATCGGCGACTTCTCCGGCGACGGGAACGGCGATGACTTGGCCTTCAACACGATCATCGGCAACTTCTCCGGCAATCTGAACGGCGACAACTACGCCTTCAACACGGTAATCGGCAATTTCTCGGGCAATCTGAGCGGCGATGACGTGCAGAACAACACGACGATCGGCGACTTCTCCGGCAACTTCCTTGCTGACGGTGCCAGCTTCAACATCGTGACCGGCGACTTCTCCGGCAACTTTGTCGACGGCAACGGCAACAAGGTCTACGGCAACTTCTCCGGCAACTTCGTCGACGGCGACAGCAATATCGCCACCGGCCTGCTCGTCGGCAACGTCGTCGACGGCGACAACAATCAGTCGAGTGGCACGGCGTCCGGCAACTTCATCGACGGCGATAACAACCAGGCGTCTGGCCTGTTTGCCGGCAACTTCATCGACGGCGACAACAACCAGGCCAGCGGCACGAACGTCGGCAACTTCATCGACGGTGGCAACAACCAGTCGAGCGGTGAGGACACCGGCAACTTCATCGACGGCGAGAACAATCAGGCCAGCGGTGACGACACGGGCAATTTGGTCGAGGGTGACAACAACCTGTCGACTGGCGACGGTGTCGGTAACGTCGTAGATGGTGACAACAACCAGGCCAGCGGCAGATTCTCTGGCAACGTCATCGACGGCAACAACAACCAGTCGAGCGGCTTCGTAACTGGAAACGTCGTCACCGGCGACAACAACCAGGCGAGCGGCGCCTTCTCAGGCAACATCGTCGACGGCAACGGCAACCAAGCGAGCGGCGTGGGCGATGGCAACTTCGTCACCGGCGACAATAACTCTGCGGACAGCATGTTCAGCGGCAACTTCGTCGTCGGCGACAACAACCAGGCGAGCGGCTTCGCCTCCGGTAACTTCATCCTTGGCGACGGCAATATCGCCTCTGGCACCGTGACTGGAAACCTCGTCACCGGCGATTTCAATCAGTCCAGCGGCGCCTTTTCCGGTAATGACGTCGATGGCGACAACAACCAGTCGAGCGGCGTGGGCACCGGCAACGATGTCGACGGCAACGGCAACCAGGCGAGCGGCTTTATCGCCGGCAACGATGTCGACGGTAATAACAACCAGGCGAGCGGCGCCATCGTCGGTAACGACGTCGACGGCAACGGTAATCAGTCTGCCGGCTTTATTTCGGGCAACGATGTCGACGGCAACGGCAACCAGGCGAGTGGCTTTATCACCGGCAACGACGTCGACGGCGACAACAACCAAGCCAGCGGCGCTCTTTCCGGCAACGACGTCGATGGCGACAACAACCAGGCTAGCGGCTTGAACGCGGGCAACGACGTCGACGGCCACAACAATCAGGCCAGCGGCGAGGATGTCGGCAACGACGTCGACGGCGAAAACAATCAGGCCAGCGGCGACGACTCAGGCAACGATG